>JBAPMF010000093.1:0-47683 GCA_049278475.1 Herbaspirillum sp. | reverse complement strand
CGGCTTGTCCGGGTACAACTCGGTGCATTGGCCACCGATGTTGGTGAGTGAGTCGATGACGTGCGCCCTGATTTCCAGTAGGCCCAGTTCGAATACCTGGAACAGGCCGACAGGACCGGCGCCGATGATGACGGCATCCGTTTCTATCGGTGTCGTTTTACCGGCATCGACGGCTGCAATCTTGAAATTATCCATAAAAAATCCAGTTCCCGTTTCAGTTGAGGAGAGCAGGCGCAATTGGCGACCGGTCAAGGCGGATCGGCGCGGACACTCCCGGTCTTGGTGATGCGGCTATGTGAAGCTCGTGCGTCCGGGAGCGCTGGTTGCGATACGAAACGCCGACGCCGCGCAGACACAGCCCATTTAGCGTTGCAGGAACTCCAGTTTGTTCCTGGCGTCTTTCCATTCGTCAGCATCTGCCAGAGGGGCTTTGGTCTTGGTGATGGAGGGCCAGCTACGCGCCAGCTGCTCATTGAGCCTGATGAATTTCTGCTGGTCGGACGGGACGTCTTCTTCCGCATAGATTGCATTGACCGGACATTCCGCAACGCACACGGCGCAGTCGATGCATTCATCTGGGTCAATGGCGAGAAAATTCGGACCTTCGCGGAAGCAATCGACCGGACATACATCGACGCAGTCCGTATAACGGCAGCGGATGCAGGATTCGGTCACAACATGGGTCATACCAGTCCTATCTGTAAATTTCTTTGAAACCGATGTCAAATCCAACCGGAATCCAGGCAATACCAACCCGCTGCCTAGACAACAGTCTCCATAAAATCAACCGGCTGAACGACCGCACATTTTAAGGCAATTCAATTTTTCTCACAAACGGGGGTTTATACAGATTACGTATAAGTAAATATGAAGTAGCGAGAGGCATGCATGTCTGGAGGCAGCAGTGAAATGAGTTTTCACCATGCGTGCAGATGCGGCGCGGTAAGTTAAGATAGTATCCGTTTGCATTTCCCCAGCATTTTTGCAGGTGATGCTGCGCGCGTCGCCAGAACATATGATCATTTCTTCTTTGCTCGATACCGATTTGTATAAATTCACCATGATGCAGGTGGTGCTGCATCATTTCCCGTGCGCCCAGGTCGAATACCGTTTCAAATGCCGCAATGAAGATGTCGATCTGACGCCGTACATCGACGAAATCAGGATGGAAATCGCCGCGCTGTGCCGGTTGCGTTTCCAGGAACAGGAGCTGGATTATCTGCGCTGTTTCCGCTTCATCAAAAGCGACTTCGTCGATTTTCTCGGCCTGTTTCACCTCAACGAAAAATACATCAGCGTCGCGCCGTCGCCGGCCGGTAACGGCGAGATCGACATCCAGGTCAGAGGACCGTGGCTGCACACCATTCTGTTCGAAGTGCCGGTGCTGGCCATCGTCAATGAGGTATATTTCCGCGCGACCCAGCGTGCTCCCGATTATGCAACCGGCCGCGCGCGCCTGCTCGACAAGATCGCGCTGCTGAATGGCAATCCCTTGCTGGAAGGCTGCAAGATCGCCGACTATGGCACGCGCCGCCGTTTCTCGCGCAGTTGGCATGCGGAGGTGATCCTGACCATGAAGGAGCGCATGGGCAGCCATTTCGCCGGCACCTCCAATGTGCAGTTCGCGATGCAGCACGACCTGACGCCGCTGGGTACGATGGCGCACGAGTATCTGCAAGCCTGCCAGGCGCTTGGTCCGCGCCTGCGCGATTCACAGACTTACGGTTTTGACGTGTGGGCGCGTGAATATCGCGGCGATCTCGGCATTGCCTTGTCGGATGTTTACGGCATGGACGCTTTCCTGCGCGATTTCGATATGTATTTCTGCAAGCTGTTCGATGGCGCGCGTCATGATTCCGGCGATCCGTTCGAGTGGGGCGAGCGTCTGCTCGCGCATTACCGCGATAACCGCGTCGAAGCCAAGAGCAAGGTGCTGGTGTTTTCAGACAGTCTCGATTTCGGCAAAGTGGTATCGCTCTATCTGCACTTCAAGGAGCGCGCGAAAGTAGCTTTCGGCGTCGGCACCAATCTGACCAACGATCTCGGTTACACGCCGCTGCAGGTGGTCATGAAAATGCTGCGCTGTAATGGCCAGCCGGTCGCGAAACTGTCCGACACACCGGCCAAGAACATGTGTGACGATGAAGCGTATCTGAAGTATTTGCGGCAGGTGTTCGAGATTCAATGAGCGGGATTCAGTTGCGCAAAAAAGAACGGATAGCGCCAGTTGCGTTCATTCTTGTTTTACTGTTTCCCAATCCGGTTTTTGCCGCCGATGCCGATGGCAGCGCCCTGTCGGGGTGGTGGGGGATTCCTTTCGTTGGTCTGCTGCTGTCGATTGCGCTCGGGCCTTTGTTATGCGCGTCTTTCTGGCATCGGCATTTCGGCAAGATTTCCTTTGTCTGGGCGGCAGCGTTCCTGCTGCCGTTTGCGGTCGCATTCGGCGTTCATGCGACGGTGGCTGGGGCGGTGCATGCCTTGCTGGCGGAATACATTCCTTTCATTGTCTTGTTGACGGCGTTGTTCGTGGTCGCCGGCGGCATCTGCGTGCGCGGCAAGCTGCATGGCACGCCGGCGCTCAATACGGGTCTGCTGGCGCTGGGTACGGTACTGGCGAGCCTGATGGGAACGACCGGCGCCTCGATGCTGCTGATTCGCCCGCTGATTCGCGCCAACGATCAGCGCAAGCATGCGGTGCATATCGTGGTGTTCTTTATTTTCCTGGTGGCCAATGCCGGCGGCTCGCTCACACCGCTGGGTGATCCGCCGTTGTTCCTGGGTTTTCTCAACGGCGTGGATTTTTTCTGGACCTTGCAAAATATATTGCTGGAGACGCTATTCGTCTGTGTATCGTTGCTGGTGATTTTTTATTTTCTGGATCGTCATTACTATCAAAACAAAGAGGAAGATCTGCCTCCAGCCATCGACACGACACCCGGTTCCGGTATCCGCGTGGAAGGAAAATGTAATGTTGTCCTGTTGCTGGCGGTGATCGGACTGGTGCTGATGAGCGGTTTCTGGAAACCGGGAATCGCATTCTCTGTCATGGGCACGCCGGTCACGCTGCAGAACCTGTTGCGCGATGTCGCCTTGATCGCGGTCATTCTGGTTTCCTTGTGGTGTACGCCGAAAACGGCGCATGCAGGCAATGATTTTTCCTGGGGGCCGATCATCGAAGTGGGGAAACTGTTCGCCGGTATTTTTGTGACCATCATTCCCGTCATCGCCATGTTGCGCGCCGGCGAAGCAGGCGCTTTCGGCGCGGTGGTGCGCACTGTCACCGGCGCTGATGGGCAGCCCATCGATACCATGTATTTCTGGATCACCGGCGCGTGGTCGTCGTTCCTCGACAACGCGCCGACCTACCTGGTGTTCTTCTATACCGCTTCGGGCGATGCGCATACGTTGATGACGACGCTCGGTTCTACGTTGGCGGCGATTTCGGCCGGCGCTGTATTCATGGGAGCCAACAGCTATATCGGCAATGCTCCCAACATGATGATCAAGGCAATTGCAGAAGACCGTGGCATCAAGATGCCATCTTTCTTTGGTTATATGCTATGGCCGCTGGTTATCCTGATGCCATTGTTTGTGGTGATGACTTTCCTGTTTTTTGTTTAAGATCCGTTAGCGGATCTAAACGGGGGTGAACGATGCGCATCGTTCAGGGGCGCCCCATGAGCGCGCCGCACCACCTCGAGCGTCAATTTTCCTGCACGGCGATCTGCGATCGGTACCATTCGTGGAAATGTTGCATGCCGTCTTCCATCGGCGATTGGTACGGACCGACTTCGCTGGTGCCACGTTGCATCAGGATACGTCGGCCGGCATCCATGCGCAGGGCGATCTCGTCATCTTCGGCGCAGGTTTCCATGTAGGCAGCACGCTCGGCTTCCACCATCTCGCGTTCGAACAGGGCGATTTCTTCCGGGTAGTAGAACTCAATCACATTGGTGGTTTTTTGCGGACCGCTCGGCCACAGCGTCGACACTACCAGCACATACGGATACCACTCGACCATGATGTTGGGATAGAGCGTCAGCCAGATCGCGCCGTATTTCGGCAACTGGCCGTCGTCCAGGCGCAGCACCTGCTCCTGCCACTTCCTGTAAGCCGGCGAACCGGACCTGGTCAGGCCGTGATTGATACCCACGGTTTGCACGTTGTAGTTTTTGCCGAACTCCCATGTCAGATTGTCGCAACTGACGAAGCTGCCCAGGCCGGGATGGAAAGGGTCGACATGGTAGTCTTCCAGATAGACTTCGATGAACGTCTTCCAGTTGTAATCGCAGGTATGGATTTCGACGTGATCGAACAGATAACCGGAAAAATCCAGTTCTCTGTCGACGCCCAGCTGACGCAATTGGGCAGCGACGTTGACGCAACCCTTGTCATCGTTCTCGAACAGCAGACCGTTCCATCGCTGCAGCGGTGTCCTGGGCAGATTCAGGCAAGGCGTCTCGCTGAAATGCGGCGCGCCGATCAACTCGCCCTTGAGATCATAAGTCCAGCGATGCAGCGGGCAGACGATATGGTGCGTGTTACCGCGACCGTTCAGCATTTTGGCTTGACGATGACGGCAGACATTGGAAATCAGCTCGATACCCTGCGCATTGCGCACCAGTATGCGACCTTCGTTTTCCCATGGCAAGCTTGCATAATCGCCGACATCGGGAACCATCAGTTCATGACCTGCATAGCGTGGGCCTTGCTGAAACAATTGGTGAATTTCGCGCCTGAAAAATGTCTCGTCAAAATAGACATCGACCGGTAGTTGCGTGTTAGCGCGCGCCAGTTTGGCAAAAATAGCAAGATCGGACATCTCCGCCCCCAAATTAATTTGCACCAACCTAAGAGAGAAAGAATCCGCAAAAACCTGTGTTCAAATGGTATGAAAAGGAAATTTCGGATGAAGCTGCGATTATGCCACAAAACCCTGGTTCGCCTTATCAGGAAACTGATGAGATCGTCGACACGTTCTAAGCGCCTATCTGGCGGTTTGCACTAAAATGACGGACCGTATCCAAAATGACTGCTATGCCAAAGAATCCTGCCAAAGTGACTCAGCCTGCCTCGTTCGATGCTGCCATGCAGGAGCTGGAGCGGCTGGTCGTCCAGATGGAAGCCGGCGAATTGCCGCTGGAAGCCTTGGCCGCGGCGTACAGGCGGGGCGCGGAGCTGGTCAAATTCTGCGCGGTGCAACTGGACAGGATAGATGAGCAGGTCAAGGTGCTGGAAGGCGATATGCTCAAGCCGCTGATCACCGATGTTGCGGAGACGCGCGAATGAATGCAGGGATAGCGGTCACCATGTCTTTTATTGACTGGATGCAACATATCCAGGAGGGCATGGAAGCGACGCTCGACACTTATTTGCCGGCTGCCACGGCAATGCCGGCGCGTCGTTTGCATGAGGCCATGCGCTACACTGCCCTAGGCGGCGGCAAGCGTGTGCGGCCCTTGCTGCTGTATGCTGCCGGCGAGCTGTTCGATGCTTCAGAGCAACTGTTGGCGCGGGCCGCCGCCGCAGTGGAAATGATCCATGCCTACTCGCTGGTACATGACGACATGCCGTGCATGGATGATGATGCTCTGCGTCGCGGCAAGCCGACCGTGCATATCCGGTATGATGAGCCGACTGCCTTGCTGGTGGGTGATGCCTTGCAGGCGCAGGCGTTCGCCGTCCTGTCGGCGCCGCTGGGCGATCAGCAGGCTGCGCGTCAGTTGAAGATGCTGAACCTGCTGGCGCTGGCCGCTGGCTCGACCTGCATGTGCGGCGGCCAGGCCATCGATCTAGCCAGCGTCGGTATGAGCCTGTCGCTGGCGGAACTGGAACAGATGCACCGGCTCAAGACAGGCGCGTTGCTGCATGCCTCCGTTCTTCTCGGCGCCTACAGCGGCAAGCTGCTGTCGGCGTCGGAAGCGGCGGCGCTGGATGCCTACGCAAGCGCGATTGGCCTGGCGTTCCAGGTGGTCGATGATATTCTCGACGCAACGGCGGATTCCCTGACGCTTGGCAAGACCGCCGGCAAGGATGCTGCCGGCAACAAGCCAACCTATGTATCGATCCTCGGCTTGGACGCATCGCAGGCGCTGGCGGAAAAATTGCGTCATGATGCGCATCAGGTATTGGCGCAATTCGGTGACAGGGCACGGCGCCTGCATGAGCTTGCCGATCTGATCGTGCAACGCAAGGCCTGAGAGCGTGTTGGCAGCGCAGCAGATTAACAGAAACGAGACTATCCCGGCATGCTTGATACGATAAACAGTCCAGCCGATTTGCGGCAACTCCCGCGTACCCAGTTAAAGCCATTGGCTGGCGAACTGCGCGCCTTCCTGCTCGATTCGGTAGCGAAGACCGGCGGGCATCTTTCTTCCAATCTCGGTGCGGTCGAGCTGACGATCGCCTTGCACTACGTGTTCAACACACCGAAAGACCGCATCGTCTGGGACGTCGGCCATCAGACCTATTCGCACAAGATCCTGACCGGTCGCCGCGACCAGATGCCGACGCTGCGACAGTGCAACGGCATTTCCGGTTTTCCGCGCCGCGTCGAGAGCGAATACGACACCTTCGGCACCGCCCATTCCTCGACTTCGATTTCCGCCGCCCTGGGTATGGCTCTGGCCGCCAGGACCAAAGGCGAGGAGCGCCACGCGATTGCTGTCATCGGCGACGGCGCGATGACTGCCGGCATGGCCTTCGAGGCGTTGAACAACGCCGGCATCTGTGAAGATGTCAACCTGCTGGTGATCCTCAACGACAATGATATGTCGATTTCACCGCCGGTCGGTGCGCTCAATCGCTATCTAGCGCGCCTGATGTCCGGACAGTTCTACGCCAAGGCCAGGAGCGTCGGCAAGTCCATGCTGCCGGCACCGGTGCTGGAATTGGCCAAACGTTTCGAAGAACATGCCAAGGGCATGATCGTGCCGGCCACCATGTTCGAGGAATTCGGCTTCAACTACATCGGACCGATCGATGGACACGACCTCGATTCCTTGATCCCGACGCTGCAAAACCTGAAGAACCTCAAAGGACCGCAATTTCTGCACGTGGTTACCAGAAAGGGCCAGGGCTACAAACTGGCCGAAGCTGATCCGGTGCTCTATCACGGTCCCGGCAAATTTGATCCGGATGAAGGCGTCAAACCGGCCGCCGCCAGCAAGCTGACCTATATGCAGGTGTTCGGCGAATGGCTATGCGACATGGCGCAGCAGGACAAGACCCTGATCGGAATCACGCCGGCCATGCGTGAAGGATCGGGCATGGTCCAGTTTGCGCAGCAGTTTCCTGAGCGTTATTACGACGTCGGCATCGCCGAGCAGCACGCGGTGACCTTTGCCGCCGGCATGGCGTGCGAGGGTTTGAAGCCGGTGGTGGCGATTTATTCGACCTTCCTGCAACGCGCCTACGATCAACTGATCCATGACGTTGCGCTGCAAAACCTGGACGTCACCTTCGCGCTGGACCGCGCCGGCCTGGTCGGCGCCGATGGCGCCACGCACGCCGGCAACTACGATCTGGCCTACCTGCGCTGCATTCCCAACATGGTACTCATGGCCGCCTCGGATGAAAACGAATGCCGCCAGATGCTGTCGACCGCGTTTGCCTACCAGGGGCCGGCGGCGGTGCGCTATCCGCGTGGCTCCGGCCCCGGCGTCGCCGTCAGCAAGACATTGACCACGCTTGCGCTCGGCAAGGGCGAAATACGGCGTGAAGGCAAGGGCATCGCGATTCTGGCGTTCGGCACCATGGTCGCGCCGGCATTGAAAGCCGGTGACAGACTTGACGCCACCGTCGCCAACATGCGATTCATCAAGCCGCTCGACATCGAACTGGTCAAGCAACTGGCTGCTGACTGCGAGGCGCTGGTCACGGTGGAAGAGGGCTGCATCATGGGTGGCGCCGGCGCTGCCGTGGCTGAAGCCCTGGCTGCCGCCGGCATCGTCAAACCTTTGTTACACCTAGGTCTGCCGGATCGTTTCATCGACCACGGCGACGTTGCGCAATTGCTGGCAGGCTGCGGTCTCGACGGTGACGGTATCGTTGCTTCCATCGTGCAGCGCTTCGGGGTTGCTCTCCCTATCACTCCGGTAAGCTATCTTTTAATGCACCTGAAATGACCATTTTAGACGGAGTTTTTGTGCGTACTCTTTTATTTTTTGTTTTATTTTCACTTTTCTCACAGGCTCAAGCAATTTGCCAGCGTAAAACCAACGTCAGCATGGATAACTCTTCATCTCAACTCAAATTTGGCGGAATCAATCTCGCTAGTGCCGCATTGCAGCCAGTGGGAACCATACTGGGATCGACGGTTGCGACGGCGGGCAATGCTGTCGGCATCGATGACGAAACCGTGCTGTGGACTTGCGATCTGGCGGATAAGGATCAACTCTACGAGGTTTTTGCTACCAATGGTGATGACCGGGTCGGCGGTTTCTTTGACGTTGGCGCTCGGGATGGCATGCCAGGCTATTATCAGACCTACTTCCCTTATATGGCACTCAAGATCACGCATGCTAGATCGGGCAAGGTGTTCACACGTTACTGGCAGTCAGCTAAGCTCACGAATTACGATGTGCAAGGCAAGAAAATCCTGATCAAGGCAAAGCATCTGAGTCCAGTACAGGCTGAACTGGCGCGGGTATCGACCAGAAATCAGATTGGCAGCAATAGCAAGTGCGGCACCGGAATGGCTAATGATTATGGCATCCAACCTTGGAATTATAGCTGTACGCAGCCCAATGCCTATGTCGCTCTGAGAGGGCCTGGACTCAATTCAGATAATGATGGCGAAGATTCGGCATATAACTATAAATTTAGCAGCGGCGTTGCCTATGGTATGCGGAATGCTGCATCGCTCAGCTTTCTGGCATCATGCGTAGTACGCAATGTGACGCCAAGCGTATATTTCATCCCCATCACATTGCAAGAACTTCAGAATGACGAAAAACGCGAAGCCGACTTTTCAGTTCAGACCGAATGCGATTATGGCGTTGATTCAGGTACGAATAAAAACCAAACCGCCATGGGTATACAGGTTTCCCAAAGCGCCTTTGATACGGCCCAAAAATTGGGTTTGGTTACTAACGGCGAATTAAGATACATGCTCTCCGAAGGCTATGGCAATAACCCAGATATCGCTACTGGAATAGGCATTCGCATTCAAGATGGAAACACTGCAATATCATTTTTAGGCGATCCGGTTGAGACTACTCCAAAAGCATGGTTTTCGGTGCTTAAAGGATCGCCTCCATCTGGCAGCTATAAAACTTTTATTTCTGAGCGACACTTCACCGCTACCCTGGAACGCCTCAGCAACGGAATTCCGGTCACTCCAGGTAAAGTTTACGCAATCGCCAGGGTCATCGTAAAAGTGCAATAAAAATAGGCATCGCATGCAACGCTAGACTTGGCGCAGACTCTTGTAAAGTATACAAAGACTTATCCCAAAAACTGGGGGAAACATCCAAGAACTTCAGAGACAAACCCTTAGCGTTGAGAATGGTGCGGCGTTCGCTGTCGCGCAACGGTTGCGCATCGCCGCCGCAGAGATTTTCACCGGATGGCGTCGGGCGGCGCGCCATCCATAATGCCGGGCCTTTTCATTTAAATGACTTGCAGCCAGAGGCAGAGACGCAGCGGAATATGGCGGGATTCAAAGATGGCGCCGACCTGAATGTATCGATGAACGTCATTCTGTTGCGCGATCTTTCCGCCACAGGATGTCGCTGCTGCCGGCATATCGGTTGAGCACGCGCGATAGCACGAAACACAGATCAGACAGGCGATTCAGATATCGTCGCGGCTGCGGGTTGACCGTGTCGTCATGCGCCAGTGTGACCACTGCGCGTTCTGCGCGACGGCATACAGTGCGGCAGACATGCATCTGCGCCGCTGCACGCGAGCCGCCGGGCAGGATGAATTCTTTCAAGGGAAGCAGGTCGGCATTATATTTTTCCAGTAAGCGATCCAGCCGCGCGACCTGTGTTTCGGTGATCAGGCTATAGCCGGGGATGCAAAGTTCGCCACCGAGGTCGAACAGGTCATGCTGGATTTCCAGCAGTTCCGTGCGCAGGGTCGCCGGCAGGTTTTCGCACAGCAGCAAGCCAAGCTGCGCATTCAGTTCATCGACATTGCCTAGCGCATGAATGCGCGCATCATCCTTGGCCGTGCGGCTGCCGTCGCCGAGTCCGGTGCTGCCATCGTCACCGGTGCGCGTGGCGATCCTGGAAAGTCGATTGCCCATATCTGCTTCCATGATGAAAAAACAAGCATAGCGAAAAAAACGCCGCCACCTGGGCCTGATCGATTGACAGACTCAGATGATGGTGATGAGCGGGAGTGAAGGGCGCATCCCTCTGTCAGTTTTGTTCTTCACCGTCGGCAGCGATCCGGCGCGCGCCATTGAAGCGTTTTTTCCAGTAGCTCATATCCATGTCGTCGATGCGCACCTTGCCGCCGGTGGATGACGAATGGATGAATTTGCGGTCGCCCAGATAGATGCCGACATGCGAAAAACTGCTGCGCAAGGTGTTATAGAACACCAGGTCGCCTGGACGTAAATCGACCCTGTCGATTTTTTTGCCGATGCGGCTGATTTCTGCTGAAGTACGCGGCAAATCGGTACCCCATGCTTCCCTGAAGACATAACGCACCAGACCGCTGCAATCGAGACCGGTTTCCGGCGACGCGCCACCATAGCGGTAGTCGATGCCGAGCATGCTCAATGCCTGGATGGCCAGCCCGGAAGCGCGGTGAGTGATGTCGTGGAATGTGGCGAGCGCGACGTCTGCTTTTCCGGCGCCGGGCGGATGTTGTAGAGAGGAACTGTTGACGCTCCAGGCAGTGCCGCAGAACCAGAAACAAGTAGCCAGCACGCCCGCCTGCGAGAAACGCCGTCGGTGTCGGCGGTTTTTTGCGGTGCTGAGCATCGTCGTCAAAACATTTCCTCATATCAGCGTATGTTGTCGGAATATAAACAATTTTTGTGACAATGTCAAAAGCCTGTTCTGTGAAATTGTTAGGGTGATGGTAATTTTGTGTCAGTCAGGCATTCCGCCTTACAATCAGAATCCTTTTCCTTTTCACTTGAGACATGTGGGAGCATCATGCAAACGAAACCATACCTGACACTTGACGATCTGAAAAAAATTGCTGCTGGAGCCGAAGCCGAGGCTAGGGCCAATAACTGGGCGGTCGTCATCGCCATCGTCGACGATGGCGGTCATTTGCTGTGGTTGCAACGTCTGGACGGCGCTGCGCCTGCTTCGTCGCATATCGCTCCGGCCAAAGCCAGGACTGCCGCCCTGGGTCGCCGCGAAAGCAGGATGTATGAAGAAATGATCAACAACGGACGCGTCTCTTTTCTGAGCGTGCCTGAACTGGATGGTTTGCTGGAGGGCGGTGTGCCCATCGTTGTTGACAACCAATATGTCGGCGCAGTCGGTGTGTCGGGCGTGAAGTCGTCGGAGGATGCGCAGATCGCCAGGGCGGGTATTGCCGCATTGGGCCTTTGATGGATTGTCAGCCTGCTTTTGGGGACTGACGAGATTGTGAAATACGCCTTCAGCAATCCCGGGATTTTCTGGAGGTATAGATCGCGCTATAATCGGACGGTTTCGCTAATTTACATTCCGCCGTAGCGCATACACGCATCTCCCCCACTTCGTCCCAGCAGGCCAGTCAGTTTTTCCTCGTGTGCCTCAAAGCGGGGTGTTTGTGTCGGTCGTCGGTCAGCGGCGGTAATGATTTCAGGAGTTACCTTTGCTGCCTTTTCTTTCCGCCCCCTCCATTCCGGCCATTCTCGCGCTGGCAGATGGGAGCGTTTTCCCTGGTGTTTCCATCGGCGCCGACGGCAGCACGACTGGTGAAGTAGTGTTCAACACTGCCATGACCGGCTATCAGGAAATATTGACCGATCCCAGCTATAGCCGCCAGATCGTGACATTGACTTTCCCGCATATCGGTAATACCGGCGTCAATGCCGAAGACGTCGAGGCCGCGCGGATTCATGCTGCCGGCCTGGTCATCAAGGATCTGCCGCGTTTGACTTCCAGTTTTCGCGCCAGTCAAACATTGAGCAACTACCTGCAAGCCAGTGGCATCGTGGCCATTGCCGGTATCGATACGCGCAAGCTGACCCGTATTTTGCGCGAAAAGGGTGCTCAAAGCGGCGCTATCGTCGCTGGTGAGCAAAACACCGAGGCTGCCGCCGCCAGGGCGCTGGAGCTGGCGCGCACTTTCCCCGGTCTGGCAGGCATGGATCTGGCCAGGGTCGTCTCGACCAGGCAAGCCTATGACTGGACCGAGACCGCATGGAAACCCGGTCGCGGCTACGGCCGGCAAACCATGCCGAAATTTCATGTGCTTGCGTTCGATTATGGTGTCAAGTACAACATCCTGCGCATGCTCGCCGAGCGAGGCTGCAAAGTGACCGTGCTGCCGGTGCAGGCGACTGCGGCCGAAGCGTTGGCGCTCGACCCCGACGGCATCTTTCTGTCCAACGGCCCGGGCGACCCGGAACCATGCGATTACGCAATTGCTGCTGCGCGGGAACTGATCGGGCGCGGCATCCCGACGTTCGGCATCTGTCTCGGCCATCAAATCATGGCGCTGGCTTCCGGCGCCAGGACGCTGAAAATGAAGTTTGGTCATCACGGCGCCAACCATCCGGTGCAGGATCTGGATACCGGACAAGTGCTGATCACATCGCAAAACCATGGTTTTGCAGTCGATGCTGCGACTTTGCCGGCCAATTGCCGCGTTACGCATGTGTCGCTGTTCGATGGTTCGCTGCAAGGTTTTGCCCGTACCGATCAGCCTGCGTTCTGTTTCCAGGGTCACCCCGAAGCATCGCCCGGGCCGCATGATATTGCCCCCCTGTTCGATCGATTTGTGGCGATGATGGAGAAAAAGAAGCATGCCTAAGCGTAACGACATTAAAAGTATTCTGATCATCGGCGCTGGGCCGATCGTCATCGGCCAGGCCTGCGAATTCGATTATTCCGGTGCGCAAGCCTGCAAGGCCCTGCGTGAGGAAGGCTATAAAGTCATTCTGGTCAATAGTAACCCCGCGACCATCATGACCGACCCGGAAATGGCTGACGCCACCTATATCGAGCCGGTTACCTGGCAGGTAGTGGAACGCATCATCGCCAGGGAAAAGCCGGACGCCATCCTGCCGACCATGGGCGGTCAGACGGCGTTGAACTGCGCGCTGGACCTGTACCGCAACGGCGTGCTCGAAAAATACCGTTGTGAATTGATCGGCGCTTCGCCGGAAGCCATCGACAAGGCGGAAGACCGTTCCAAATTCAAGGACGCCATGACCAGGATCGGTCTGGGTTCCGCGCGCTCGGGCGTGTCACACACCATGGAAGAATCGTGGGCGGTGCAGAAAGAACTGGGTTTTCCGGTCATCATCCGTCCATCGTTTACCATGGGCGGCACCGGCGGCGGCATCGCCTATAACGCTGAAGAGTTCGAAGCCATCTGCCGACGCGGTCTGGAAGCCTCGCCAAGCTCCGAACTGCTGATCGAAGAATCGCTGATCGGCTGGAAAGAGTACGAGATGGAAGTCGTGCGCGACAAGGCCGACAACTGCATCATCGTTTGCTCGATCGAAAATCTCGATCCGATGGGCGTGCATACTGGTGACTCCATTACCATTGCGCCGGCGCAAACGCTGACTGACAAGGAATACCAGATCATGCGTAACGCCTCGCTGGCTGTGCTGCGTGAAATCGGCGTCGACACCGGCGGCTCCAATGTGCAGTTCGCGGTCAATCCGGCTGACGGTCGCATGATCGTCATCGAAATGAATCCGCGCGTCTCGCGTTCGTCGGCGCTGGCTTCGAAGGCAACCGGTTTCCCGATCGCCAAGATTGCCGCCAAGCTGGCGGTCGGTTTCCTGCTCGATGAACTGCGCAACGAAATCACCGGCGGCGCGACTCCGGCTTCGTTCGAGCCATCGATCGATTACGTCGTTACCAAAATTCCGCGTTTTACATTCGAAAAATTCCCGCAGGCCGACAATCGTCTGACCACGCAAATGAAATCGGTCGGCGAAGTGATGGCGATCGGCCGCACCTTCCAGGAATCCTTCCAGAAAGCGCTGCGCGGCCTGGAGGTCGGCGTCGATGGCATGAACGAAAAAACCAGCGACCGCGAAACCATCAAGGAGGAGTTGGGCGCGCCGGGTCCTGATCGCATCTGGTACGTGGGCGATGCGTTCGCGCAAGGTTTTTCACTGGAAGAAGTGCATGGCCTGACCCGCATCGATCCGTGGTTCCTGTCGCAAATCAAGGAAATCGTCGATATCGAACTATGGCTGGACAGCCAGACGCTCGATACGCTGGATAAGGATACGCTGTTCAAGCTGAAGCAAAAAGGTTTCGCCGACCGTCGCTTGGCCAAGCTGCTGAAGGTCTCCGACACCGCTGTGCGCGGAAAGCGCCATGCGCTGAATGTCCGTCCGGTTTACAAGCGCGTCGATACCTGCGCGGGCGAATTCTCAACCGATACGGCATATATGTACTCGACCTATGAGGAAGAATGCGAGTCGAAGCCGACCGGTAGGAAAAAGATCATGGTGCTGGGCGGCGGTCCAAACCGCATCGGCCAGGGCATCGAGTTCGACTACTGCTGTGTGCATGCCGCGCTGGCGATGCGCGATGACGGTTACGAAACCATCATGGTCAACTGCAATCCGGAAACCGTTTCTACCGACTATGACACGTCCGACCGGCTGTATTTTGAACCGCTGACGCTGGAGGATGTGCTGGAAATCGTCGCGCTGGAAAAACCTGACGGCGTGATCATCCAGTATGGCGGACAGACGCCGCTGAAGCTGGCGCTGGATCTGGAAGCCAACGGTGTGCCTATCGTCGGCACCTCGCCGGACATGATCGATGCCGCAGAAAACCGTGAGCGTTTCCAGAAGCTGCTGCACGATCTGGACCTGCGTCAACCGCCCAACCGTACTGCCCGTACCGAAGCTGAAGCGTTGTGTCTGGCGCAGGAAATCGGCTATCCGCTGGTAGTGCGTCCTTCCTACGTGCTGGGTGGCCGCGCCATGGAGATCGTCCATGAGCAACGCGACCTCGAACGCTATATGCGTGAAGCGGTCAAGGTTTCGCATGATTCGCCGGTGCTGCTGGACCGTTTCCTGAACGACGCCATTGAGGTCGATGTCGATTGCCTGTCTGATGGCGAGCGTACTTTCATCGGCGGCGTGATGGAGCATATCGAACAGGCCGGCGTTCATTCGGGCGATTCAGCCTGCTCGCTGCCGCCTCATTCACTGGCTAAGGAAACCATCGCCGAGCTGAAGCGTCAGACCGCGCTGATGGCGAAGAGCCTGAACGTGGTCGGTTTGATGAACGTGCAGTTCGCGATTCAGCAAACCGAAGTTGACGGCGATCTGCGGGACGTTGTGTTCGTGCTGGAAGTCAATCCGCGCGCATCGCGCACCGTGCCGTTCGTTTCCAAGGCGACCGGCCTGCAACTGGCGAAGATTGCTGCGCGTTGCATGGTCGGTCAGTCGCTGGATAGCCAGGGCATCGGGAGCGAAGTGATTCCGTCGTATTTTAGCGTCAAGGAAGCTGTGTTCCCGTTTGTCAAATTTCCAGGAGTGGATACTATCCTTGGTCCGGAGATGAAGTCGACCGGCGAAGTCATGGGTGTGGGCAGAACCTTCGGCGAAGCCTTCGTCAAGTCCCAGTTGGGCGCCGGTGTCAAGTTGCCGGCGTCTGGCAAGGTGTTTCTGAGCGTCAAGGCCGGCGACAAGCCGCGTGCCGTGCAAGTGGCAAAGGATCTGCTCGGTCTCGGCTTTTCCATTATCGCCACCAGGGGTACGGCTGCCGCCATTCGCGCCGCCGGCATCCCTGTCGAGACCGTGAACAAGGTCGTGGAAGGCCGTCCGCACATCGTCGACATCATCAAGAACAACGAGATCGCGCTGGTGGTCAACACAGTCGAAGAAAAGCGTACGGCGATTGCCGACTCCGGCACCATCCGTACTTCGGCGCTGGCGGCGCGCGTGACGACGTTTACGACTATCGCCGGCGCCGAGGCGGCCGTGGAAGGCATGCGCCACCTGAACGCGCTGGATGTGTGTGATTTACAAGGGCTGCATAAGGCTATATACTGAGACCGCTTATACGTTTAGCTAGTTGCAGAGGGCATCCGAGTATTCGATGCCCTCTGTTTCTTTTTTAACGGCAAACTCTGTATTTGTCGTCAAGGCTGTTGCAAAATTGATCTCGCATTGTCCAGTTCGATTTTGCAACGGTCTTCAGGACAAGTCATACAAAAGTGCCTCATTTTTTGTTGAGAGTTTTTATGCGTACAGTTCCTATTACCAAGTATGGCGCCGAGCTTTTGAAGGAAGAATTGCAGCGCCTGAAATTCAAAGAGCGTCCCGCTGTCATCAACGCGATTGCTGAAGCGCGTGCGCAAGGTGATTTATCGGAAAATGCCGAATACGATGCCGCCAAGGAACGCCAGGCTTTTATCGAAGGCCGTATTGCCGATCTGGAAAGCAAGCTGGGTTCTGCCCTGATCGTCGATCCCGCGACATTGAGCGCAGATGGTCGTGTCGTATTCGCCTCGACGGTCGATCTGGAAAATCTGGGTAGCGGCGAGAAGATGACCTATCAGATCGTTGGTATCGATGAAGCTGACATCAAGGATGCGAAGGTCTCGGTGACTTCGCCGATTGCGCGCGCGCTGATCGGCAAGAGCGCCGGCGACGTGGTCGCCGTCGAGGCGCCATCGGGCTTGCACGAGTATGAAATCCTGGAAGTGCGTTACGTCTGAGATCCTGAACAGGTTCTGAGAACCTTCCAGGTATGGCAGGCTGATGCAGGCGTTGTTGGCTGCTGTTACCGGTTTGGCATGGATTTCTTGACGCTCTTCTGGCGCGGTTTGGCGCGTTTGATCGAACCGCCTGCCGTGACGCGTTCATTGCCTTTGAGCATGACTCTGACGACCGATGGGCGCCTGGCGTCGCCGGCGCCGGGTTTGACGATGGTGACTTCGCGCATGCCTTTGCCGCGCGCTCCGAAGCGTTCTTTCGCAGCCTTCTTCATGGCGCGGAAGATCACCAGCAGCTTGCCGATGTGTTGCACCGGCGCCGCTTTGAGCTGTGCGCAAATGGTGTCGTAGATGACGATACGCGCTGCGCGGTCGTCGCCGGATACGCGGACCTTGATGAGGCCGTGGGCGTTCAGGCTGGTGTCGATTTCTTTAGTGACTGACGGTGTCAGGCCGGCTTCGCCGATGATCACGACAGGATTCAGGCTGTGCGCCTTGGCGCGCAGTTCACTGCGCGCTGCGGGAGTAAGTTTCAAGCTGTTCCCCGATAGGTAAATCCCGTATTTTACGCGAATGGTAAAAAGCAGAATAAACAAAAACTGGTTGCATGATCACATCAATGACCCGTATGTGAAGCTGGCGCAGAAGCAGGGCTATCGTGCGCGCGCCGCTTACAAGCTCAAGGAAATCGATGAAGAGGAAAAACTGATCAAACCTGGTCAGATCATCGTCGACCTGGGTTCGACACCGGGCAGCTGGTCGCAATACGCGCGTAACAAGCTGGCCGGCCTGGAAGGCGGCGGCATTCGCGGCACCATCATCGGCCTGGATATGTTGCCGATGGAGCCGATTGCCGACGTGCATTTCATCCAGGGTGATTTTCGGGAAGAGGATGCGCTGCATCGGCTGGAAGCCATTCTGAATGGCCGCAAGGTCGATCTGGTGCTGTCCGACATGGCGCCCAACCTGTCCGGCGTGGCCATTGCCGATGCGGCGCGTGTCGAGCATCTTGTCGATCTGGCAATCGGATTTGCGCAAATGTACATGAAACCGACCGGTTCACTACTCGTCAAATGCTTCAATGGTGCTACTTACAACGAACTGTTGCGTAAATTCCGCTCCGAATTCAAGACGGTGATGTCGAAGAAGCCGAAGGCCAGCCGGGACAAGTCGTCCGAAATTTTCCTTTTAGGCAGGATTCTGGAAAATCCGCAGTAAACCCATGTCGCGTTTTTCCTATTTCTCTCCTTGATTTTACGTTATCTGCTCATACATCAGTCACAGGAAACCACCCCCATCCTGTCTGAAAGGCGTTTTTTTGCTGGTTTTTCGCATTCAGGTTTGCCTGTTTGCTGGCCGTCATCCAAAACAGTGTTCCAGTAGGGGTAGTTTCCTGCAAGCGCGGGTGAATCCGGGTAGAATCAGATACTTAATATTGAGATAACGGGTAATAGAGGCGCGCTCGCGTCAGAGGAGTTCCAGTGAACAATATGTTTTCCAGAGTCGCCATGTGGGGGATGATCGCCCTGGTGCTGTTTATGGTCTTTAAACAGTTCGACAACAGCAGTCTGGCGTCAGGCGCCGCACCGATTGCCTACTCCGATTTCATCAATGAAGTAAAAGCTGGCCACATCAAGGACGCGGTCATCGAGGATCGCAGCATCATCGCGACGACACAGGATGGCAAGAGAGTCAAGACCGCCGCCACCTATCTGGATCGCGGCCTGGTCGGCGATCTGCTCAATAACGGCGTCAAGTTCGATGTCAAGCAGCACGAAGAGCAATCCTTCCTGTCTCAGGTTTTCATTTCCTGGTTCCCGATGCTGTTGCTGATCGGCGTCTGGGTATTCTTCATGCGCCAGATGCAGGGCGGTGGTAAGGGCGGCGCTTTTTCCTTCGGCAAGTCGAAGGCGCGCATGCTCGATGAAAACAGCAATTCCGTCACTTTCTCCGACGTCGCCGGTTGCGATGAGGCGAAAGAAGAAGTGCAGGAGCTGGTTGAATTTCTGCGCGATCCGACCAAATTCCAGAAGCTCGGTGGCCGCATTCCACACGGCGTGCTGATGGTCGGTCCTCCGGGTACCGGTAAGACATTGCTGGCGCGCGCCATTGCCGGCGAAGCCAAAGTGCCGTACTTTACCATCTCCGGTTCCGATTTCGTCGAAATGTTTGTCGGTGTAGGCGCATCGCGCGTGCGCGACATGTTTGAAAACGCCAAAAAACATGCGCCGTGCATTATCTTTATCGACGAAATCGATGCCGTCGGTCGCCATCGCGGCGCCGGCATGGGCGGAGGAAACGATGAGCGTGAACAGACCTTGAACCAGATGCTGGTCGAAATGGACGGTTTCGAAGCCAATTCTGGCGTCATCGTGATCGCTGCTACCAACCGCGCCGATGTACTCGACAAGGCGCTGTTGCGTCCGGGCCGTTTCGACCGTCAGGTCATGGTCGGCCTGCCGGACATTCGCGGTCGTGAGCAGATTCTCTACGTCCACATGCGCAAGGTGCCTATCGCTCCTGATGTCAAAGCCGACATCCTGGCGCGCGGCACGCCGGGTTTTTCCGGTGCCGACCTGGCGAATCTGGTCAACGAAGCCGCCCTATTTGCGGCGCGCCGCGGCAAGCGGCTGGTGGAAATGCAGGACTTCGAAGATGCCAAGGACAAGATCGTCATGGGACCGGAGCGCAAATCTGCCGTGATGCGTGAAGAAGAGCGCTGCAACACCGCTTATCACGAATCCGGGCATGCCGTCGTCGCCAAGCTGCTGCCGAAGGCCGATCCCGTGCATAAGGTCACCATCATGCCGCGTGGCTATGCGCTCGGCCTGACCTGGCAGTTGCCCGAACATGATCGCATCAACATGTACAAGGACAAGATGCTGGAAGAAATCGCTATCCTGTTCGGTGGCCGCATCGCGGAAGAAATTTTCATGCATCAGATGTCGACCGGCGCATCCAACGATTTCGAGCGCGCCACCAAACTGGCGCGTGCCATGGTGACGCGTTATGGCATGTCCGAATCGTTGGGCACCATGGTCTATGAAGACACTGAGCAGGACGCCTACTTCGGTCGCATGTCCTCTAAGACCGTGTCGGAAGCCACCCAGCAAAAGGTCGATACTGAAATCCGCCGCATCCTCGACACGCAATACGCGCTCTCGCGTCGTCTGCTGGAAGAGAATCGTGACAAGGTCGAAGTCATGGCGCAAAAACTGCTCGAATGGGAAACCATCGATGCCGACCAAATCAGCGCCATCATGGCAGGCAATGAACCGCATCCGCCGAAGGCGGGCGTCCCGGTCAGGAAGTCTTCCGGCAACACGCCGGGCGATATGTCGCCAACCGCCACTGCGCCTGCCTGACTGCGGCGCTGAAGGCGAAGCTGGTTTCAGGGTGAGGAGTGATCCTCACCCTTTTTCTTGGTGTTTCGTCACTGATTGACGGTAGGCCGTTTTCATTGCATCAGGCGTTCCCGATTTGAAACCATCGAGCAGAATGAGCCAACGATATTTACAGTGCGGACGTTACCTCCTTCCCGTGCGCTCCGGCGGCAGGCCGCTGGTCATGGGTATTCTCAATGTCACGCCCGATTCTTTTTCCGACGGCGGCAGTTATTCTTCACTTGAGTTTGCCTTGTCGCGCGCCGAGCAGATGATTGCCGATGGTGTCGATATCATTGACATCGGCGGTGAATCCAGCCGGCCCGGCACTGCGCCGGTCTCACTGGAGGAAGAACTCAAGCGCGTCATGCCAGTGCTGTATGCCTTGCGCGATTGCGGCAAGCCTTTGTCGATCGACACCTGCAAACCGGGAGTCATGCGCGAAGCGCTGATCGCCGGTGCTGACATGATCAACGACATTCATGGTTTTCGCGCTCCTGGCGCTATCGAAGCCGTCAAGGATAGCAGCGCTGCTCTGTGTATCATGCACATGCAGGGCGAACCGCAGACCATGCAGCAGCAGCCGGTCTATGGCGATGTCGTGCAGGAAGTCGCGCTGTTTTTACGTGAGCGTGTCCGCGCCATCGAAGCCGGCGGCGTCGAACGTACTCGCCTGTGCATCGATCCGGGCTTTGGTTTTGGGAAGAGCGTCGAACACAATTATGCCTTGCTCAGGAATACACGCCGTTTGATTCAGGAACTCGGCTTGCCGCTGCTGGCAGGGATGTCGCGCAAGTCGATGATCGGCGCGCTTACCGGCAAGCCGCTGGAGCAGCGTCTGGCGGGCAGTCTTGGCGCGGCTTTGGCAGCGGCTGCGCAAGGCGCGATGCTGCTGCGCGTGCATGACGTCGCGGAGACTGTCGATGCCCTTGAGGTTTGGCATGCCGGCACGGCAGATTAAACTATTCACCAAGATCAAGAAAAGGTTCGGAAATCATATGGCTGCAAAATATTTTGGTACTGATGGCGTGCGTGGATGCGTGGGGACTGTGCCGATCACGCCTGATTTCGTCATGCGTCTCGGCTATGCTGCAGGTAAGGTGCTGACCAGGTCAGGGGCATCGTCCGTCAAATCAACGGTATTGATCGGCAAGGACACCCGGATTTCCGGTTACATGCTGGAAGCCGCCCTGGAGGCGGGATTTGCCGCAGCCGGTGTGGATGTGATGCTGGCCGGCCCGATGCCGACGCCGGCCATTGCTTATCTCACGCGCGCCTTGCGCCTGTCGGCCGGAGTGGTGATTTCGGCTTCGCATAATCCGTATCATGACAACGGCATCAAGTTTTTCTCGGCATCCGGCAACAAGCTGCCCGATGCCGTGGAGGCTGACATCGAGGCTGAACTGAATCTTCCCATGCACTGCGTCTCATCGGAGAAACTGGGCAAGGCAAAACGCTTGGACGATGCTCAGGGACGTTACATCGAATTTTGCAAGAGCACTTTTCCCAATGACCTGGATTTGCACGGCATGCGCATCGTGGTCGATTGCGCGCATGGCGCAGCCTATAACATCGCGCCGCATGTGTTTCATGAACTGGGCGCCGAAGTCATCGACATCGGCAATCAGCCCAACGGCCTGAACATCAACGAGGGCTGCGGCGCGGCTGCACCGGAAGCCTTGTCCAGTTCGGTGTGCGCCAATCATGCCGATATCGGCATTGCCCTCGATGGTGATGCCGATCGTCTGGTCATGGTGGATGCTGCCGGACGGATTTATAACGGCGATGAGCTGCTGTACGTCATGGTCAAGGATAGACTGGCAAACGGCCCGGTGCCGGGCGCGGTCGGCACGCTGATGACCAATATGGCGCTGGAAGTCGCATTCAAGGAAATGGGCGTCGGTTTTGCGCGCGCCAGGGTGGGCGACCGCTATATTCTGGAAGCCTTGCTGGAGCGCGGCTGGCTGTTGGGCGGAGAAGGCTCCGGACATTTGCTGTGTCTCGACAAGCACACTACCGGGGACGGTATCGTATCAGCCTTGCAGATTCTGTCTGCGCTCAGGCGTGCCGGTCAAAGCCTGGCCGAGATGACCGCCGGCATTCGCCTGTATCCGCAAGTCCTGATCAACGTGAAGATTCCCGCTGGCTTCGACTGGAAAACCAGTCCCGGTGTGCAGGCGGAAAAAGATAGGGTGGAAATGGCGCTCGGCGACACTGGCCGTGTCCTGATTCGTTCGTCCGGCACCGAACCGTTGATTCGTGTGATGGTGGAAGCGCAGCAGGTGGAGACGGCACAGGCAATGGCAAGACGGATTGCGGATAAAGTAGCGGCCTAGCCGCCAACCCAGACCGAGTTCAAATTGCTGCGCTATCCGATCGCGAAAAATGGTAATGGCGTGGCAGTGGCGTCTCCGACACGATTCGAACGTGCGACCCCCTTCTTAGGAGGAAGGTGCTCTATCCATCTGAGCTACGGAGACATGCAGCCTGCTACTATACCAGCAGAACAGGTTCATAGACAAGAACGGGGTCAGTGACATCCGTATTTCCGTCAAGCCGCGACAGTCGCCAATGTAGCTTTCCTGTGATACAGAATCAGCGTGGCGACCAGGCCGCATACTGCTGCAAAACTCATCCACAAGCCAGGCGCCGCCTTGTCGTGCGTGATTTCAATGAGACCGGTAGCAATGGCCGGAGTAAAGCCGCCGAAGATTGCTGTGGCCAGGCTGTAGGCCAGCGAGAAGCCGACAGTACGCACATCGACTGGCATAACTTCAGTCAGCGCTACGACCATAGCGCCGTTATAGCTGGCATAGAGGAAGGAGAGCCACAGTTCTACCATCAGCATCTTGGCGAAAGTCGCGTCATTGACCAGCCAGGTCAGCGCAGGATAGGCGCTCAGAATGGTCAGCACGGTGAAGACGATGAGCAGCAGACGGCGGCCGATACGGTCCGACAGCGCACCCATGATCGGTAGCCAGATGAAGTTGGACAAGCCCACGCACAGCGTGACGATCAGCGTGTTTTCGGTACTCAGCTTGAGCACGTTCTTGCCGAAGGTCGGTGTGTAGACCGTGATCAGGTAAAACGAGACGGTTGTCATCGACACCAGCATCATGCCGGAGATGATTAGTTTCCAGTTTTTTACCATCGAACGGAGGATTTCTGACAGGCCGGGTTTATGTTTGCGGGCCTTGAATTCTTCCGTTTCCTGCAGCGAACGGCGGATTACGAACAGCACCGGTACGATCACGCAACCGATGAAGAACGGAATGCGCCAGCCCCAGTCGCTGACCTGATCCTCGGTCAGCATGATGTTGAGCGCATAGCCAATACCGGCGGCGGCGATGACGGCGACTTGCTGGCTGGCGGACTGCCAGCTGACATAGAAGCCCTTTTTACCCGGCGTTGCTATTTCAGCCAGATAAACCGAGACGCCGCCTAATTCCACGCCGGCCGAGAAGCCTTGCAGCAGGCGACCGATCAGAACCAGCGCTGGCGCCAGCAGGCCGATGGTGGCATAGCCTGGCACAAAGGCGACCAGCATAGTACCGGTGGCCATCAAGGCCAGAGTCATGATCAAGCCCCGGCGACGGCCGACGCGGTCGATATAGGTGCCGAGGATGATGGCGCCTAGCGGACGCATCAGGAAGCCAGCGCCGAAGGTCATGAAGGTTAGCATCAGCGAAGCGAACTCGTTGTCGCCAGGAAAAAAGGTCTTCGAGATATAGCTGGCGTAAAAGCCGAAGAGGAAAAAATCGAACATTTCCATGAAGTTGCCGCTGGTAACACGGAGAACTGTGGCGAGTTTTGAAGATGAAACGAATGTGGTGAGGGTCATGATGATGTCTCTGTTATTTTTAAAAGCCGGGCGGACGTTGAGGTTGCCATGCAGCACTCGTGGGGGAATTCTATATCAATTGCAACGATCGAAGCGATTGCGCCAAATTACCAAATCAATCGCGATGCGCCGATCCAATCAGCGGGATGCAAACCGCTGCGCGACCAGCAGCACACTCAGCAGGCAGAACGCAACCGCCGTCATCACCATCGTGATGCTGCTGCTTGGCGCTTCCATTGCCCCCGTCGCCAGCATGGCGGCGCCTCCCGCGACTGGCTGAATGAATCCGAACAGCGCCGATGCCCTGGCCCGGTGCGACGGACAGGCGTCCATGGCGTCCGCCGAGCAGGGGATGATGATGAATCCGAACGCCGCCTGTACGATGACCATGCCGACAATCGCATAAGCCAGATCTCCAGAGCGGCTCATGAGCATGCACGCCAATCCGGCGGCCATCATGCCTGCTCCGCATTGGACAAGCATACGGCTCGATCGATGAGGAGCAAGCCAGCCGCTGATCAGCAATCCGGCGGCGACGGCTACGCTGGCAGCGGACAGGGCCAGTCCCATCATGAATGGCTCCAGTCCCGCTTCTTCAGACAGGACGAACGGCAACCTCACGCTGATCGGCATAAACGCCAGTTCAAAAGAAACGGCGAGTAAGGTGGGCCTCAGGAATGCCGGCATCGATGCAATTTTTCTCCAGTCTGAAGCGGCGGTAGCGTGGCGCGATAGTGCTGTCTCCCGGCCTTTTTTGGCGTACCCGATCCACATGCCGGCCACCATGACGGGAGCGACCAGCGCCATCAAGGCCCAGCGCCATCCCAGCGTGGCGATCATGGCTCCTGCGAGAAAGGGCATGGCAATCTGCTGGATTTCGACTGCGCTGCCCAGCCATGCGGTCAGGCGCTTGAAACCATGGTCCGAGCTGGCGTCGCGCAGAGCGACCCGGGTCGCATTGGAACCGATGCTGTTGCAGGCAAACATGAAAACCAGGACGGTCGCAAACAGCATGGCGTCGTCCGCAAGGCAGACACATAGCGCCGCGATCCCGACGCCGAGACAGGACACGGATACCGATCCGTACAGTCCCAAACGGCTGATTACGGACACCGACACCAGCTGGGCGCCTGCGAAAGCAAAATAGCATGCGCCGAGCACCATCTGGAACTGCTGGTCAGTGAGGCGATAGCTCGTTACCATGGAGGGGAAGAGCGGCACCAGCGCGTCAAAGAAAAGGGCGACCACAACGAAACGCGTCATGGTCGCCCACATCAGGCTTTTGGGATTGGCGTTCACGTGACAAATATAGCCATGATCAATTGCCGATCCTGATCAACTACGCGACCAAACTCATCGGCGCCTTATCTCCTTCACTACGCGCCTGACTAGCTCGCAACCACTCACTAATTAACGTGCGATGCTGCGGGTATTTGTCGACAAGATATTCCTTACTAGCTTTCCAATGCCTGTTTTCCAGCCATCCCTGGACTTTCTGGAGATCCTCATGTGGAATCGGCAATTCCATATGCAACGTCAGCGCGGTATGCTTTTCCGGAGTAGCGTAGTCGCAAGATATACTGAAGTTCCGAAGTCGTATTCCCATGATAATCTCCTATATCAGTCATCGAAAATATGCTGTCACTCGCGTTGATAACGAGTCACAAGAACACTGTAGGAGATATTCACATTAGATACCATCATAAAAATTCGAAAAATGAGAAAGAGAACGCGCAGGCATGGGTAATCTCTTAGCCCTGCAAGCGCAATTGGTCCTACTTGACGGGATGCTCGCGATCCGGAGCAGGAGGGTCGGCGGAGACAGTCACGCCAACTGCGCGACGGGCCTGAGCGAGCCGCTTGCGCAACGCCACCTCAGTCAGATCGAGTTCGGCGACCAGGCTGCGCAGTGATTCGTCGTTGATGTGATGGGCCTGTCTTTCGGCGTAAAGGGTGTCACGTTCGACGTGCAGAGCCTTCTGTCGCAGTTCCAGTTCCACGACATAGCGCTGGCGCCGCTGGCGGATCATGTCGGGGGTTTCCGCCTGCGCTTCGGGTGTCTCGGTGGTCTTCGCGTCATCGAGCATGCCGATGCGCCTGCGGTATTCCTGCGTCAACAGGCCAGCCGACTCCTGATACTGCGCGAGCCATTGCGGATCGACTGATTTCACCTGCTCCTTGTCGAGTAGCATGCTGGCGATTGCTGCTTTACAGGCCGCCAGCCTGGCGTGACGCTCCTCCATTGCCCATGGCGGCTCGCCGCTACGCGGCATGCGTCGCAAAATCAGCGGCAGTCCAATGCTGCCGATCAACAGGGTAAAGAGAATGGTGCTGGTGGCCAGGAAGATCAATTGGTCGCGGGCCGGAAAGGCGCTGCCGTTGTTCAACAGCAGCGGAACCGAGAGCGCGCCAGCCAGCGTCACCGCGCCGCGAATGCCGGCCAGTGTGCTGACCAGGGTCAGCAATCGCGAAGGCTTTTCGACCATCCTTCCTTCCCGGTGCGCGCGCCAGAGACTGCTTTGCACGCCGACAGTGAGCCAGATCCAGCGCAGCAATAGCAAGGCCAGGGATATGGCTGCTGCATAGCTGACGAGTACCCACCACTCGCGCCCTGCCGCCTGCAGCGTCACACCGATGATGGAAGGGAGCTGCAGGCCCAGCAGCAGAAAGATGGCACCATTGAAGGCCGCCTCCATGATGGCCCAGGTTCCTTGCAACTGCATGCGCTCAGCGATGAACTTGCTGCGATTGAGTTCGGCAAAATTGGTCGTGATGCCGGCGGCGACTGCCGCCAGAATACCCGAGACGCCAATCTGTTCGCCTGCGATGTAGGCTGCGAAGGGCAGCAGCAAGAGCAGCAGCACCATCTGGGTAGCAGCCACGTCGCCGAGCCTGCGTGTCACCCGGTCGCGCGCTACGGCAAAGCCCCAGCCGATCAAGGCGCCCACGCCAAGTCCGCCCAGCGCCATCCATAAGAAGTCTTTTGCCACCTCGGTCCATGAGAACAGTCCGGTGAGGGTAGCCGCGATAGCGAACTTCAGTGCCACCAAACCGGACGCGTCATTGAGCAGTGACTCTCCTTCGAGCACGTGCATCGTCTGCGGTGGCATCCCCAGATTACGCGTGATGGCCGACACCGCCACCGCATCGGTGGGCGACACCACCGCCGCGAGCGCGAATGCAACAGTCAGGGGCATTTCCGGAATCATCCAATGGATCAGATAGCCTAGTCCGATCACAGTAAACAGTACCAAGCCGAGCGCTAGTTTCAAGATCGGCTGGTAGAGCGCGAAGAATTCGCGTTTTGGAATCCGCCAGCCATCGGCGAACAGCAAAGGTGGAATGAACAGCAGCAGGAACAGCTCAGGATCAAAGGCGATATACAAGCCTTGCTGGGGCCAGGATACTGCGGCGCCTAGGCCGATCTGGATCAGAGGCAAGGGAACCGCACGAATATAGCGGGCAACGATGCCGGTGATCGCTCCAAGCATCAGCACCAGAAGCACAGTTTCAACGGTATGCATGCATAGCTCTCAAAATTCAGGATACATCGTAAAAATTCAAAAACAAAGACTGCCTCAGAACGTGTTCACGATCTTGCCGGGAACCGACCTATCGTCATTTCAGGATGGGATGCAAGGCGCAAAACGCAGGCGGGCCGGTGGCCCGATGAGGCTTTGTAACGCCGCAGACCGCCTGAAAGGGCGGTAGGACGGCCCCGGAGGAGATCGTGAACACGTTCTAAAAGCCAATCGCTACGTAGACATTTCCTGAATGAGCGCAATGATCTCAGCGCCATAGGTTTCCAGTTTTCTCTCGCCGACGCCGGTGACGCCGCGCAATACGTCGAACGATGCCGGTCTGGCCCTGGCGATTTCGCGCATGGTGGCGTCGTGGAAAATGACGTAGGCCGGTACATTGTGCCTACGCGCGGTCTCGACGCGCCACCAGCGCAGTTTGTCGAAGATGGCCTGTTCTTCGGTCGTCAGACTGGTTTCGACGTAGCCGGATCCGGACGAGGCGCGTTTCTGTTTGACCGGCTTCTGGTACTGACGCAGCTGGATTTTTTGTTCGCCGCGCAGCACCGGACGCGCTGCTTCGGTGAGTTTGAGCGCGCTGTAGTTGTCGTGATCGACGATGAGCAGGCCTAGCGCAATGACTTGCCGTAACACGGCGCGCCATTCGGCTTCGCTCTGTTCGCTGCCGATGCCGAACACCGACAGGCTATCGTGGCGCCATTGCTTGATTTTGCTGGAATCGATGCCGCGCAGGACTTCCAGCACATGTCCGGGGGCGAAGCGCTGTTCGACGCGGTAGACAGTGGACAATAATTTTTGCACCATCACGGTCCCATCGAAAGATACCGGTGGCGTCAGACAGATGTCGCAGTTGCCGCAGGGCTGCTGGCCTTGCTGGCCGAAATAATCGAGCAGGCGCACACGCCGGCAATGCAGGGTTTCACACAGGCCGAGCATGGCGTCGAGCTTGATGCCGAGCACGCGCTTGAAGCTTTCGTCAGCATCCGACTCGGCGATCATGCGGCGCTGCTGCACCACGTCCTGCAAGCCGTAAGCCATCCACGCATCGGCGGGCAGGCCATCGCGGCCGGCGCGGCCGGTTTCTTGATAATAGCCTTCGATGCTCTTGGGTAAATCCAGATGGGCGACGAAGCGCACGTCGGGTTTGTCGATGCCCATGCCGAAGGCGATGGTGGCAACCATGACGATCTTGTCTTCACGCAGGAAGCGCGCCTGATTGGCGGTGCGCCTGGCATAGTCCATGCCGGCATGATAGGGCAGGGCATCGATGCCCTGCTGGACGAGGAATCCAGCGGTTTCTTCGACCTTTTTGCGCGACAGGCAATACACCACGCCGGCGTCGTCGGCATGCTCGCTTTCGATGAAATCGAGCAACTGCTTGCGGGCATTGGTCTTTTCGACGATCTGGTAGCGGATGTTGGGACGATCGAAGGAGGACACGAACTGACGTGCCTTTTCGAGTTGCAGGCGATGGATGATTTCTGCGCGCGTCTGGTGGTCAGCGGTGGCCGTCAAGGCGATGCGCGGGACGCGGGGGAAGCGCTCATGCAGCACCGACAGCTTGATGTATTCTGGACGGAAGTCGTGGCCCCATTGCGACACGCAATGTGCTTCGTCGATGGCGAACAGGGCGATGCGCGCCGCTTCCAGCAGCTCGAGACAGCGCGGCGTCATCAGACGCTCGGGCGCGACATAGAGCACGTCGAGATCGCCGCTGCGCACGCGCCGTTCGATCCGCATCGCTTCATCGAAGGTCTGCGTCGAATTGAGGAAGGCAGCGCGCACGCCGACTTCGGCCAGTGCATCGACCTGATCCTGCATCAGCGCGATCAGCGGCGACACGACCACGCCGATGCCGTCGCGCATCAGCGCCGGCACCTGATAACACAGTGACTTGCCGCCGCCGGTCGGCATCAGCACCAGTGCATCGCCGCCCTGCGCCACATGCTCGACGATATCGGCCTGCTGGTTGCGGAATGACGCATAACCGAAGACGGTTTCGAGGATGTGCAGCGCGCTGGCTTGTCGCGCCTGATCGATGACGGACATGGATTACTCGACCCAGGCCACCACGCCGCTCCAGGCGGTGCCCAGAACCACTAGGCCGAACAGAATGCGATACCAGGCAAATACAGTGAAGTCATGCGTGCTGATATAGCGCAGCAGCCAGCGCACACACAGGAAGGCCGAGACGAAAGCGGCCAGTGTGCCGATGGTCAACAGCGGCATATCGGCGGCGTTGAGCAGGGCGCGCTCTTTGTACAGCGAATAGATGGTAGCGGCGAAGAGCGTCGGCATCGCCAGGAAAAAAGAAAACTCGGTCGCCGCCTTGCGCGACAGGCCGAACAGCATGCCGCCGATGATGGTCGCGCCGGAACGGCTGGTGCCGGGGATTAGCGCGAACGCTTGCGCGCAACCGACCTTGAAGGCGTCGATTGGCGTCATATCCTCCATCGAACCGATGCGCGCGGACACCGCGCTTTCCTTGTTGCGGCGTTCCACCCAAAGAATGATCACACCGCCGGCGATGAAGGCAATCGCCACCGGCACCGGCGTAAACAGCACGGCCTTGATCTGCTTGCTGAACAGGAGGCCGAGGATGGCGGCGGGTAGGAAAGCGATGATCAGGTTGATGACCAAGCGCTGCGCCTGGCGATCGGTGAATAGTCCGCCCAAAACGCTGGCGATGCGTATACGGTATTCCCAGCACACCGCCAGGATGGCGCCGGCCTGAATGACGATTTCAAACACGGCGGCTTTTTCCTTGGTAAAAGCCGGCCCGGTGAAATTGAGCAGGCTGCCGGCGAGAATCAGATGACCGGTAGAGGAAATCGGCAGAAATTCGGTCAGCCCTTCTACGATGCCCATGATGAGCGCTTTAAGCGCAAGAATTGTGTCCATGCTGAGGAAGAGGAGAGTCAAGAACCCGCCAATTGCGGCTGTCATGCGGGTCGAAGTCAGCATTTTACTGACTTGACGGGCAAGATGGCGCTTTTTGCTTCCGGCGCAGGAAAATCTCATGTCCGGCATCACGATACAGCCTTGCGCCCATTGGATGAAGGCCGGGCCGTTCGAAAACCACCGGGCTGCCGCTCAACAGGACAAAGCGGCCTGAATTCCTTGGCTATGGGATTCGTCGAACAGGGGTAAGGTCAGGTGATAGCGGCCTGATATGCGCTGCCGCTGCCACCCTTGCAGTTTTACGTCAGTTTGTAGGATTGAGCGCCTGTGCCGGCCAACGCGCCGCTATTGACGATCAGATATTCTTCGCGGATCGGTGTGCCGCTGAAATAGCTTTCCAGAATTTCCAGCGTGCCTGCCGCATAACGCGCCTGCGCGGATAGCGAGGTGCCGGAGATGTGCGGCGTCATGCCGTTCCAGGGCATGGTGCGCCACGGATGGTCAGCCGGTGCGGGCTGCGGGAACCACACATCGCCCGCATACCCTGCGATATGGCCGGATTTCAGGGCGCGCGCGATGGCGTCACGTTCGACCAGTTTGCCGCGCGCAGTGTTGATGATATAAGAGCCGCGCTTCATTTTGGCGATCATCGCATCATTAAAGAAATTCTCCGTCGAGGGATAGAGCGGCATTTGCAGGTTGACGATATCGACAACTTTCACCAGCGATTCCGCATCGGGGTGGAAAGTGAGGCCCAACTCTTTCTCGATGTCGGGGCTGAGGCGATGCACGTCGGTATAGTGTAGTTTCAGGCCAAAGGGTTTGAGCCTGCGCAGCACAGCCAGGCCGATGCGGCCTGCTGCAATGGCGCCGAAGTGCATGCCTTCGACATCGTAGCTGCGTTGCGCGCAATCAGCGATATTCCAGCCGCCTTTGACCGCAATTTCATGCGATGGCAGGTAATTGCGCACCAGCGATAAAATCATCATCACGACATGTTCTGCCACGCTGATGGAGTTCGAGCCGGTGACTTCGGCCACTGTGATATGCGCGCGCGCCGCCGCTTCCAGATCGACGTGATCGGAACCGATACCGGCGGTCAGCGCCAGCTTCAGTTTTTTGGCTTTGGCGATGCGCTCCTTGGTCAGATAGGCCGGCCAGAATGGCTGGGAAATCACCACTTCCGCATCCGGCAGATGCTTCTCGAAGTCGGAGTTCGGGCCGTCTTTGTCGCTGATGACGATCAGGTCATGACCGAGTTTTTCCAGATAGGGGCGCAGGCCCAGTTCGCCGGAAACGCAGCCGACTAACTGGCCCGGCTTGAAACCCAGCGGCCCTTTGGGGGTCGGCGCGGTCTGACCATTGGCATAGCTGGTGATGGTGGGAATGCTGTCGCGGGCGTATTTCGGAGGGTAACCAGTTTCAGGATCGGGGTACAGTACGCAGAGAACCTTGGCCATGGGACAGCTCCTTTTTCAGTGGATCATCGTTAGTGACACTATAGTTTACTTACCCACCGGAATGGACGCCAGGGTATTCTTTGGCTTGTTTCCAGTGTTGTGTTCGGCGGTCGCCGTCTGCATCAGCGAATAGCGGGTGTAGGCCTTGATCAGATCGGCCATGAAATCCGGCTCGTTTTTGATCGGCCGCCAGTTTTTGCCATCCAGTTCTTCCACCTGGGTGCTGTTACCGTCGTAGACGATGCTGACGGTGCGCGGCTTTTCGTTTTCCTTGAACTCGGTGAGAAAGCCATGCATGTCATAGCCTGATGCATTGCCTTTGGTAAAGGTGTCGATTGCCGACTGCATCGCCGCGTCGCGCGCTGCCAGCGCCTCGGTCTGGGCTTGCGCCAGCAGATCGGCGACGCCGGTATGGTCGTTCAGCAATCGTTCGAATTTGCCGCTGCGCTCATCGCCTTCTTCCAGCCTGAAGCCCCTCCTGGTCGAAAAAATACGCAGTTTGGGCGGCACGTTGATGCCGTAGGCACCGATCAGGCCGCCAAGCGCCATCGTCAGCGCCGGGCTGATATCGGGACGCATCGGATTGGCCAGTCCATCGACGCCGGTATTGCGGGCCGCCATCAACTGCGCGAAGCCAATGTCATTATTCCTGGCATAGGCCTTCGCTGCGCTGGGGGCAGCGGCGCTATTGACGAAAAGCTCATTACTGATGTTTTGCATGACGGCGCTCCTGCGCAGTTGATGGATGAAGTGGCAAGCGTCGGACGCGACTATTATAGAAGGCTTCCCCTTTTTCATATACAGGAAGTTGAGGGACTTCATCCCGCTTATCCTGCCGTTTGCCGCAAAACGATGGTTTTCCGGGAGGGGGACGCATTTTCTTGACGATATGCCAATTGCCACTTACATTGCTGACTCCCGGGTAAATCGGTCCAGCTCAGGATGTAGACATTTACCCCTCGTTATTTCATCGACCCGCATCTGATGACGCTCTCTTTTTTCAAATCCCGCCCGGTTCTGTTCACGCTGCTGATTCTGATGATTCTGTCCGTTTTCGCAGTGGCCATGAAACGTCCTGCGCCGCCCGTCACCGTTGTTAACCCTGCTAGGGTACTTGAGTTCCTCCCCACTGACACGGTCGTCGCCGGCATCGAAGCGCTGCGCCAGGTGCTGCCGTTATCGGGCGCCCTGCGCGCGCTCGATCAGGTGTCGGTCAAGGCCAGGGTCGCCGGCGATGTCAAGGAGGTGCTGGTGCGCGCCGGCGAAGCGGTTAGCGCCGGGCAGATTCTCGTGCGCATGGATACCCGCGAATATCAGGCCAGGGTCGATCAGGCCAGCGGCGCGCTGGTGGCCGCGCGTGGCCAGCTCGACATCGCCGTCAAAACGCGCGATAACAATCGGGCATTGCTGGACAAAGGTTTTATTTCACGCAATGCCTTCGACAACGCCGCCAGCCAGTTCGACATCGCCCAGGCCAATGTCGATAGCGCGCGCGGCGCGCTCGATGCAGCGCAAAAAGCCTTGAGTGACACCGTGATCCATGCGCCGATCGCCGGCATGATCAGCAGCCGGACCGTCGAGCCGGGCGAAAAGGTCTCGGTCGACTACAAATTGCTGGAGGTAGTCGATCTGCGCCGGATGGAGCTAGAAGCGCCGGTGCCGACCGCCGACATTCTCAAGGTGCGTCTGGGCCAGGAAGTGCTGGTCACGGTCGATGGCTTGCCGCGGGCAGTTGCCGGCAAGGTAGCGCGCATCAATCCGGCGACGCAATCCGGCTCACGCTCGATCATGGTGTATGTGCGCGTCGATAACCCTGACGGGCTGCTGCGCGCCGGTATGTTTGCCGATGCCAGCCTGACGCTGGATCAACGCGATGCCGTGTTGACTGTGCCGCAAATGGCGATCTACGACGATGGCGGCAAGACCTGGGTCTATGCCATCGAAAACGACAGACTGGTCCGGCGCGATGTCGTGCTGGGCCTGCGCGGTGTCGATAGCGGGGGCGATGCGGTGGAGGTGCGCAGCGGCCTGTCGGATGGCGCCCGCATCGTCAGGGTCAGGCTCGGCAATTTGAGCAGCGGCATGCCGGTACGCTTCGCGACGACGGATGATATGGTGCCTGCCGCTGGGACGAAGGAGTAAGCCCATGTGGTTCACCCGCATCAGCATCGGCAACCCCGTGTTTGCCACCATGATGATAATGGCATTCGTGGTGCTCGGTCTGTTCTCTTACCAGCGCCTGCGCGTCGACCAGTTTCCTGACATCACCTTTCCGGTGGTAGTGGTGCAAACCGGCTATCCCGGCGCGTCGCCCGAGAGCGTCGAGTCCGACGTCACGCGCAAGATCGAAGAATCGGTCAACACCATCAATGGTATCAACAGCCTGACGTCACATTCCTATGAAGGTCTGTCGGTGGTCATCGTCGAGTTCAACCTGGCCGTCGATCCGGCGCAGGGAGCGCAGGACGTGCGCGAAAAAGTGGCGCTGGTGAAGTCTGACTTCCGCAAGGAAGTCGATGAACCGCGCATTACGCGCTTCGATCCGGCCGACCAGCCGATCTTCTCGATTTCGATCAGCAGCGATGCCGCGAACGCCGGGACACGCACCTTGCGCGAGCTGACTACGATTTCTGATCAGGTCATCAAGAAGCGGCTGGAAAATGTGCGTGGTGTCGGTTCGGTGACGCTGGTCGGTGGTGTCAACCGCCAGATCAATATTTACGTCAAGCCGAGCGAGATGGAGGCGCTCGGCATCGGCATCGATCAAGTCATCGCCGCCGTCAGGAGCGAAAATCAGGAATTGCCGACCGGGGCCATCCGCATGGCGGATACCGAAAAAGTCGTGCAGGTGCAGGGCCGCGTGAAAAATCCGGAAGATTTCAAACGCATCATCGTGGCGCGCCGCGGCGGCCAGCCAGTGACGCTGGAGCAGATCGCCACCGTCGTTGATGGTCAGGAAGAACAGGAAACACTGGCGCTCTACAACGGCCAGCGCATGCTGGCGCTGGACATTCTCAAGGCGCAGGGACAGAATACTATCGACGTCGCCGACGGCCTCAGGCAAGCCATCGAAAGGATGACGCCGGACCTGCAAAAGCTGTATCCAGGCGTGCGTCTGCAAATCATCAGAGACAGCTCGCGCCAGATCCGCGCCGGTATCGACAGTGTGCGCGGCACGCTGATCGAAGGAGCGGCGTTGACGGTGCTGATCGTGTTCCTGTTTCTCAATTCGTGGCGTTCGACGGTGATCACCGGACTGACCTTGCCGGTGGCGTTGATCGGCACCTTTTTATTCATGTACCTATTCGGCTTCACGATCAACATGATCACGCTGATGGCGTTGTCGCTGTGCGTGGGTCTGCTGATCGACGATGCGATCGTGGTGCGCGAAAACATCGTGCGCCACGCCGGCATGAAGGTGCATGGCAGGTTCAAGACGCACCGGGCGGCGGCGCTGGAAGGCACGGCAGAAATCGGTCTGGCGGTGCTGGCGACGACGCTCTCCATCGTCGCGGTATTCCTGCCAGTGGGTTTCATGGGCGGCATCATCGGGCGCTTCTTCCACCAGTTCGGCGTGACGGTGACGGTCGCCGTACTGATTTCGATGTTCGTGTCGTTTACGCTGGATCCGATGCTGTCGTCGGTATGGCCCGATCCCGACGTCCATGGCGAACGACATCGACGCGGCTGGTATGCGCGCACCATCGGTCGCATGCTGGCGCAGTTCGAATCGCTGGTGCAATGGCTGTCGACGACCTATCAGACGCTGCTGACGTGGTCGCTCAGACATCGCGTGTTGACGCTGGTGATCGCCCTGCTTACTTTCATCGCCGGTTTGGCCTTGCCGGCCAGCGGACTGATCGGTTCCGAATTCGTGCCGCAGGCCGATTACTCCGAAACCGGCGTGACTTTTTATACGCCCGTCGGCTCTTCGCTGGAATTGACCGAGACCAAGGTTCACCAGGTCGAAACCGTGCTGCGCCAGTTTCCCGAAGTGGTCGATATCTACAGCACGGTCAACACCGACTACGCGCAGGGCAAGAATTACGCGGTCGTCTTCATCCGCCTGAAACCACACGAGCAGCGTCGGCTCAGCATGGCACAGCTGTCGCCGCTGCTGCGCGCCCGACTGACGCAGATTGCCGGTATCACGGTCACCCATGTCGGTGCGCTCGATGGTGTTGGCGGCGACAGCAAGCAAGTGCGTTTCAGCTTGCTGGGACAGAATCTCGATCAACTTGCGCGTCTGTCGGATGAGGTGCAGGCCAGGTTACGCACGATTCCCGGCGTGGTCGATCTGGACTCCAGCATGAAGGCGCAGAAGCCGACCATTGCCATCGAACCCAGGCGTGACCTCGGCGCCGACCTCGGTATTGGCGTCGCGCAGATCGGTAATGCGCTGCGGCCTTTGCTGGCCGGGGAAGTCGCCAGCCGCTGGCGCGCGCCCGACGACGAAAATTACGATGTCGTCGTGCGCCTGGCACCGGGCGACCGTAATACCATCGACGATCTGTCGCGTCTGATGCTAGCCAGCACTTTCAATCATGCGGATGGTATGCCGCGCATGGTGCCGTTGCGTCAGGTGGCGCAGATCAGCGACAGCGTCGGCGCCAGCCAGATCAACCGGCGCGACCTGAGCCGCGAAATCGAACTGTCGGCCAATACCGCCGGCCGCTCGCCTGGACAGGTCAATGCCGACATCGAGAGCATGCTCGACGGGATAGACTGGCCACCCGGTTATCGCTACCAGATCGGCGGCTCCACCAGGAACATGAACGAATCCTTCGGCTATGCCATGGGCGCGCTGGTGCTGGCCATCGTGTTCATCTACATGATCCTGGCGTCGCAATTCGCCAGCTTCTTGCAACCGCTGGCAATCATGTCTTCGCTGCCGCTGACGCTGATCGGGGTATTCCTGGCGCTGCTGTCGTTCCGCTCGACGCTGAACCTGTTTTCCATCATCGGTTTCATCATGCTGATGGGATTGGTGACCAAGAACGCCATCCTGCTGGTAGACTTCGCCAATCAGGCGCGCAGGGAAGGCATGGAACGCGGCGCGGCGCTGCTGGAAGCCGCGCGCGTGCGGTTGCGCCCGATCCTGATGACCACGCTGGCGATGGTGTTTGGCATGGTGCCGCTGGCCTTTGGCCTTGGTGAAGGCGCCGAGCAGCGCGCGCCGATGGGACAGGCCGTCATCGGCGGTATCATTACCTCGTCGCTGCTGACCCTGGTGGTGGTGCCGGTGGTCTATACCTACCTGGATGATCTGGGCGTCTGGGTCAGGCATAAATGGTTCGCCGCAGGGCAGGGCGATCGCATGGATGATATTGTCGATGCCGGTTGAAATACCGGTTGATGCGCCGCTAAAAAATCCGCATACCAATCCACCAGGCGATCGCGGCGACAAACGCTGATGCCGGAATCGTGAAAATCCAGGCCAAGACGATGTTGCTGGCCACGCCCCAACGCACCGCCGACATTTTGCGTGAAGCGCCAACGCCAACGATGGCGCCGGTAATGGTATGTGTCGTCGAAACCGGTACGCCCATCGCTGTCGCGAGGAATAGCGTGGCTGCGCCGCCGGTTTCAGCGCAGAAACCGCCGACCGGCTTGAGCTTGGTGATTTTCTGTCCCATGGTTCTGACGATGCGCCATCCGCCAAACAGGGTTCCCAGGCTGATCGCGCAATAGCAACTGATGGTGACCCACATCGGTGGATTGTTGACGCCGGAATAACCTCCTGCGATCAGCAGCATCCAGATGATGCCTATGGTCTTTTGCGCATCGTTGCCGCCATGGCCGAGGCTATACATGGAAGCTGACAGCAGCTGCGCGCGGCGAAACCAGATGTCGACCTTACGTGGCGTGGAACGCACGAAAATCCACGATACCAGCAACATGATGATCGAGCCGAACACGAATCCCAGCAATGGAGAAAGCACGATAAAGACGATGATCTTGAGCAGACCGGAAGAAACCAGCGTGCCGGTGCCGGCCTTGGCCACGGCAGCGCCGACCAGGCCACCGATCAGGGCATGCGACGACGACGAAGGAATACCGTAGTACCACGTCACCAGATTCCAGAAAATCGCGCCGACTAGGGCGCCGAACACGACTACATGATCCACCACGGCCGGATCGATGGTGCCTTTGCCGACAGAAGCCGCCACGTGCAATTGATGGAACACGAACACCGCGGCAAAATTGAAGAATGCCGCCATCATCACTGCCGTCTGCGGGCGCAGCACACCGGTAGATACCACCGTGGCGATTGCATTGGCGGCGTCATGGAAACCGTTCATGAAATCGAACAGGAGCGCCAGAATGATCAGCATGACAAGGATGTGGAAACTAATGTGAACTGTATACATGAATGGACTGGACTGAGGGATATCGGCGATATCACACTGCGCCGGCGTTCGGTGCAGTCGATGAAAAATTAGGCATTTTCGACGATGATGCCTTCGATGATATTGGCGACGTCTTCGCAGCGGTCGGAAACGGTTTCCAGGATTTCGTAAATCGCTTTTAATTTGATCAGATTGCGCACGTCCGGCTCATCGCGGAACAGCTTGGACATCGCGGCGTGCATGACGTGATCGGCGTCGGCTTCGAGGTGATCGATTTCATCGCAAACCGCCAGGATCTGACGCGAGTTATCCATGTCGCACAACAGGCCGACGGCTGTCCTGACTTTCTCGGCGCAGGCTAGGCACAGCTCGGCGAGGCGTATGGCTTCCGGCGTGATGGTTTTGATATCGTACAGTGAAACGGTCTGCGCGGCGTCTTCGAGCAGATCGAGGATATCATCCATGCGCGTGATCAACTGATGGATGTCGTCCCTGTCCAGCGGTGTGATGAAGGTTTTGCGCAGCAGATCAATCGTATTGTGAGTGACCTTGTCCGCCTGTTTTTCCAGAGCTTCGATCGCGTGCACACGCATTTCCAGATGATTAAAATTGGTCATCAATGCGACCATTTCCTCGGCGCATTTCACGCCCAGTTCGGCATGCTGGTTGAAAAGATCGAAAAATTTTCCCTCAGTGGGCATCCAGCGTCCAAACATGTCCATACTCTCTTATGAATGACTAAAACAACAAGAATTGTCCTGTGCATATCCCGCATTGTCCATCCCGATGCATACCGCATTGGGCCATCAGTCGCTGCCGTAAGGCGAAGCCGGACTACCGATGTAATTGTCGTACCTGGTAAATGGCCCCTGGAATGCCAAACGGATACTGCCGATCGGGCCATTGCGCTGTTTGCCGATGATGATTTCGGCAGTTCCTTTATCCTGGGAATCGGGGTTGTAAACTTCATCCCGGTAAATGAACAAAATGACGTCCGCATCCTGCTCGATGGCGCCGGATTCACGCAAATCGGACATGACGGGACGTTTGTTGGGGCGTTGTTCCAGCGCGCGGTTGAGCTGGGACAATGCAATGACGGGGCAGTTGAGTTCCTTGGCGAGACTTTTCAGGTTGCGCGAAATTTCGGAAATTTCAGTGGCGCGGTTTTCACCGCTGTTGCTGCCGCCATTGCCCGACATCAGTTGCAGGTAATCGACGATGACCAGACCGAGCTTGCCGCACTGGCGCGCCAGACGGCGCGAGCGCGCGCGTAATTCAATCGGATTCAATGCCGGTGTTTCATCGATGTAAAACTGCGCATCGTTCATCTTTTGAATCGCATGCGTTAAGCGCGGCCAGTCTTCGTCGTTCAGGCGGCCGGTGCGCAAACGATGCTGATCGAGACGGCCCACGGAACCCAGCATGCGCATCGCGAGCTGGGTGCCGCCCATTTCCATGGAAAACACCGCAACGGGCAGGCCGCTATCGATGGCGACATTTTCACCGATGTTGATGGAAAATGCCGTTTTACCCATTGAAGGACGCCCTGCCACGATGATCAAATCTCCCGGCTGCAAACCGGACGTCATCCTGTCGAGGTCGATGAAGCCGGTCGGCACACCGGTAATGTCACTGCCGCTGTCGCGATTGTAAAGTTCGTCGATGCGCTCCACCACTTGTGCCAGCAGCGGCTGGATTTCCATGAAGCCTTGCAGGCCGCGCGAGCCTTCTTCCGCGATCGCGAAAATCCTGGATTCCGCTTCGTCCAGCATTTGCTTGACGTTCTTGCCTTGCGGCTGGAAGGCGTTTCCAGAGATTTCGTCGGCAACTGTAATCAGTTTGCGGAGAATGCCGCGGTCCCGCACGATCTCGGCATAGCGGCGGATGTTGGCGGACGACGGCGTGTTCTGCGCCAGGGCATTGAGATAGCTCAGTCCGCCGACTTCCTCTGCCTTGCCGCTGGTCGATAGCGCTTCATGGACGGTAATCACGTCCGCAGGTCTGGTTTCACTGATCAGCTTGACGATATGCTGAAAAATAATGCGGTGATCGTAGCGATAAAAATTGTCGGCATTGACGAAGTCAGCGATACGGTCCCATGCCGAGTTATCGAGCAGCAAGCCGCCCAGAACGGATTGCTCGGCCTCGATCGAATGCGGCGGAACGCGCAGGGATTCTATTTGCGGATCGGAGGGTGCATTCATGGCGCGCATTATACCTGTTAAAAGTGGCCGAGCCAGTTCGAATTTGGCCGCAGCCAGACCGACTGGCTGGCCAGCAAATTGCTGTATCTGGCCTTGTGCAATAAGGAGAAAGATTGGAAGATGCCGCCTATTACGTGGAGGCAGGCAGTCAGCCAGTTTTACGTTACCATGAATGCTTCGCTGAAGCGATCGGTAGCATGACTGTATTGACCGTTACCGCGCGGGGACAAGTGACTTGGAGAACGTGTTCACGATGACTACCATACCGACTTCCAGCGATCAGCAAATGCCATCTCCCTCTTCTTGCGCCAAGTTGGGACTGTTCCAACGCTGGTGGTTCTGGGGTTTGCTGATTGTCCTGGCCGGTGGCGGCTATGGGTATTGGCATGGGGGCGACGCGCGGCGCGGCGCTGTGGGGGAGGATGCCAGGGGCGCATCGCCGGTCGGTGTGGCGCTGGCCAGGACATCTGATGTGCGCAGGTATCTGACTGGCCTGGGCAGCGTCATGCCGACGGCCGCCGCTACGGTGCGCAGCCGCGTCGACGGCCAACTCATGAGCTTGCATTTCAGGGAGGGGCAACTGGTTCGGGAAGGCGATTTGCTGGCCGAGATCGATCCGCGCCCCTACCAGGTCGCCGTGACCCAGGCCGAAGGCCAACTGGCGCGTGATCAGGCCTTGCTGTATGCGGCGCGGATCGATCTCCAGCGTTATTACACCTTGCTGGAGCAGGACTCCATTGCCGGCCAGCAGGTCGACACCCAGGCTGCGCTGGTCAAGCAATATGAGGGTACGGTCAAGTCGGATCAGGGCAATCTCGACAGTGCCAACCTGCAACTGAAATACGCGAGCGTGAGGGCGCCGCTCAGCGGCCGTACCGGCCTGCGCCAGGTCGATGTCGGTAACCTCGTGCAGGCCAGTGACGCCAATGGCATTGTCGTCATTACGCAGTTGCAGCCGGCCACGGCGGTATTCAGCATCCCGGAAGATAGTATTCCGGCGGTCGTGCGGCAGTTGCAGGCCGGTCACCGACTGTTGACCGAAGCCTGGGACCGCGGGCAGCGGAACAGGCTGGCCGAGGGTATGCTGTTGACCATGGATAATCAGGTCGATGCCGCCACCGGGACGGTGAAGCTCAAGGCGCAGTTTCCCAATACCGACCATGCCCTGTTTCCGAACCAGTTCGTCAATATCCGTATGTTGCTCGATACCCTTCGGGGCGCGACCGTGATTCCGGGTGCGGCGATCCAGCGTGGCGCCCAGGGTTTGTTCGTGTATGTCGTCAGGCAGGACAACACCGTCACCGTGCGCAAGGTCAAGACCGGTCCGGCGGAAGGTGACGTGATGGCGATCGAGGATGGCGTCGCCGTCGGCGAAACCGTGGTGGTCGATGGCATCGACCGTTTACGCGAAGGCGCCCGGGTCGAGCCGGTCAGGCGCGATGGCGCAGGCGCGCCGGCAACGGATAATGGCGATGAAAGCACATGAATCCTTCACGCCTGTTCATTCTCAGGCCGGTCGCCACGTCGCTGCTGATGCTGGCGATTCTGCTGACCGGCATCGTCGCCTATAGGCAACTGCCGCTGTCGGCTTTGCCGGAAGTCGATTATCCGACCATCCAGGTCGTGACACTGTATCCCGGCGCCAGTCCGGAGGTAATGACGTCCTCGGTGACGGCGCCGCTGGAACGCCAGTTCGGCCAGATGCCGGGCCTCAAGCAGATGTCTTCGACCAGTTCCGGCGGCGCATCGGTGATCACGCTGCAATTTAATCTCGACCTCAGTCTCGACATCGCCGAACAGGAAGTACAGGCCGCCATCAACGCCGGTGGCAATCTGTTGCCGACGGATTTGCCGGCGCCGCCTGTCTACAGCAAGGTCAACCCCGCCGATACCCCGGTGTTGACGCTGGCGGTGACATCCAGAACCTTGCCCTTGCCCAGGGTGCAGGACTTGATCGACACGCGCCTGGCGCAAAAGATTTCGCAACTCTCCGGCGTCGGTCTGGTCACTTTGTCCGGCGGCCAGCGTCCGGCCGTGCGCATGCAGCTCAATCCGCGCGTGGTCGCTGCGCTGGGCATGAACCTGGATGATGTCCGCACCGCCATCGGTAACGCCAGCGTCAATCAGGCCAAGGGCAGTTTCGATGGCCCGGCGCGCGCCTCGACCATTGACGCCAATGACCAGTTGAAGTCGGCCGACGAATACCGCAATCTCATCATCGGCTACAGGAATGGCGCGCCGATCCGCGTGTCCGACGTCGCCGACGTGGTCGATGCGGCAGAAAACGTCCGTCTCGGCGCCTGGGCCGACAACGACGCTGCCGTGATCGTCAACATCCAGCGCCAGCCCGGCGCCAATGTCATCGCCGTGGTCGATAGCATCAAGAAGATTCTGCCGACGCTGCAAGCCAGCCTGCCTGGCGCCATTGACGTGCGCATCCTGACCGACCGTACCACGACCATCCGCGCTTCGGTGGATGACGTCAGGTTCGAGCTGCTGCTGGCTATCGTGCTGGTGGTGATGGTGATCTTTATCTTTCTGCGCAATATTCCGGCGACCATCATCCCCAGCATCGCCGTGCCGCTGTCGCTGGTCGGTACTTTCAGCGTCATGTATCTGGCCGGGTTTTCGATCAACAACCTGACGCTGATGGCATTGACGATTGCGACCGGCTTCGTGGTCGATGACGCCATTGTGATGATCGAAAATATCTCACGCTATATCGAACAGGGCATGGCGCCCTTGCCGGCAGCGCTGAAGGGCGCGCAGCAAATCGGCTTCACCATTATTTCGCTGACCTTCTCGCTGATCGCCGTGCTGATTCCGCTGCTATTCATGGGGGATGTGGTGGGGCGGCTATTCCATGAATTCGCTGTCACGCTGGCGGCGGCGATTCTAATTTCTGCCGTCGTGTCGCTGACGTTGACGCCGATGATGTGCGCGCGCCTGCTGCGCCATGTGCCGCAAGCGGAACAAGGTTGGTTCTACCACAGGAGCGGCGTCTTCTTCGATGGCGTCATTGCGCGTTATGGCGTGATGCTGCAATGGGTGCTCGATCATCAGCGCGCCACGCTGGCGGTGGCGCTGGGTACGCTGGGGCTGACCGTGCTGTTGTACATCTTCGTGTCCAAGGGATTCTTCCCGGTGCAGGATACCGGCGTGATCCAGGGCATTTCGGAAGCGGCGCAGTCGGTGTCCTTCGCCGCCATGGCCGAGCGCCAGCAGGCCGTCGCCAGAGTGGTGCTGGCAGATCCGGCGGTCGAGAGCCTGTCGTCCTTCATCGGCGTCGATGGCGTCAACGCCACGCTCAACAGCGGCCGCATGCTGATCAACCTGAAGCCGCATGCGGAACGCGACATCAGCGCCAGCGACGTCATCCGCCGCCTGCAACCCCGACTGAGCGCGCAAGTTCCCGGCATCACGCTGTACATGCAGCCGGTGCAGGACCTGACCATCGAAGACAGTGTCAGCCGCACGCAATACCAGTTCACGCTGGAAAACGCCAACGCTGACGAACTCAGCGCCTGGGTGCCGAAGCTGGTCGCGCATCTGCGCCAGTTGCCGCAACTGGCTGATGTCGCCAGCAATGCGCAGGATCAAGGCTTGCAGGCGTATGTCGAGATCGACCGCGACACTGCTGCACGCATGGGTGTCACGACTGCCGCCATCGATAATGCTTTGTATAACGCCTTCGGCCAGCGTCTGATCTCGACCATTTACACGCAATCCAGCCAGTACCGCGTGGTGATGGAAGTCAAGCCGGAATTCCAGAAAGGCCCGGACGCCCTCAACAGCATTTTCCTGGTCGCCGCTAACGGCAACCAGATTCCGCTGGCCAGCATCGCCAGGGTGAGTGAGCGTACCGCGCCGCTGGTGGTCAATCACCTCGGCCAGTTCCCGTCGGCGACGGTGTCGTTCAACCTGGCGCAGGGCGCAGCGCTGGGCGAGGCGCTCGAGGCCATCGCGGCGGCGCAGCGGGACGTCGGTCTGCCGGCTAGCATGTCCACCAGCTTCCAGGGCGCGGCGCTGGCCTTCCAGGCATCGCTGTCGCATACGCTGTTGCTGATCCTGGCGGCGGTCATTACCATGTATATCGTGCTGGGTGTGCTCTATGAGAGCACTATCCATCCGGTCACGATTCTGTCGACCTTGCCGTCGGCGGGCGTAGGCGCTTTGTTGTCGCTGATGATTTCGCGCAGTGACCTCGGCATCATCGGCATCATCGGCATCATTCTGCTGATCGGTATCGTCAAGAAGAACGCCATCATGATGATCGATTTCGCGCTCGCAGCAGAGCGCAATGAAGGCAGGTCGCCGCGTGAAGCGATCTATCAGGCCTGTCTGCTGCGCTTGCGGCCGATTCTGATGACTACCATGGCGGCCTTGCTTGGTGCCTTGCCGCTGATGCTGGGCGGCGGGGTCGGCTCCGAACTGCGCCAGCCGCTGGGCATCACGATGGTCGGCGGCCTGCTGGTGTCGCAGGTGCTGACGCTGTTTACCACGCCGGTGATCTATCTGGCTTTCGACAGGATGGCCAGACGTCTGCGCGAACGTTTCGGCACTGACGAAGAAGCTGATCGTGATCCCGGGGTGACATGAATATTTCGCGCCCCTTCATCGAACGGCCCATCGCCACTACCTTGCTGACTATCGGCATTGCCCTGGCGGGCATGGTCGCCTTCAGTCTGTTGCCGGTGTCGCCGCTGCCGCAGGTCGATTACCCGACGATTTCGGTGTCGGCGTCGATGCCTGGCGCCAGTCCGGAAACTATGGCGGCCACCATCGCCACGCCGCTGGAGCGCGCACTCGGCGCGATTGCCGACGTCACCGAAATGACCTCGTCGAGTTCGCTCAATTCGACCCGCATTACCTTGCAGTTCGACCTCAACCGTGATATCGATGGTGCTGCCCGCGATGTGCAGGCCGCATTGAATGCGGCGCGTAATCTGCTGCCGTCCGGCATGCCGGGCAATCCGACTTACCGCAAGGTCAATCCGGCCGATGCGCCGATCATGATCCTGGCGCTGACCTCGGACACCATGACGCAAGGCCAGATGTATGACGTGGCCGACAGTATCCTGGCGCAAAAACTGTCGCAGGTGCGTGGCATCGGGCAGGTCAGCATCGGCGGCAGTTCGCAGCCAGCGGTGCGCATCGAGTTGAATCCGGCCGCGCTCAACAAATATGGCATAGGCTCGGCCGACGTGCGCACTGCGGTGGCTGCCACCAACGCCAACCGTCCCAAGGGCGTCGTCGAGGATGGTGAGCGCAACTGGCAGATTTACGCCAACGACCAGGCCAGGACCGCAGCCGAATATGCGCCGCTAATCGTTGCCTACCGTAACGGCGCGCCGGTGCGCGTGCGTGACGTGGCGGAGGTCAAGGATGCGGTCGCCGACGTGCGCAATGCTGGTTCCGCCAACGGCAAGCCATCGGTGCTACTGATCCTCAATCGTCAGCCCGGCGCCAACATCATCGACACGGTGGATACCGTGACCGCCTTGCTGCCGCAGCTGCGCGCTTCGATTCCGCACGCCATTGATCTCGACGTCATGGTGGATCGCACGCCGACCATCCGCGCCTCGCTCAAGGACACCGAGAAAACCCTGCTGCTGTCGATTGCGCTGGTGATCATGGTGGTGTTCCTGTTTTTGCGCAACGGCCGCGCCACGCTGATTCCCAGTGTGGCGGTGCCGGTGTCGCTGATCGGCACCTTCGGCATCATGTATCTGCTCGGCTACAGTCTCGACAACCTGTCGCTGATGGCGCTGACCATCGCCACCGGGTTTGTGGTAGACGATGCCATCGTGGTGCTGGAAAACATTTCACGCCACATCGAACAGGGCATGAAACCGTTCGAGGCAGCCTTGCTCGGCGCGCGTGAGGTCAGCTTCACGGTGCTGTCGATGAGTATTTCGCTAATCGCCGTTTTTATCCCCATCCTGATGATGGGCGGCATCGTTGGGCGCTTGTTCCGTGAATTTGCCGTTACCTTGTCGGTGGCGATTCTGGTGTCGCTGCTGGTGTCTTTGACCACCACGCCGATGATGTGCGCCAGGCTGCTCAGGCGCGAGAACCAGGCGGCGCGCCAGCCGGGACGTTTTTTCTCGGCCGTCGAAGGCTGGTTCGCCGTGATGTTGCGCGGCTACGAACGTTCGCTGGCCTGGGCGTTGCGGTTTTCGCCGTTGATGATGGTGATCTTGCTGGTGACCATCGCGCTCAACGTTTATCTGTACGTGATCGTGCCCAAGGGTTTTTTCCCGCAGCAGGATACCGGACGGCTGACTGGCAGCATACGCGGCGACCAGTCGATTTCCTTCCAGGCGATGCGCGTCAAGCTCGATGAGTTCATCGACATCGTGCGCCAGGACCCGGCGGTGGAAAACGTCACTGCCTATACCGGCGGCGGCCAGCGCAACCGCGGCAGTATGTTTATTGCGCTCAAGCCTTTGTCGGAGCGCAAGATTTCAGCCGACCAGGTGATCGCCCGCCTGCGCGGCAAGCTGGCCCGTGTGGCCGGCGCCCGCCTGTTCCTGCAAGCGGCGCCGGATATTCGCGTTGGCGGGCGCCAGAGCGATGCACAATATCAATACACGCTGCAATCGGACGATCTGGAACTGTTGCGCAGCTGGGAGCCGAAGATCCGGCAGGCCTTCTCCAGCCTGCCGCAACTGGCCGATGTCAATACCGATCAGCAGGACAAAGGTTTGCAGACTTCGCTGACGATCGATCGCGAGACGGCGATGCGCAGCGGCGTGACGCCACAACTGATCGATTCCAGCCTGAACGACCTGTTCGGCCAGCGGCAGATTTCCACCATCTACAGCGGTATGAACCAGTATCACGTCGTCATGGAAGCCGCGCCGCAGTACTGGCAAAGCCCGGAAATCCTCAACAACACCTATGTCAGCCTGAGCAGCAGCAGCGCCAATCTGTCGCCGACGACCTCGGCGCTGGGTACGCCGCCAGCGCTGACGGCAGGCGGTCAGCAGAATGCCAGCGCTTCGCTGGCGCTGACGCTGTCGACGGCGGCCGCGACGCAAGTGCCGCTAATGTCGTTTTCCCGTTTTGCACCGACCACGACGTCGCTGAGCGTGAACCATCAGGGGCAATTCATCGCTTCCACGATTTCTTTCAATCTGACCGCAGGCGTCTCGCTGTCGCAGGCCACGGCCGTCATCGAT
>JBAPMF010000092.1:0-17563 GCA_049278475.1 Herbaspirillum sp. | reverse complement strand
GACACGCTTGCCCAGCTCAAACAGATGGTGATGGCGAAGGGCTGGGACAACTATATCCCGACCGATTTACTGCATAACAGGATAATCAAACTGTGGTGACAAGCTCTTCCAGTATCACCCGGTTTTCGGGATGAAACGAGGTCATGGTTCCCCGTTCCTGACCATACAGATCATGTGACTCCGATCCGGCGAGACAACCATGTTTCATGCCATGAACGCCGGACGGGGTCAAACGCATCAAATATCGACCGGATCGACTTCCAGCGACCACCTGGCGCGTGTTTTCATGGCGCGCAACACCACCAGCCAGTCGCGCAGAAAAGCCTGCAACGCGGGCCGCGAGGCGCATTCGATCAGCAACTGGGCGCGCTCGACATTGGCTACGCGCGTCATGCTCATCGGAATCGGGTCGTTGATGATAATGTCGGGATGTTCTAGGCGGGCCGCAGCATCCCGCAAAAATGCCAGGGCGACGGCGAGTCTGTCGGCTTCGGCACGCAGCAGCGCCTGGTAGATGAACGGCGGCAACGCGGCCTGCCGGCGCTCCTCCAGCAACCGGGCGGCGAAGCCGTCATAGTCATGCGCGGTGACCGCGCCATATAAAGGATGATGCGGATAGCGGCTCTGGATCAGCACCTCACTGGGCAAGCTGCCTTCTTTCGGCCCGGCCCGGCCAGCACGACCGGCGACCTGCATCAGTTGCGCGAACAGACGTTCGCTGGCGCGGTAGTCATGCGAAAACAGCGCCGTGTCCGGATTCAGGATGCCGACCAGCGTCAAGCGCTTGAAGTCATGCCCTTTGGCGACCATCTGGGTGCCAATCAGCATATCGACATCGCCGCGATGCACACTGTCGAAAGCCGTCCGCGCGGCGCCCTTGAGGCGCGTCGAATCGGCATCAATGCGCAGAATGCGTGCTTCCGGAAAGATCGCCTGCAAGCCTTCTTCGATGCGTTGCGTGCCACGTCCCAGCGGCTGCAAATCGACGCTGCCGCAGGTCGGGCAGGCTTCGGGAACGCGCAATTCCAGGCTGCAATGGTGACAGCGCAGATGCCGCTCCGGCTTGTGCAATACCATGAATGAGGTGCAACGCCTGCAGTTGCTGATCCAGCCGCAGGCGTCGCAGTGCAGCACCGGCGCATAACCGCGCCGGTTGAGAAACAGCAGTGACTGCTCGCCGCGTTCCAGGCGCAGCCTGAGTGCCGCCACCAGCGTCGATGTCAGGCCATCGTTAGGGCGGTCGCGTTCCATATCGATTATCTTCACTCTGGGCAGGACGGCATCGCGTACCGCGCGCGCACGCAATGGCAGCTTGCGGTAGCGTCCAGCCTGGACATGCTGCCAGGCTTCCAGCGATGGCGTAGCCGAGCCTAATACGACTGGAATGCCCAGTTGATGCGCGCGCCAGACGGCGAGGTCGCGCGCCGAATAGCGCAAGCCTTCCTGCTGCTTATAGGATGGATCGTGTTCTTCATCGATGACGATGAGTTTGAGATGCGGCAGCGACGACAGGATCGCCAGGCGCGTGCCGAGCACGATGCGCGCCTGGCCATGATGCGCCGCCAGCCAGTTGAGCGTGCGTTCGCCCTCGGCCAGACCGCTATGCAGACTCACCACATACACACCTGGAAAACGCGCGCGGATAGTCGATTCGAGCTGGGGCGTGAGGTTGATTTCCGGTACCAGCATCAGAATCTGCGCCTGTTCGCCGGCCGTTTCGCTGCGCGCCAGAATACGCGCGGCCGCCTGCAGATAGACCTCGGTCTTGCCACTACCGGTGACGCCGTACAACAGCAAGGGCGCAAAACCCTGCGCGCCGGCGATGACATCGATGGCATCCTGCTGCTCCGCTTTCAATGGTGGCGTGCTGACTGGATGAGCGTTCTGTGTTACGCCCGGTTTGCCCAGTTTCTTCAGAGCGCGGTCGAGCGCGGTCGTGGTCAGCGCACGCAGATTTCTGGGCAGGCTGGGCAGCGCCACTTCGCCCAACGGACGCTGGTAGTAAGCGGCGGAAAAACTGCATAAAGCCAGCCATTGCACCGACAGCGGAAGCAATTGACTGCGCACGGTGACGACATCCTTGAGCTTGTTCTGCGGCACGTCCGTATCTTCGGCAACGCCGACGATGAGACCAGCGACCTCGCGGCGACCGAAAGGCACGATCGCCAATTGTCCAACTTGCGGTACCACTTCGTCCGCGTTACGGCGCCAGCGATAGTCAAAAATCCTGTCAAGGGGAGTATCCAGCGCGATCTGGAGTATGCGGTATTCCACGAACTTAATGTAATTCCTGAAAAAATAACCTAACTGGCTGTTTCATAAACTATCTTTTTCGCTATCCACAGATCCTGTGGATAATTTTGTGGATAAAATGGGCTTGACAGCCTTTGTTCCAAGCTGGATACGGGTTTCCATTCGTTATCCTCCTCAGAGGATGAATTTTTTTTCATTTAAAATCAATGATTTATAAAAAGTCCTGCAAAGCGCAAAAATTTTCTTTGACTTTTTTATTACTGCTGCGCATAAAACGGTTTTGTGCATAAGTCCGAATAAGCGCCGTTAACACAACGCCGCTGGCAAGGCGCGCCGACGAAGACAGTACGAAGCTACGGCAAGGAGGCGCAACGCAGTCAGCGGCGTTGTATTGGCGGCTCTAAGTTCAGAAACGCGCCGGCTGGTCGCCGGCGTCCTGTTTACAGCTTACACATCCATCACCCTGCGGATGTCTGCCGCGAAAGCCTGCGCCGCTTCCGTCACACGCTCATGCGGCGTATTCTCCAGTTCCTGAATGAGGCGACTGCCAATCACCACCGCATCGGCGACCTGGCTGACGGCCCTGGCAGTGACGCCGTCACCAATACCGAAACCGACACCGATCGGCAATTTGATGTGCTGACGGAGGGCAGCAACACGCGCCGCCACTTCGGCGATATCGATATTGCCGGCGCCAGTCACGCCCTTCAAGGACACGTAGTAACAAAAGCCGCTGCTGACCTTGGCCACTTGCTGTATGCGTTCGTCCGTCGAAGTCGGCGCCAGCAGGAAAACCGGATCCAGACCCTGCGTCTGCATCTTTTGCGCAAACTCTTCACACTCTTCCGGCGGGTAATCGACGACGATGGCGCCATCGACGCCGGCTTCTTTCGCCGCAGCAATGAAGGCATCGATGCCGAAGCGTTCAAGCGGATTGGCGTAGCCCATCAAGACCACCGGCGTGGCCGTGTCGGTCCTGCGGAATTCACGCACATAGCCCAGCACGTCGCGTGTGCTGACATTGAATTTCAGGGCGCGCTCGCAGGCGCGCTGAATCACTGGACCTTCTGCCATGGGATCGGAAAACGGCAGGCCGAGTTCAAGAATATCGACACCGCCGGCGACCAGCGCATGCAACAGCGGCACAGTGAATTCCGGCGCCGGATCGCCGGCGGTAATGAAGGTGACCAGCGCTTTTTTATTGCTTGCGGCCAGCGTTGAAAAAGTAGATTGGATACGCGACATGATGCTCGAATACTCAAAAGAAAAGACATTTCACCTAGACATGCGGTGACCCTCATTTCCAGGACCCGCCCTGCCGCTGCTGGACAGTATGCATGTCCTTGTCGCCGCGGCCGGACAGATTGACCAGCACGATCTTATCCTTGGGCAAAGTCGCGGCCAGCTTGGCTGCATACGCCAGCGCATGACTCGATTCCAGCGCCGGGATGATGCCTTCGATACGGCAGCAGGTATGGAACGCCGCCAACGCCTCGTCGTCAGTGATGCATTCATAGCTGGCGCGACCGCTGTCTTTCAGCCAGGCGTGCTCAGGACCGACACCGGGATAATCAAGACCGGCCGAGACCGAATGCGTCTCCATGATCTGACCGTTTTCATCCTGTAACAGGTAGGTGCGATTACCATGCAGCACGCCGGGTGAACCCAGCGTCAGCGAGGCCGCATGGCGACCGGTATCAAGACCGTCGCCTGCCGCCTCGACGCCAACCAGCCTAACGCCCTGATAATCGATGTAGGGATAAAAAATCCCCATTGCGTTGGAGCCGCCGCCGACGGCCGCCACGACATAGTCCGGCTGACGGCTAGCGATCTCGGGCATCTGCACGAGACACTCGTTGCCGATCACCGACTGAAAATCGCGCACCATCATCGGGTAAGGATGCGGACCGGCGACGGTGCCGATGATGTAGAACGTCGTCTCGACATGCGTGACCCAGTCACGCATCGCTTCATTCAGCGCATCCTTGAGCGTCCTGGAGCCGGACTCGACCGGCACGACTCTGGCGCCCAGCAGGTTCATGCGGTAGACGTTTTGCAGCTGGCGTTTGACGTCTTCGCTGCCCATATAGACGACGCATTCCATGCCGAAACGCGCGCAGATCGTTGCTGTCGCCACACCATGCTGACCGGCGCCGGTTTCGGCGATGATGCGCTGCTTACCCATGCGTCTGGCCAGCAGGGCTTGACCAATGACGTTGTTAATCTTGTGCGCGCCGGTGTGATTGAGGTCTTCGCGCTTAAAGTAGAGTTGCGCACCGCCGGCCAGTTCGGACCAGCGCCTGGCGTGATACACCGGACTCGGACGACCGACGAAATGTTTTAGTTCAATATGAAATTCAGCCAGAAACTGTGCATCATGCTGACAATGCGCATAGGCTTCACGCAGCTTGGTCAAGGCATGGGTGAGCGTTTCCGCTGCGAAACTGCCGCCATACTGGCCGAAATGACCGCGCGCGTCAGGCAGATCGTAAGACGCTGTCTGACACGGGTTCGATGCTTTCATGGATATTCCTCTCATGTCCTGGTAAAACGACTAGGCGATCCGGCCCGCCCGGCTCAAGAGTTGTCCGCGCGACGCACCGCCTCGATAAAAGCGGTGATTTTGGCGGCATCCTTGATGCCCTTGGCTCGTTCGACGCCGCTACTGATGTCGATAGCGTGCGGACGCACGCGCCGCACCGCGTCAGCCGCGTTTTGCACGCTCAAGCCACCACTTAAAACGGCCCGATGTGCGAGTTCTTCTGGAATGAGAGACCAATCGAAAACCTTTCCGCTGCCGCCGTATTGCTCAACCAGGGTGTCGAGCAAGAGTCCCGTAAAGAAAGGGCTGGCGCTACGATAATCCTGTTCGTATTTTATCAAATCCGCCTGCGTGGTTGCGCTTCCAATGCGTGCGGCGCGCATGAAAGGCCGTTTGACGGCGTGCGCAATGGCAGCGCATTGCGCTGCTGTCTCGTCACCATGGAATTGCAGCAGGGACAAGGGCGCCTCTTCCAGCACGGCGCAAACTTCTTCTGCGTCGGCATTGACGAACAATCCCACCGTCGAAATGAAGGGCGGTATCTGGCGCGCCAACTCTGCCGCCGCCGACGCGGTGACATGGCGCGAACTCCCGGCATAAAACACGAAGCCGATCGCATCCACGCCAGCAGCGACGGCAGCGGCAATGTCTGCGGCGCGGGTCAAACCGCAAATCTTGATTCTGGTCCTATGCATCATTACCAGGGAGTCGTCAAAGAGAAAGCGCTCTCAAGTCTAACCGATGTGCAAAGCCGGCTGGCACCAGGGCCATGCGGTGTCTTCCTGCGGCAGCGCCCAGTGCGCCGGATAATCGACTTTGGTCAGATACAGGCCATCGGGCATGAACGTCGGCGCAGCGCGGCTGCGATCCTTCTGCGCCAGCACCTGGGCAATCCATTGCGGCGGCTGGTTGCCATTGCCGACAAAAATCAGCGAACCGACGATATTGCGCACCATGTGATGTAAAAAGGCATTGGCTTTCAAAGTGAACACGATCAAATCGCCATGACGGCGCACCTGTAAAGACTCCATGATACGCACCGGCGATTTCGCCTGGCATTCCACAGCGCGAAACGTCGTGAAATCATGTTCGCCGACCAGATAATTCGCCGCTTGCTGCATCAGGATCACATCCAGCGGACGGAAGGTCCAGCCGGCCTTGCCGGCCAGCAAAGGTGAACGCACTGGATGGTTGTACAAGAGGTAATGATAGGTACGCGCGGTCGCGCTAAAGCGCGCATGAAAACCGCCCTCGCGTTCCGCGACGCTGCGCGCGGGGCCATCTTCGATCGGCAACTCACAAGCCCAGCGCACAGCGATGGAAGCCGGCAGAAAAGTATTGACGCCACGCACCCACGAGAATTTGTCGCGCGCAATCTCGGTATCGAAATGCACCACCTGCTCCAGCGCATGCACGCCGGAATCAGTACGGCCGGCGCAGGTCGTGGCAATGCCAGTCAGTGTGAATTGCTTGAGCGCGGCTTCCAGCCTGTCTTGCACAGTCCGGCCGTGCGGCTGGGTCTGCCAGCCTTGCCAGGCGTTGCCGTCGTACTGAATGCCGAACACGATCCGGCGCATGCGCCGGACGGAGGTGGATAATGATGAAGACTCGGTCACAGCCACCGTTCATGTGGAGATAAAAACAAACGGGTATCCTGTCCACGATCTCAGCTTAGCTTGGACAACATATCCTTGGCACGCCCCACCTGGGTGTCGCTACCGCCACGTATGACCTCTTCCAGCAACTCGCGCGCCTCGTCCTTGTCACCGATGTTCTGGTAAGCCCTGGCCAGATCCAATTTAGCCGACATTTCCGTGGCGACGGCAGATGCGTCATCTTCCCGCTTATCTGCTTTAATGGGCTTGACCGGCGCTGGTAAATCGAGATCGATATCGTTGAGCGTCGGCAAGCCGTCGTCCAGCAGGATCGCTATGCTGTTATCAACCTTGGCGCTACGATCGAGTTCCTGATCGAGATCGGTCTTGTGGTCGATGCCGGCCACTGGCGTTGCCCCCGGCTGGACTTCCGCACCCTTGAAATCGCTCAGGTCGAATTCCAGACCCTGCTCTTTTTCCGACGCCGGCAATTCCGGCACGGATTCCCGCGCCTTCCCGGCTACCGGCGCATCAGCGGTAACCTGCGGCACCGCTTTAGTTTTCGCTTGATTTGTTTCAGTCGCCGCTTCTGTTGTGGTTACAGCAGTCGCTAGCGTTACTGTTGCGACGGCTGTTTTAGACGACGGCTGGGCTGTTTTAGACGACGGCTGGGCTGTTTTACCTGCCTTGACCGGCTCACCCTCCTTGTCTGCATCGGCGTCAGCCTTGGCCGCGCCAGCAGCGGACTTCTTCCGATTATTGCGAACACGTACCACAGCCCATGCAGCCAGCAGCGCGACCAGCACACTGACGCCAGGAAGCAGATAGGAATTGTTCCGGATATTGTCGAAGAAACTAGCCTTGGCAACCGGCGGATCCGGCGCTACCTTCGGCTGCTGCGCTGGTTTCTCCGCCACAGGCGCTGCCGATGCGGGGACATCCGGTTTGACGACCTCGGAAGAGCTGCCCTCGCCCAGCTTTTCACTCAGTCCTGCTGCATCAACCGGCGCGGCTTGCGGCGCCGGCGTTTCCGGTGTGGCGGCGGCAGAATTTTGCTGCTCGCTCATCTCGTACAGCATCTTGTTCTTGATCTCCAGCAGCTTTTCCAAATCGCTGACGTTTTTCTCCAGCGCTTTTACGCGCGCATTGGCTTCGGCAATGGCTTTGTCGGCAGCGATCCTGTCCTCTGCCGCCGCGCTCTCGGCAGCAGCCTGGTCGACGACGGCGTCGGCCTTCGATAGCTGCAGCTTATCCCTGGCAGCGCTGGCGCTAGACTTTTCTTTTACCCGCGCGGTGATCTTGCCGCCGTCGCTCTGCTTTGCGGTACGGGCCTTCCCGATCGAACCGCTGACGGCCTGTCCAGCCAGTGTATGACGATACGCATTGAAGTCTCGTGCCTGCGTAACCACAGTGGCGCGCGCCTCACCATTATCGACAGCACCTGCCGTGGTAGCATCCGGCACCGACAATATGCGACCGGCGCGCAGCCAATTCATGTTCTCGCCAATGAAAGCATCCGGGTTGGCGCGATACAAGGCAACCAGCATCTGATCCAGCGACACGGTGCTGTCTTTGGTGCGCCTGGCGATTCCCGCCAGCGTATCGCCTTTTTTCACGCGGTACGATCCGCCTTCTGGTTTGGCACCTTTCGCGACGGCGGCACTATGTCTATTTCTACGCTTGCCGACCGCAGATACCGACTTTGCCGCAGGTTTGGCGACTGTTGGCACAGTCTTTGCGGCTACCGCTGCTGGTACCGGCGCATTGGTCAACCCACCCTGACTGCTGCTGTAACCATTGCGGATCACCTCCTCTGCCAAGCTGGAGGGTGCAGATTTGGTGGAGATGCTGGAAGTCGGCTCTTCATCGTTATCATTCACGACGGGGAGGGCCGCAGCGACAGCCTGCACTCCCGGAGAAGCCAGCACCACCTGCGGCCTGCGCAGGTCTGGCGGATCGAGCAAAAAAGTATATTCGCGCACCAGACGCGAACCATTGCCGCTCAATTCCAGTTGCAAATCGACGAAAGGCTCATTGATTGTCTGCAAGGACGTAATGCTGACTAGTTGCTTGCCCTGACGTTGCTCGATGGAAAATTGCAACGACGACAGCACCGGATCGGAACCTATATTGGCCTTCTTGAAAACATCTACAGATGCCAGCCGGGCAACCAGCGCGCCTTCTTCTTCTTTCGATACCGAGTTCAACTCGATTTCCGCGTGCAGCGGCTGACCCAACGACGATAGCACCGTCAGCTTGCCCAGTTCAGCGGCGTGCGCCCCCACCGGCAAAGCCAATGCAAGAGTGACTACGACATTAAGTTTTTTCAGACGAAGTAACGGAAACTTGTGATCCGTATGCAGATGTAGGGACATATTTGTATGGTGAAATCGACGTTCTGTTAGAGAAGACCAAAAAAACAAAAGTGCATTTCATCTCATAGATACTAGTACAACCCCATTATCAAGATGACAAAAACCCGCCATTTTGTGAAAATATTTGGCGGGTTGACGTTGCAAACTGACAACGGAAGGACCAATTTTCCATGCAGTCACTTGTCAAGGATGATGCGCAACATACGGCGAAGCGGCTCTGCAGCGCCCCACAGCAACTGGTCGCCAATCACGAAGGCAGAAATATATTCCGGCCCCTGGTTCAGCTTGCGCACACGGCCGACACCGATTTCCAGAGCGCCGGTGATGGATGCCGGCGTCAGCTCCTTGACGGTGATGGCGCGCTCGTTCGGCACCCATTTCACCCATTGGTTGCCGGAACGGATAATGGATGCAATGTCCGCCAATGGTAGGTCGCGTTTGAGCTTGATAGTCAATGCCAGACTATGGCAGCGCATCGCGCCAATACGCACGCACAGGCCATCGACAGGGATGGTCTTCTCGTTTCCGAGGATTTTGTTGACTTCGGCCTGTCCCTTCCACTCCTCCCTGGACTGGCCGTTTTCCAGCTGCGCGTCGATCCAGGGAATCAAACCGCCCGCCAACGGCGCACCGAAATATTCGGTCGGCACATCTTCGCGGATGGTCCTGGCAACCTTGCGGTCGATATCCAAAATCGCCGACGACGGCGTCGCCAGCTCATCAGCGACAGCTGCGCTGATCACGCCCATACCCTGCAGCAGCTCGCGCATGTAGCTGGCGCCGCCGCCGGAAGCGGCCTGATAGGTCATAGAGTTGACCCATTCGACTAGACCTTCCTTGAACAGGCCGCCCACGCCCATCAGCAGGATGGAATTGGTGCAGTTGCCGCCGATGTAATTCCTGACGCCCTTCGCCAGCGCATCCTTGATGACGTTGCTATTGACCGGATCGAGTATGATCACGGCATCGTCCTTCATACGCAAGGTCGACGCCGCATCGATCCAGTAGCCGCCCCAGCCGGCTGCGCGCAGTCTGGGGAAGATATCGGTGGTATAGTCGCCGCCTTGCGCGGTAATGATGATGTCGCATTTTTTCAGCTCGTCGATGCTGCCGGCAGCTTTCAGCATCGTTGCCGTTCTGGCAAACGACGGCGCTGCGCCTCCTGCATTCGAAGTCGAAAAAAATACCGGTTCGATGCGATCGAAATCGCCCTCGTCCTGCATGCGCTGCATCAGGACCGAACCCACCATTCCACGCCAGCCAACCAAACCAACCAGTTTCATTATCTTTCCCCTGTCAATGGATTTGCATAACCTGAAACAACAATCTCAGGAAACCGCCTGCGACAATCAAGATTCCAGGGCCTTGACGACTGCATCGCCGATCTCCCTGGTACCGACGCTGATGTTACCCTCTTCATGAATATCACAAGTACGGTAACCTTGCGCAAGGACTTTTTTCACGGCGGCTTCGATGCGATCGGCCTGCTCTGCCTTGTTCAGCGAGAAACGCAGCATCATCGCCGCCGATAGAATGGCTGCCAGCGGATTGGCAATGCCCCGGCCGGCAATGTCAGGCGCTGAACCGTGCGACGGTTCATACAAGCCCTTGTTATCGGCGTCCAGCGATGCCGATGGCAACATGCCGATCGAGCCGGTCAACATGGCTGCCGCATCCGACAAGATGTCGCCAAACAGGTTGCCGGTAACGATGACGTCGAAGTTCTTCGGCGCCTTGACCAGTTGCATTGCCGCGTTGTCGATATACATGTGAGACAGTTCGACTTGCGGATATTCCTTATGCACGTCGGTGACGATGTCTTTCCAGAACTGAAAGGTCTCCAGCACATTGGCTTTGTCGACGCTGCACAGGCGATTGCTGCGCCTGGCTGCAGCCTGGAAGGCGACGTGCGCGATGCGGCGGATTTCCGGCTCGCTGTAGCGCATGGTGTCGAAGCCTTCGCGCGCGCCCTTGAACGGGCCGTCCGGCGCTTCACGCATGCCGCGCGGCTGGCCGAAATAAACGTCGCCATTCAATTCCCGCACGATCAGGATGTCCAGACCGGCCACCAGATCAGGCTTCAGCGACGATGCGCTGGCCAGTTCCGGATAACAGATCGCAGGACGGAAGTTGGCGAACAGTTGCAGATGCTGGCGCAGACCGAGAATGGCCTGCTCAGGGCGCAGCGGGCGATCCAGCCTGTCGTACTTCCAGTCACCGACAGCACCGAACAGGATGGCATCGGCTTCCCTGGCCAGCTTCAAGGTGCTGTCCGGTAACGGATGACCGTGCGCTTCATAACCTGCGCCGCCGACCGGTGCGGTTTCCATCTCAAACTTTTCGCCCAAGGCATCGAGTACACGTACCGCCTGCTCAATGACCTCGGGACCAATGCCATCACCCGGCAAAACTGCAATTTTCATGTCGTCTTCTCGTCTTGAAAAAATCAGATTGCCGCACCTGCGCCAATCTTCACGATCGCGCGATGCGGCACCCAGCTCAGCTATGTTCTTGGATAGCTCTTAGATAGTATTGGCCAACCAGGGTTGATCGCGCAGACGACGTTCTTCAAAGACGCGGATTTTGTCAGCATGGCGCAATGTCAGACCGATGTCGTCGAGGCCGTTGAGCAAACAGTATTTACGAAACTCACCGACTTCAAACGGATAAATCTGACTACTATTCGCGGTAGTAATGATTTGCTTTTCCAGATCAATGATCAGGCGAAAGCCCGGGCATGCTTTCACTTCGTCGAACAGATGATCGATGTGCTGCTCCTGCAGCACGATAGGCAGCAAACCGTTCTTGAAACAGTTATTGAAGAAAATGTCGGCGAAACTTGACGCGATCACAGCGCGAAAGCCGTATTGACTCAGCGCCCACTGCGCGTGTTCGCGCGAGGAGCCACAACCGAAGTTGTTGCGCGATAGTAGGATCGAGGCGCCTTGATAGCGCGGCTGATTCAGCACGAAATCAGGGTTCAGCGGACGCTTGCCATTGTCCATGCCCGGCTCGCCGCGATCCAGATAACGCCATTCGTCAAACAGATTCGGGCCGAAACCGCTGCGTCTGATCGACTTCAGAAATTGCTTGGGAATGATCGCGTCGGTATCGACGTTGGCGCGGTCAAGGGGGGCAAGCAAACCATCATGGACGGTAAATTTATTCATGGCACTCGATATCGATGAGGAAGCGCTCCGCCATGCGGGAGCACCGGTCAATCTGATTTCAACAAAGCTATTTACAGAGAACGGACATCCACAAAATGACCTGCAATGCCGGCTGCCGCAGCCATGGCCGGACTCACCAGATGGGTGCGTCCGCCAGCACCTTGCCGGCCCTCGAAATTACGGTTCGATGTCGACGCGCAGCGTTCGCCCGGCTCCAGACGGTCGGCGTTCATCGCCAGGCACATCGAGCAACCCGGCTCACGCCATTCAAAGCCGGCATCCCTGAAGATCCTGTCCAATCCTTCGCGTTCGGCCTGTTCCCTGACCAGGCCGGAACCCGGCACCACCATCGCCAGCTTGACGCTGGAAGCGCGGAACCTGCCGCGCACCACCGCTGCCGCTTCGCGTAAATCTTCGATGCGCGAGTTGGTGCAGGAGCCGATGAACACCTTGTCGATACGAATCTCTTCGATCGGCATGTCAGGCTTGAGACCCATGTAAGCCAGGGCTTTTTCCATGCCGTCGCGCCTGGTCGGATCTTTTTCCTTGTCCGGGTCCGGTACACGGCTGTCGACGGCGACCACCATTTCCGGCGATGTACCCCAGGTCACTTGCGGCTTGATCCCGACGGCATCAAGCTGTACGACCATGTCGAAACTGGCGCCGGGGTCGGAATGCAGTGTCCGCCAGTAACTCACGGCGCGCTCCCAATGCACGCCAGACGGTGCGAGCGGACGGCCCTTGAGATAATTGATCGTGGTGTCGTCGACGGCCACCATGCCGGCGCGCGCGCCGGCTTCGATGGCCATATTACAGACCGTCATGCGGCCTTCCATAGACAGCGAACGGATGGTGGAGCCGGCAAATTCGATGGCGTAGCCGGTCCCGCCAGCAGTACCGATTCTACCGATCACGGCCAGTACGATGTCCTTTGCCGTCACGCCGCGCGATAGCGCGCCATCGATCCGCACCAGCATGGATCTGGATTTTTTCGCCAGCAGTGTTTGCGTAGCCAGAACGTGCTCGACTTCAGAGGTGCCGATACCGTGTGCCAGACAGGCGAAAGCGCCGTGTGTGGAAGTGTGCGAATCACCGCATACCACCGTCATGCCCGGCAGCGTCGCACCCTGCTCGGGTCCGATGACGTGGACGATGCCCTGGCGCCTGTCATTCATGCCGAAATAGGTCAGGCCGTATTTCCTGGCATTGGCGTCCAGCGTTTCCACCTGCAGGCGGGAAACCGGATCGGCGATGCCGTCGACCCGGCCGGTAGTCGGCACATTGTGATCGGCGACCGCCAGATTGGCGGCATTGCGCCATGGCTGGCGGCCAGCCAGCCTGATGCCTTCAAACGCCTGCGGGCTGGTCACTTCATGCAATAAGTGGCGGTCTATGTACAAAACGGCCGTTCCGTCTTGTTCAGTGTGAACGACGTGAGATTCCCAAAGTTTGTCGTAAAGAGTCTTGAGCATGATGGCGCCAGCGTGTACAGGCTATACAAGTCATTGAAACAAACTTTTGATTATGCCATAAATGCGCTTTTTTCAAGGTGTGAGTGTAATGCACGCAGCGCAGGCGTCATGCCATTACCGTCGTCCCGGCGCATGCCGAATCTGCGGCGTCGCCACCTGCACGTCACCGCATTGCGCGCGATGGCGCAAGGCATGATCCATCAGCACCAGCGCCAGCATGGCTTCAGCAATCGGCGTGGCGCGAATGCCGACACAGGGATCGTGGCGGCCCCGGGTCTGGACTTCGGTCGGCTGACCGGCCTTGTCGATGGACGGGCGCGACTTACGAATGCTGGAGGTCGGCTTGATGGCGATCGACGCCGTGATGTCCTGACCGGTCGAAATGCCGCCCAGGATGCCGCCAGCGTTGTTACCGACGAAACCGTCTGGCGTCAACGCATCGCCATGCTCAGTGCCTTTCTGGGCGACCGACCTGAAACCGGCGCCGATTTCGACGCCTTTGACGGCGTTGATGCCCATCAAGGCAAAGGCGATTTCGGCGTCGAGCCTGTCATAGATCGGCTCGCCCAGACCGACCGGCACGTTCTGCGCCACCACATCGATGCGCGCGCCGCAGGAATTGCCCTCCTTGCGCAAGGTGTCCATGTACGCTTCCAGTTCTGGAATCATGGTGGCATTGGCGGCAAAGAAAGGGTTCTCGCGCACATGATCCCAGGACTCGAACGGAATCGCGATGTCTCCCAGTTGACTCATGCAGCCTTTGAAGGTCGTACCGTATTTCTCGAACAGCCATTTTCTGGCTACGGCCGCCGCACCGACCAGGGGAGCGGTCAGCCGTGCCGACGAACGACCGCCGCCGCGCGGATCGCGAACGCCATATTTATACCAATAGGTGTAATCGGCGTGTCCCGGACGGAATGTATCGTGCAAATTACCGTAGTCCTTGCTGCGCTGATCCTGGTTGCGAATGAACAATGCAATCGGCGTGCCGGTGGTTTTACCTTCGAACACGCCGGACAGGATTTTCACGGTGTCCGGCTCCTGGCGCTGGGTGACATGGCGCGAAGTACCCGGCTTGCGGCGATCCAGTTCGGGCTGTATGTCAGCCTCGGACAGCAGCATCCCCGGCGGACAGCCATCGATCACGCAACCGATGGCCGGACCATGAGATTCGCCGAAAGTGGTAACGGCAAACAGCGTGCCGAGGGTATTGCCGGACATAGTAAAACTCTGCTCTGGATGGGATGTGATCTGAAAAAGGCATTCTACCAGCCCAAACCCGCCAGAAACCGGTTCGCCAACGACCCATGACGGACGATTCAGCTGTTTTCTTCCTCGGTCGGCCAGTCGCGGATATAAGCCTTGAGCATCTTGTTCTCGAAACCTTGCGCATCCAGCACCGCCTTGGCGACATCGTAAAACGACATCACGCCCAGCAGCGTCCTGGCGTCCATCACCGGAACGTAACGCGCATGCTTTTCCAGCATGAGGCGGCGCACTTCATTGAGATCAGTATCGAACGTGACGGTAATCGGATCAACGTCCATGTGGTTGCGCACGGTGCCGGCGCCGACAGAACCTTTGTTGCTGTGCAGCGTCTTGAGGATCTCACGGAAAGTCAGCATGCCGACCAGTTCGCCGGATTCCATGACCACTAGAGAGCCGATATCGTTCTCGACCATCGTGACCACTGCATCCACGATCGGCATATCAGGCGTCACGGTGAAAAGCACGTTGCCTTTGATTTTAAGAATTTCAGAAACTTTCATGGTGTCATCCTTATGAAATCGTTACAGCTCCTGCTTAGAATGTAGCCCAGGGCCAGGCAAAAATCCACTGAATTGCCCCGTAATTTGAGGAGGCTCCGACTCTTGAAGGAATGCCTTCTCGAAAACCGGGGTGGCTCACCTGCTGGTTTATGATTGAATAAAAAGACTATTAAGAAAGAAGGAGCGTATGTCTTTTTTCTTGTCCCGTCGAGCAATGCTTACGGCCATTACGGCGTTATTTAATACTGGAATGTTAGGCTCCCACTCCAGAGAAAACGTCCGAAGCGAAAAAGATGCGGCTGATAAAGTTAATGTCGAGGCTCCGTTGAGTTTGGCTATCGTTCTTTACGAACATTTCGAGATTCTGGACGTTGCCGGCCCGCTTCAATTATTGAGTATGGTTTCGGAGAAGATCAATACTATTATGTTGGGCCCTCGACCTGGGCCGGTTGTCGGGCGTGCAGGCCATGCTTTTGTAGCTAACTATGGATACGCCGAAGCGCCTCAGGCGGATATCGTTTTGATTCCAGGCAGTAAATACGGTACGTGGGCCATGGTGGAAGACCGAAAATTTCTTGATTGGCTTGCCAGTTATGCGGCAGGCTGTCGCTATGTTCTGTCGGTATGCACCGGCTCTGCGATATTGGCCCAGGCCGGATTGCTGGAAGGGTACAGCGCAACGTCGAATAAACAGGCTTTCTCACGGGTAAAAAAGCTTGGCCATAATGTCAGGTGGATAAAAAAAGCTCGGTGGGTTGAGGATCGCGATCGGTGGACTTCCTCTGGCGTTTCTGCCGGTATCGATATGTCCGCCGCTTTTTTGACTCGTCTTTATGGCCCCGGTCTAGCGGATGAACTCGTTCGGGAGGCGGAATTGATGGTACAAAAAAATCCGGATATGGATCCTTTCGCAGCCCAACATCAATCTTCAATAAGATAATACCAAAATGAAAAACATCAGCAACGCAACGATTCTGGTCCTCTACTATTCGCGGCATGGCGCTACCCGCAAACTGGCGGAGCTGGTCGCCCATGGCATCGAGAGTATACGCGGCTGTGATGCGCGCCTGCGCACCGTGCCAGCGATATCCACCGTGGCGGAAGCCACCGAACCCGATGTCCCTGCCGCGGGCGCTCCCTACGTCGAATTGCAGGATCTGGAACAATGCGCCGGACTGGCGCTCGGTTCCCCTACCCGCTTCGGCAACATGGCTGCGGCGATGAAGTACTTCTGGGACGGCACCGCCCCGCAATGGCTCTCAGGCGCTCTGGCAGGCAAACCGGCCTGCGTGTTCACCTCGACCGGCAGCATGCACGGCGGCCAGGAATCGACGCTGCTGTCCATGATGCTGCCCCTGCTGCATCACGGCATGCTGATCATGGGTCTGCCTTATACCCAGCCCGAGCTGATGAGCACCAGCACCGGCGGCACCCCCTACGGCGCCAGCCACTGGGCCAGTGTCAGCGGCAACCAGGCGATTTCCGACGACACCCGCGCACTGGCCATTGCGCTGGGCCGCCGCCTTGCGCAAAACGCCATCAAGCTACAGGAGGTTTGAATGGGGCTGTTTCGTTCGCGCTGCTGCCATCTGGGCGCCGCCGTCTGCCTGATCGCGCTGATCTTCCTGTGCGTGACCTGGGAACTGCTGCTGGCGCCGCTGCGGCCAGGCGGATCATGGATGGTGCTCAAGGTCATCCCCCTGCTGCTTCCGCTGCGCGGCGTACTCAAGCGCGATGTCTACACCATGCAATGGTCTTCGATGCTGATCCTGCTGTACTTCGCGGAAGGCATCGTGCGCGCCACCAGCGACCATGCCGCTACGGCGATCATGCTCGGCTGGATCGAAGTCGCATTGAGCTGCCTCTATTTCCTATGCACGCTTTGCTATCTGCACCCCTACAAAAAAGCAGCCGGAACGATCGCCCGCCAGGCGATCCGGAAAGCCTCAGAACGTGTTCACGATCTTGCCGGAAGCCGACCTATCGTCGTTTCAGGATGGGATGCAAGGCGCAAAACGCAGGCGGGCCGGTGGCCCGATGAGGCTTTGCAACGCCGCAGACCGCCTGAAAGGGCGGTAGGACGGCCCCGGAGGAGATCGTGAACACGTTTTCATGATAATCTTTCCAAACTTTCCATGCCTGCTTCATCCTCTTTCCTGCAAGCCTGCCGCGCCGTCATCGGAACCGCTTATGTCCTCACGGACGCCACCGACACCGCTGCCTATCTGACCGACCAGCGCAAACGCTACACCGGCCGGGCGCTGGCCGTGCTCAAACCCGGCAGCAGCGAGGAAATCGCCGCCATCGTCAAACTGTGCCACCAGCAGCGGATACCTATTGTGCCGCAAGGCGGCAACACCGGGCTGGTGCTGGGCAGCGTACCGGAC
>JBAPMF010000091.1:0-19050 GCA_049278475.1 Herbaspirillum sp. | reverse complement strand
GGCCTGGTGCGCGGCGGCGCGGGGACGGCGTTAGTCGGTGATGGAGCGACCGTGGCTGCGCGTTTGAAGGAATACGCCGACCTGGGCATCGATACCTTCATTCTGTCCGGCTATCCGCATCTGGAAGAGTCGTATCGTTTCGCCGAGCTAGTGTTCCCGCTGCTGCCGCGCAAGCAAAAGGAAACGCTGCCAGGCTTGAATCTTGCCGGCCCGTTCGGCGAAATCGTCAGCAACAGCTACGCCCCGCCGGCGAAGGCTAGGAAGGAAGAAGCAGGCGTCTTGGCGAACTGAGGAATCATCATGAACGTAAGCATTGCATCATCGACATCATCACCGTTGGCCAGTCAAACTACCAAGGCTGCAACAGCCAGGCAGGGCGGTTCCGCCAAACTGCTGTCGTGGGCCTTGCCGGTCGGACTGATCGTGTTCTGGGAAATTGCCGCGCAGGCCGGCTGGTTATCCAGCCGCATTCTGCCGGAGCCGCTGGCCGTCTTGCGCGCCGCCTGGAATCTGGCGGTAACGGGCGAGTTGTGGCGGCATCTGGGCGTGAGCGCCGGACGTGCCGCCTCCGGTTTCGCTGTCGGCGGCTGCCTCGGCCTGCTGCTGGGTTTGCTGACCGGTACGTTTCGCCAAGCGGAAACACTGCTCGATACCACTTTGCAGATGGTGCGCAACATTCCGGCGTTGGCGCTGATTCCGCTGATCATCCTGTGGTTCGGCATCGATGAAACGGCCAAGTTGTTTTTAGTGTCGGTGGGTGTGTTTTTTCCGATTTATCTCAATACTTTCCACGGCATCCGTTCAGTCGACAAGGGCCTGATAGAAATGGCAAAAAGCTATAGGCTATCGGGCTGGCCGCTGTACCGCGATGTGATCCTGCCGGGAGCGCTGCCGTCGATTCTGGTCGGCGTGCGCTTTGCGCTGGGTCTGGTATGGGTGCTGCTGATCGTGGCGGAGACCATTTCGGCGCAGGCCGGCATCGGCTACATGACCATGAATGCGCGTGAATTCCTGCAGACCGATGTAGTACTGGTCGGGATCCTGTTGTATGCCTTGCTGGGCAAGCTGGCCGATGTGCTGGCCCGCAGCCTGGAAAAATTCTGGTTGCGCTGGCATCCGGGTTATCAATAAAAGAGGGCAGCGTGATACAAAACAATCCCATTGAAAACACCGAAGTAAAGCACCTTGTCACGCGCCAGGAGCGCGGCGTTCGCGTCGTCATCAGCAACCTGTCGAAGTCTTATGCCGGCCGCGATGTGCTCAAGGCAGTAGAACTCGACATCAGACCCGGCGAATTCGTCGCCATCGTCGGTCGCAGCGGCTGCGGCAAGAGTACGTTGCTGCGCCTGATCGCCAAGCTCGAAACGGCGACCAAAGGCAAAATCGGCTTTGCCCGGAATGCGGCGGCAAACTATCCGCCCGAGACCCGCATCATGTTTCAGGACTCGCGCTTATTGCCGTGGAAACGCGTACTCGACAACGTCGCGCTGGGCTTGCCGAAGGCCGCGTTGCCATTGGCGTCACAAGCTTTGCACCAAGTCGGCCTGGAAGAGCGCGCCGGTGAATGGCCGGCAGTGCTGTCCGGCGGTCAACGTCAGCGTGTCGCTCTGGCGCGCGCGCTGGTACACGATCCCGCATTGCTGCTGCTGGACGAACCGCTGGGCGCGCTCGATGCATTGACCCGTATCGAGATGCAGCAACTGATTGAATCGCTGTGGCAAAAGCGCGGCTTCACCGCTGTGCTGGTGACGCACGATGTGCAGGAAGCGATTGCGCTGGCCGATCGCGTGGTGCTGATCGAAGACGGCCATATTACGCTGGACCAGGCCATCGATCTGCCGCGTCCGCGTACACGCGGCAACCCAGCCTTCGCCCGGACCGAGGAATACGTTCTGTCACGCGTTTTGCAGCATCCGGCCAGCGCGCCGGACAGTTCGCTCGGCGACATATCGCTGCAAAAGACCGTCAATCAGGTACAGTGGGCAATTTAGTTTTTCCCGCAGTTTATTTTTTAACCGAATCCCTTCAAGGAACAAAGCATGACCATTCAAGCCATCAACGTCCGCAATCAATTCAAAGGCAAAGTGAAAACCATCATCGAAGGTCCCGTCGTGTCCGAGTTAGATGTCGAGACACCGGCCGGCATCGTGACATCCGTCATTACCACGCGTTCGGTCAAGGACCTCGGTCTGGTCATTGGCAGCGAAGTCGTCGCGCTGGTCAAAGCGACGGAAGTCTCGATTGCCAAGCTCTGAGCGTTGGTCGGCCAGCAAGCTGACGTTGCTGACGGCGGCGATTGCGATGCCGCTGAACTGAATCTGAAGGACGGCGAAACGCTGGTGGTGCATCCACGTCGCCTGCATGTGTTCGTCGATAAGTTCATTGATCAATCGAAGGATGCACGATGAATTTCCAGCAGCTACGTTCCATCCGCGAAGCCGCGCGTTGCGGCTTCAACCTGACCGAAGTCGCCAATGTCCTGTTCACTTCGCAGCCGGGCGTGAGCCGCCAGATCCGCGAGCTGGAAGACGAGCTGGGCGTCGAGATCTTCGAGCGTAACGGCAAGCGCCTGACCGGCCTGACCGAACCGGGTAAGGAGATTTTGCATATCATCGAGCGCCTGTTGCTGGAAGAGCAAAACCTGCGCCAGGCTAGCCAGGAATACGCCGAAGAACAAAGCGGCACCTTGACCATCGCCACCACCCATACGCAGGCGCGCTATATGCTGCCGCGCGTAGTGCAAGCTTTTCGTGCGGCGTTTCCGCAGGTGCGCATCGCGCTGCAGCAGAGTGCGCCTGAGCACATCGCGGAATGGGTCATCTCCAGCAAGGCCGACGTTGGCATTGCGACGGAAGGTTTGAGCCAGTTTAGGGATCTGGTGTCTTTCCCTTGCTATACCTGGCATCACGTCATCGTCGTACCACAAGGCCATCCGCTGCTGTTGCTGAAGCATCCGATCACGCTCGAAAAACTGGCGGCGCATGCGCTGATTACCTATGACGTCGGCTTCACTGGACGCGGTCATATCGACGCTGCTTTCCGCACAGCCGGGATTGAGAAGGACATCGTGCTGACAGCCATGGATTCGGACGTGATCCAGCAGTATGTCGCACTCGGCCTGGGCGTCGGCATCGTGGCATCGATGGCGATCGAGCAGGGCAAGCATCATGGCTTGCAGGCGATCGAGGCGTCGCATCTGTTCGCGCCGAACATCACCCGCCTGGCGGTGCGCCGTGGCGCTTATCTGCGTGCTTACACATATGATTTCATTCTGCAATTTGCGCCGGAACTCAAGCGTGCCGACATCGTGGCGGCATTGAGTGAACTTATCTTGCATTGAGGCTGATCCGATAAAAAAGCGACAAGTTGTCAGTTGACGAATCGAGGCATACGCCTGATCATGTCTAGCCTCATGCGTCGGGCATCGTATCGAAAATTGCCGGAAGCACAACAGCATTCCATTTTCACCGATTGATTATTATCAATCTGTTTCAATGACAAGCTTCACCTCAGGGAAAAAACAATGTCGCTCAAGAAACTCGCCATGCTCGCCAGTAGCGTTCTGGCTTTGACACTGATCGCTGCCACGGCAAGTGCCGCTGCGCCAACCTATGTTGTCGGCGCCGGCGGCACTTATCGTCCGTTCGAATTCGAAACAGCGAAGAAAGAACTGGTCGGCTTCGACATTGACATCATCAAGGCTATCGCCAACGCGTCCGGTTTCAAGATCAAGCTGGTCAGTACGCCATGGGAAGGCATTTTCGCCACACTGGGCCAGGGCGATCGCGACATGATCATTTCCGGCATCACCATTACTGAGAAGCGCGCCCGGATGGTCGATTTTTCGCTGCCTTATTTCCCTGCTGAACAAATCATCGTCACTGGCGCCAGCGCCAAGATCGCCGGTCTGGCCAACCTCAAGAAACTGCAGGTCGGCGTGGTCAATTCCAGCGCCGGCGACATCGTCGTATCGGAAGAACTCGGCAAGTCCAGCACAGCCATTCACCGTTTCGATAATACTCCGCTGATGCTCGAAGAGCTGTATCGCGGTGGCATTGACGCTGCCGTCGGCGATGTCGGCGTGATCAAGTTCTACATCAAGAGTCATCCTGGGAAGCAATTCAAGGTAATCGGCGACGCCAGGTTCACCCGCCAGTATTTCGGTATCGCCGTCAAGAAGGACAACAGGGAGCTGCAAGACAAGATCAACGCCGGTCTGAAGAAGATCGTTGCTGACGGCACCTACGCCAAGATCTACAAGGAGTGGTTCGACGCCAATGTGCCGACGTTGCCGTTGCAATAATCCGCGTATCCGCATCTGTAAGCCTTCTCCATGCCCACGCTCTCGTCACAGATCGTGGGCAGATTTTTATCCGGATTGCCTGCATGAACTCTTTCTTTCAATGGGAAATCATCGGTGAGTATCTGCCCCTGTTCATCGAGGGTACGTGGATGACCATCAAGGCCGCGATCATCTGCGTGATCTCCGGCACCTGCTGGGGCCTGGTGCTAGGCGTCGGCCGTCTGGCGGAAACGCGCCATGGTTTCTGGAAATATTTTCTGCGCTATGCGGTGCAATGGCCGGTGCGCTTTTATGTCAGCTTTCTGCGCGGCACGCCGTTGTTCGTGCAGATTCTGCTGATCCACTTCGCGCTGATGCCGATGCTGATCAACCCGAGCGGCGGCCTGATCCTGAGCGGCGACCTGGCGCGCGCGATCCGTTCGGAGCACGGCGCATTTGCGTCGGCGGTGCTGGCCATCACGCTGAACTCGGGCGCTTACGTGTCGGAAATTTTCCGCGCCGGCATTCAGTCAATCGATCGCGGCCAGAGCGAAGCGTCGCGCTCGCTCGGCATGAGCTATATGCAAACGCTGCGCAAGGTGATATTGCCGCAAGCGTTCCGCCGCATGCTGCCGCCGCTGGGCAACAATGCGATTGCCATCGTCAAGGATTCGTCACTGGCCTCGGCCATCGGTCTGGCGGAACTGGCCTATGCGGCGCGTACGGTATCGGGCGCTTATGCGCGTTACTGGGAACCCTATCTGACTATTTCGCTGATTTACTGGGTGATTACCTTGCTGCTGTCGATATTCGTCAGACATCTTGAAAACTGCTACGGCAAAGGAGATGCGCGATGATTCACGTCAAGCAATTGCAGAAGCGGTACGGTGACGCGCATATCCTGCGCGGCATTGACTGCGATATCGAGGAAAGCGAAGTGGTGTGCGTGATCGGACCGTCGGGTTCGGGCAAGAGCACTTTCCTGCGCTGCCTCAACGGTCTGGAAGAAGCGACCGATGGCGAGATCGTGATCGATGGCGTCAAGGTCAACGATCCGCGGGTCAGTCTCGATACGTTGCGCGCAGGCCTGGGCATGGTATTTCAGCGCTTCAACCTGTTTCCGCACATGCCGGTGCTGGAAAACCTGGTCATGGCGCCGATGCAGGTGAAGAAGTTGTCGCGCCGCGAGGCGGTGCTGGTGGCGGAGAAACTGCTGCAGAAGGTCGGCTTGCTGGACAAGATCGACGCCTTTCCAAACCAGCTTTCCGGTGGTCAGCAGCAGCGTGTGGCGATTGCCCGCGCGCTGGCGATGGCGCCGAAGGTCATGCTCTTCGACGAACCGACTTCCGCACTCGATCCCGAGCTGGTTGGCGAAGTGCTGACGGTGATGAAGACGCTGGCCGAAGAAGGCATGACCATGGTCGTGGTCACGCACGAGATGGGGTTTGCGCGCGAAGTATCGGATCGCGTGTTCTTCATCGATCAGGGCGTCATCATGGAAGAAGGTCCGCCGCAGCAAGTGCTGGACGAGCCGCGCAACGAGCGCACGCGCGACTTCTTGCGCAAGGTGTTGTAAGAACCTGTTCCCGATCTCATCGGGAACAGGTTCTAATTTCTCTCATTACTATGTGTCGCCCTGACAAAAGTCAGGGGCCAGTGTTGTCAGAAATGTTGCCGTGTCAGCGCAGCGCGTCCGCGCATTCCTTGACCAGCGCCGGGCCGCGGTAGATCAGGCCGGAATATAACTGCACCAGCGATGCGCCGGCCTGCATCTTGGCCTTGGCATTGCTGCCGCTGAGAATGCCGCCAACGCCGATGATCGGCAGCGCATCACCAAGCTCTGCCTTGAGGCCGCGCACTACCTGGTTCGACAACTCGAATACCGGCGCGCCCGACAATCCGCCGGTTTCTTCGCCATGCAGCATGCCTTTGACGGCGTCGCGCGTGATGGTGGTGTTGGTGGCGATGACGCCATCGAGCTTGTGGCGCAGCAGGGCGTCGGTGATGTTCTTGATTTGCTCGCTATCGATATCCGGAGCGATCTTCAATGCCAGCGGCACATAGCGTTTATGCCTGTCGGCCAGACGCTGCTGCGCCTCCTTGAGTTGAGATAGCAGGGCGTCGAGCTCGGAAGCGCCTTGCAACTGGCGCAGGTTCCTAGTATTGGGCGACGAGATGTTGATGGTAACGTAGCTGGCGTAAGGATAGACCTTTTCCAGGCAATACAGGTAATCGGCGGCGGCGCGCTCGATCGGTTTGTCGGCGTTCTTGCCGATGTTCAGACCGAGCACGCCTTGCTTGCTTTGGTAAAAACGTGAAGCCTGTATGTTGGCGACAAAGGCATCGACGCCGCCATTGTTGAAGCCCATGCGATTGATGATGGCATGCGCAGCCGGCAGGCGAAACATGCGCGGCTTTGGATTGCCGGGCTGAGCATGCGGTGTGACTGTTCCTATTTCGATAGAACCGAAGCCGAGCGCGGCCAGGCCATCGATGTAAGAGCCATCCTTGTCCAGGCCCGCCGCAAGACCGACCGGATTGGGAAAAGTGATACCCATGACCGTGCGCGGATCAGCAGCGGGATTGTTGATGCAGCCGGTCATGCCAAGCGCGGCGACGCGGCGTAAGGCAGACAGGGTGAGGTGGTGGGCGGATTCTGCGTCAAGGGAAAACAGCAGCGGACGGGCAAGGGCGTAGAGGAATTTATCGGACACGATGAGTCGGCTGGAGGAAAAAGTGCCGCTATTTTAACGTGTCCAAAGCGCTTCCCTGCCTGGACACAACCTATTCGTCCAGCGCGATCCAGTTGCCGCCCTGCCATGCTTCGAGCGGCTTGAAGTTGATCTTGTAGGCCATTTTGGCGCTTTCTTTGATCCAGTAGCCCAGATAGACGTAGGACATGCCGAGCTGATGGGTCTGCTCGATTTGCCACAAGATGTTGTAGGTGCCGTAAGATGCGCTTGCGCTATCCGGATCGTAGAAGGTATAAACCGACGACAAGCCGTCATCGAGTACGTCAATGATGCTGACCATGCGCAGCATGCCGCTGGAATCGCGAAACTCCACCAGACGCGTATTGACTCTGCTTTGCAGCAGGAATTGCGTGTACTGCTCACGGCTGTCCTGATCCATGCCGCTACCGGCGTGCCGCACCGACTGATAGCGCAGGTAAAGTTCATAATGTTCGCAGGCGTAAGCCAGGTTGGTGACCAGTGTCACGAGCTGACGGTTCCTGGCCCAGGCGCGGCGCTGGCTGCGGTTGGGTGTGAATTCTGCAGCATTGATGCGTACCGGCGTACAGGCACGGCAGCTATCGCAATAAGGGCGATAAGTAAAGATGCCGCTACGGCGGAAACCGCTCTTGACCAATTCAGCATAAACGTCGGCATTGATCAGATGCGACGGCGCGGCGACTTGTGAGCGTGCCTGCTGGTTATCGAGATAACTACAGGGATAAGACGCCGTTGCATAAAATTGCAACGCCGAAAACGGCAGGTCTTTACCGTGCATCATGCGTCTTCCTGTCGCGCGGTCACAAGATCCGGAGGATGCCAGCAAGTGATTTGCGGCGCGTCTATCGCCTGACGCAAATGCGCCAGGAATGCGCTGCGCGGAATCGGCGCCGCGCCCAGCGAAGCCAGGTGTGACGTTTCCTGCTGGCAGTCGATCATCCGCACCCCATGCTGGCGCAAAAAATGCACCAGATAGGTCAGCGCCACTTTGGAGGCGTCGGATACCCGCGCGAACATCGATTCGCCGTAAAACATCCGGCCGATGGAAACGCCATAGGTGCCGCCGACCAACCTGCCTTCCAGCCATACCTCCGACGAATGCGCATAGCCGGCCTGATGCAGGCAGCAGTAGCTGTCGACGATGTCCCGAGAAATCCAGGTCCCGGCAGTCTCCTTGCGCGGTTCCGCGCAAGCCTGCATGACGTCGCGGAACGCCGAGTCGAAACGCACATCCCAACGCGCATCAGTATGGCGACTGCGCTCGACCTTGCGCAAGGTTTTTTTCAGGCTGTCGCTCACGATGAGACGATTGGTATACAGCACCATGCGCGGATCGGTACTCCACCACAGGATGGGCTGGCCTTCCGAGAACCACGGAAAAATACCGTGGCGATAAGCATCGAGCAAACGCTGCGGCGACAGATCGGCGCCGACGGCCAGCAAGCCGGCCGGATCGGCCAAGGCCCTGGAAACGTCCGGGAAGGGCGAGTCGACATCCAGCCAGGAAATCATGCGTGTCCCCAAACGTTAATCCACTTGTACTATACGTTTGCGAATATCGTCAGTGTGCAGTCCGAAACCGCCATCACCGGTCCTGATTTTTCTGAGATCGGAAAAAAAGGCGCGCAGCGTATATGCGACCGTAGGAAAGGCGATTTCCAGCCAGGGAATGTTCTTTTCCCTGAACAACGCTACTTCCAGACTCTCGATGCCAGCGGCGTAACCGAGGTCGAGCAGGTCAGCCAGATAAAAGAGGTGGACTTGATGCACATGCGGCACATTGATCAGCGAAAACAATGTACCCAGTTCGATACGCGCGCCGGCCTCTTCTTCGGTTTCGCGGATGGCTGCTTCGGTCGTGGTTTCATCGTTTTCCATGAAGCCGGCCGGTAGCGTCCAGTAACCGCGGCGCGGTTCGATAGCGCGACGGCACAGCAGCACCTGCCATTCATCGTTGTATTTCCAGACTGGAATGGAGCCAACCACCATCTTTGGATTTTGATAATGAATGGCGCCGCAATGGCCGCACACGAAGCGCGGACGATTGTCATCGGGCGGAATCCGCAGAGAAACCGGATGAGCGCATTCAGAACAAAATTTCATACAAATAGAAAACTGTCGGCGGTTTTTTCAGAAGCGCCCGGCGGCGGCCAAGGAGGCAGCATGATGCACAGCAAAGCGCGAGTAGAAGTGTATCACTGTCGTCCATCATGGAACGCTTTTATCCCCGGGCGCGCCGGCCTGACCTTGTGGCATGGGAAGCTTTGCAGCTCAACAGAACCTGGGGCGTTTGCCGTACTTCGGCGGAGAGAACTTACTGGCAGTGGTGTTCCGGGAATTCGCCACCCGGCGCCCACCAATTATTCGATGGGCAAGGAAAGAGTGAGGGTCAAAGACGCAACCGACTGCGTCTTTGAAAATGGTCTGGTAGAAATATATCCTGGGAACTGGTCGCATCGCCTAGCAAAAATCGGCAGTTTTTTGCGCCAGTGATACTGAACTGAATCAGAGATTATTTTGTTTCAGCGTCGCCTGCCGCGTCTTCGGCTTCCACCTTACCGGCCGGCACCGAAGCGGTAGCAACGGTCAGGTTTTCCTGTGAAACGGCGGTCACGCCGTTTGGCAGTTGCAGGTCGGCCAGGTGGATCGAGTGACCAACTTCCAGTCCGGCCAGATCGACGGAAACGAATTCCGGCAGATCCTTGGGCAAGCAGGAGATGTCCAACTCTGTCATGACGTGGCTAATGATGCCCGACGACAGTTTGACTGCCGGCGAGATTTCAGCGTTGACGAAATGCAGAGGTACCTTGACGTGGATCTTCTGTGCAGCGTCGACACGCTGGAAGTCGACGTGCAGAACCAGTTGCTTGTAAGCGTGGACCTGGAAGTCACGCAGCAGAACCTGTTCAACCTTGCCGTCGATTTCCAGATCAAGGATCGACGAGTGGAAGGCTTCTTTTTTCAGCGCGTGATACAGCGCGTTGTGATCCAGAGTGATACTCAGCGGTGCCGCGGCGCCACCATAAACGATAGCTGGTGTTTGACCGGCATTGCGCAGGCGGCGGCTCGCTCCGGTCCCCTGTTCTTTGCGTGGAAATGCGATGACTTTCATGTTGAAGCTCCAATGGTTGCGGGACTTGCGTCACGCGTTGAAAATCCCCCGCGACCAGGGGATTCGAAGATTCCTTCATCTGCATGAAGGAATTGAAACCGGATGATCCAGGAGCGTATTCCAAAGCCGCCCTACTCTGCAAACAGCGACATGACCGAGTCGCCCTTGCTGATGCGCCTAAAGGTCTCAGCCAGCAGGCCGGCACAGGTCAGCTGGCGAATCTTGCTGCAGGCCCGGGTGGCGTCCGACAATGGAATCGTGTCGGTGACGACCAGCTCGTCCAACGGCGAATTGGCAATGCGGCTCAGCGCCGGGCCGGACAACACCGGATGTGTGCAGTAAGCGACTACTGTCCTGGCACCACGCTCTTTCAATACTTCCGCAGCCTTGGTCAGCGTGCCGGCGGTGTCGACCATATCATCCATGATCACGCAATTGCGGTTTTCGACTTCACCGATGATGTTCATGACTTCTGACACATTCGCTTTGGGGCGGCGTTTATCGATGATGGCCAGGTCGCAGTTCAGGCGTTTTGCCAGCGCGCGGGCGCGCACTACGCCACCGACATCGGGCGATACGACCAGTAGACCGTCATACTCCTTGCTCACCAGATCGCCCAGCAAAACCGGCGATGCATAGATGTTGTCGACAGGAATATCAAAGAAGCCCTGAATCTGGTCTGCGTGCAGATCCATGATCAGGACGCGCCCGACACCTGCTTCCTGCAACATATTGGCAACGACTTTGGCCGAAATCGCAACACGGGCCGAGCGCGGACGACGGTCTTGGCGAGCATAGCCGTAATAAGGAATGGCGGCCGTGATGCGACCAGCCGATGCACGCTTCAAGGCGTCAACCATGAGCATGATTTCCATGAGGTTGTCGTTGGTCGGCGCGCAAGTCGATTGCAGCACGAATACGTCTTTGCCGCGGACGTTTTCATTGATCTCGACCATCACTTCACCATCCGAAAACCTGGAAACATTGGCCTTGCCCAGCGGAATACCGAGCCTTTCGACGACGCCTTGCGCCAGTGCCGGATTAGCGTTGCCGGTAAAAACCATCAGGTTTTCGTATGCCATGTGGGTATTCCTGAGTACTATCGTTCAAAAATCGAAAAGCCGACAATGCGCGACTTTTTAGTCTTGCGTTGGCGGCTTATCTGTTGGTTTTTTTCTTTGGTGGGCAGACCTGTATCCAAGTCTGCCCAAATTCAGTGGCAGGGGAACAAGGATTCGAACCTTGGAATGCTGGAATCAAAATCCAGTGCCTTAACCAGCTTGGCGATTCCCCTACGCAACCTGCTGCCTGCCGTCGTTTGCACATCTGACATCCTGTGCAATTCGCCGTCAAACCAGTTCCTGGTGACCCTGATCATGAACCTGCCAGACAGGCGAGAGGATGCTCCTGCATCGCTCTGGCTTTCCAGCCGGTCCATCGCGAAGGTAGCTGCTTCAATACCTCGTCGGCTTGGTATTCATGTTCAAACGAACAGAACACACATGCACCTGATCCGGTCATCCTTGCATTTCCGAACGTCCTGAGCCATTCGCTGGCCTCAGCGACAGGAGGAAATTTTCTGGCAGCCACCACTTCCAGGTCATTTTTTCCGAAGTCGCTACCAAGAAAATCATACGCTTCTAGAAAGTCCGTCATTCTGACGATTTTTGTATTCCTTGTCAATTCAGGAGATGAAAAAATTGTCGCGGTCGGAACGGATACCCCGGGTTCGAGTACGACAAACCATCGATCAGCAGTTTTCAGGGCGATCAATTTTTCACCGATGCCTTCGGCAAAAGCATTGCTTCCGAACAGAAAAAACGGCACATCGGCGCCCAGTTGCAGGCCCAGCGCCATCAATTGCGCGCGCGTCAGGCCAGTTTGCCACAAATGATTTAACACCAGCAACGTGGTAGCGGCGTCTGAGGAACCGCCACCCAGGCCACCGCCTACAGGCAGTCGTTTATGGACAGTGATGTCGGCGCCCAGTCGGGTTTTTCCCGCTGTTTGCAGCAGCCGGGCCGCGCGTACCACCAGATCGCTGTCGGCGGCAATGCCTGGAATGTCGTTGGTGCGCCGAATCTGAGCATTGTCGTGGATGCTGAAGTCCAGCGTATCGTTGCGGTCCAGCAACTGAAATACGGTTTGCAGCAGGTGATAACCGTCGTCGCGGCGGCCGGTCACGTGTAGAAACAGGTTCAGTTTTGCCGGAGCGGGGCAGTTGAACAGGCTGACTTGCATGACATGAGTCTGGATGGCGTATTTGGCGGGATGCGCTGCCAGTCGTCGATCACGATACGGATCGAGACTGGCCCGACTTGTTGGATATCACGTGCAAGATCGATGCGTTTGGGACGCGCCATTCCGGCGGCTTCGTCCTGCCATTCACTGTAACTCAGTGTCCAGCCATCGCGGGTGGCAAAGCGCATCATCTGCGCGGAAGGGTGAGCAATGAAAGGCATGCCTTCGTCATTACGGCCAAAACCTTGCAGCCAGTCGCGCAAGCCGGATACCGGCAGCGGCCAGCCCAGCGCCTGTTGCGTCAACATATCGACGTCGCTGGCTGACAGCGACGGTTTGCCTGATGGCGTCAGAATGACAATGCCTGGTTTGATATCGACGATCGCCAGCGTCTGGCCCAACGGCGACAGCAGGCTGAGTACGGTGTGGTCGCTATTCTGGCTCCAGGTAAAGCTGCCATGCACGGCCTGCGTGCGACCGTATTGCTCATAGTGGATCGACAGGCGCCCGCCCAGATCGATTGTCTCGCTGTAGCGGCGTGCCACGGCCGGAACCCTGCCGGTGTTTTCCGGGGTAACTGTGGCGCAACCGGCAGCGAGCACGAGCAGGCAGGCTACTGCGCCGTTTTTCAACGATTCGATGGTCATATCCTGTATGGGCCGTGACGAATCAATGTCGTACCTCGAAACGATCCAGCGTACTCTTGAGGACACCGTTATTCGGATCCTTGCTTTGCGCTTCGCGCCACAATTTCTTGGCTTCATCCTGCTGGCCACTTACCCACAGGATCTCGCCCAGATGCGCCCCGATCTCCGGATCGGGGCGCAGGCTATAGGCGCGGCGCAGTTTTTTCTCTGCTGCGTCCAGATTGCCCATGCGGAACTCTGTCCAGCCTAGGCTGTCGGCGATGAAAGGGTCTTCCGGCGCCAGTTGCATGGCCTTCTTGATCAACGCCATGGCTTCCGGCAGGCGGATGTTGCGATCGGCCAGCGAATAACCCAGCGCGTTATAGGCGTGCTGGTTGTTGGGCGCGAGCTGGATGATTTTGCGCAGGGCGGCTTCCATGTCCTTGTAATTGCCGGTCTTGTCGGTCGCCATGGCATAGTCGTACAGCAAGTCGGTGTTCTCCGGAAAGCGCTTCAGGCCGGCCGCCAGCACATTGGCGGCATCCTGATAGCGCTGGTTGTCGCGCAGGATTCGCCCTTCGCCCTGTATCAGTTGCAGCAACTCGAGATCATCGCCAGCATTCGACCAGGCTTGCTGCAATACTTTGCGGGCGCCATCGAGGTTACCGCTGCTGCTCATCAACTGGGCACGGCGGATTTGCGTATCGATGTAGGCTTCTCCCGGTTCGACCTGCTCCAGGTATTTCAGCGCGGATGGGATGTCATGGCGCTGTTCGGCGATCTGCGACAGCAGCAGCAGAGCTTGCGTCGGATCACGTTCGTCGTCCGGCTGTGTCATCAGCACATCGAGATAGTGTTTCAGATAGGTTTCGGCTTCCTGCGGCTGATTGGTCTGGACATTCAGGATACCTAGCGCGAACAGCGTAGTGAGGTCGTCCTGATCATCCTTGAGCAAGGTCTGGAACTGGTCGCGCGCCTGTTCATACTGTTTTTGCTCGACCAGACCGCGGGCATAGGCAATGCGGACTTCACGGGCATCGGGATATTTCTTGAGGAAGCCGGACACCAGTTTCAAGGCTTCATTGTTGTCTGATGTGACTTGCGCCAGCGTCAGGATCGCCAGTTCCGAATCGGGGCGGAGCGCCAGGGCCTGCCTGGCTTCGGCGCGCGCGCGTATGGCGTCGCGATTGGCAAAGGCGCCTTGCGCCAGCGCCAGATGGCTTTCGACCAGCATCAGATAGGGAGCGACGATGTGTTGCAGGATAACGAATGCGGCGCCCTTGTCTTTGGCGCGGCTCAGCAAGCGCTGGATGCGCAGGATCATCGGGCCGCGCGTCTGCACAGCGGCCTCAGCCAGGCGATATGTGAGGAGCGGCTGTATTTCGGAGAGATCGCCGCCCAACATGAGCAAGCCAAGATAATTCTGTAGCACCTCATCCGAATGCGGCGCCAGTTTCGTCCACAAGCGTACTGCTGCCAATGCTTCGCTCGTGGAACGGGCCATTAACGCCATTTCAGCGGCGCGCTTGGCCAGGCGCGGATCGCGGGTTTGCTGTGCGGTACCCAGCAAGGCCACATAGGCAGCCTGCCACTGGCCGCGCTGAAAGGCGATTTCGGCACTCAGGATCTTGAACAGAATTCCATCGCTCAGCACCGGTGTCGGCAATGCATCTTCCGGCTGCTGTACCCTGGCTTTCTCCTGTCCTTTACGGACAGGAGAAGTCTGAGCCGGGGTCGGCTTTTTGCTGCCCGCAGCCATTGCAACATCGGTCCCGCCGGGTTGCCGCAGGCTTGCACATGCAGAAAGCAGGAGGGAGAGCATGACAATGGCGAGAGATTTTTTCAAGGTAAATCCTGGATGATTAGCTAGTAAACCAACGAGTAGATGTTAATTTTACGCACAATGGCTGTTTTTTGGTGTAAGCAACCCTTATGGCTGTAAATCTACTCCAGACCCATGGCTTCGCGCACGTCGCGCATGGTATCCTGTGCTAGCTTGCGGGCGCTATCGCAGCCGTCGGCGATGATAGCGCGCACCAGCGCTGGATCGTCGATGTATTGCTGGGCGCGCTCGAGCATCGGCTGCTGTTCTTTCAGGATGGCGTCGATGACCGGCTGTTTGCATTCCAGACAGCCGATGCCGGCCGCACGGCAGCCCTTGTCGACCCACTGCCGGACAGCATCATCAGAATACACCAGATGGAATTGCCAGACCGGGCATTTTCCGGGATCGCCGGGATCGGTTCGGCGCACGCGCTGTGGATCGGTCGGCATGGTGCGGACTTTTCTGGTGACGGACTCCTTGTCCTCGCGCAGCGCAATCGCATTGCCATAGCTCTTGGACATCTTGGCGCCATCCAGGCCAGGCAAACGAGCAGCTTCCGTCAGCAAGGCTTGCGGCTCGGTCAGGATCAGTTTGCGGCTGCCTTCCAGATAACCGAACAGACGCTCGCGGTCTATGATAGAAAGATTGTGCGTATCGTCGAGCATAGCCTTGGCCTGCTCCAGCGCTTCTTCGTTGCCCTGCTCCTGAAATTGCGTGCGCAGTTCCAGATATAGCCTGGCGCGTTTGCTGCCGAGTTTCCTGACGGCCTCGCGCGCTTTTTCTTCGAAGCTTTTTTCCTTGCCGTACAGATGGTTGAAGCGGCGCGCGATCTCGCGCATCATCTCGATATGCGGAACCTGGTCTTCACCGACCGGCACCTGGCTGGCGCGGTAAATCAACACGTCGGCGGCTTGCAGCAAGGGATAACCGAGGAAGCCGTAGGTCGCCAGATCGCGGTCGGAGAGTTTTTCCTGCTGGTCCTTGTAGGTCGGCACACGCTCCAGCCAGCCCAAAGGCGTGGACATCGACAGCAGCAGGTACAACTCAGCGTGTTCCGGTATATGCGACTGGATGAACAGCGTCGATTGAGAGGGATCGACGCCGGCGGCAAGCCAGTCGATCACCATTTCCCAGGTACTGGTCTCGATGATACTGGGGTCATTGTAGTGTGTTGTCAGCGCATGCCAGTCAGCCACAAAAAACAAGCACGGCAGCTCGGACTGTAGCTTGATCCAGTTTTTCAAGGCGCCATGATAGTGGCCCAAATGCAGTGCGCCTGTGGGGCGCATGCCGGAGACGACGCGATCAGGGTACATGGTGTGTTTTAGTTAAAAAGTAAGGATAACGGCGAAACAATCAGTTGCAACAGGCTTCCGGCCAGATAGATGACAGGCGCCATCCACCAGACGTAGATCACTTTGAGCAAGACCAGCGCCATCACGATAAAGAAACCGTATGGTTCGATTCGTGCGAATCGATGCGCATAGCGATCCGGCAGCAGACTTGTCAGTATGCGGCCGCCGTCGAGCGGTGGAATTGGGAACAGATTGAACGCGAACATGACCAGATTGGTTAACACGCCGGCCTTGGCCATGAGCATGAAGAATTTTTCTTCGACACCGCCTGCTGCCAGGGCATACATCATCAAGGTCCAGATCAGCGCCATCGCGAAGTTGGCGGCAGGACCGGCCAGCGCAACCCAAGCCATGTCGCGCTTGGGCCGACGCAGCTTGCTGAAATCGAGAGGCACCGGCCTGGCGTAACCGAACAGAAAAGCGCCACTGGTGGCGAAATACAGCAGCACCGGAATGACAATGGTGCCAAAGGGGTCGATATGCTGGAGAGGATTGAGACTCATGCGCCCCAGCGTGTAGGCAGTGTCGTCACCGAAATATTTTGCCGCGTAAGCATGGGCTGCCTCATGCAGGGTAATCGCGAACAGTACTGGAAGCGCATACACGGCGACAGTCTGGATCAGATCATTCATGGAGGCGGATTCTAGCAGAGAGACGAAAGCGAGCCGTGGGAAATCACAAGCCGAAGGGCGCGGCATCACCCCGTCCTTGCCGCATCAGCATCGGCCCGTCATCGTCGCTGAGGTCGATGACGGTGGTCGGTTCCATGCTGCAGGCGCCGCTGTCGATGACCAGTTCGATCTGTTTTTTCAGACGTGCGTGGATATCCTGGGCATTGGTCCGCGCATCGCCTTGATCCGGACAGATCAGCGTGGCGCCGATCAGCACCTGTCCCAGCTCTGCCAGCAAGGCATGAGAGACTGGATTTTCCGGCACGCGCAGACCGATGGTCTTACGCGACGGATTGCTCAGGCGACGCGGCACTTCCCTGCCTGCTTCCAGGATAAAGGTATACGGCCCCGGTATAACGGCTTTGAGCAGGCGATACTGACGGTTATCGATCCTGGCGTATTGTGCGATTTCGCTGAGGTCGCGGCACAGCAGCGTCAAATGGTGTCTGTCATCGACACCACGAATACGGCGCAGGCGCTCCATTGCGCTCTTGTCATCAATCCGACACACCAGTGTGTAATCGGCATCGGTCGGCAAAGCGACGATGCCGCCGCCTTGAATGATTTGCGCAGCCTGCCTGATCAAGCGCAGTTGCGGATTATCGGGATGAATCTGAAAAAATTGACTCATGCGCGAGGTCTCAAAAAAGAAAAAACGGCGGTGGCGATATCGCCCCGCCGTTTTTTTACCTGATTACACTGGTATTACCGCTGGCCGCGCAAGGCGGCGATACGCTGCTCCAGAGGCGGATGTGTGGAAAACAATTCCATGAATCCCGGCTTGTCGTTGATGCCCATGGCCGCCATCGATTCCGGCAGACCGCTCGCCGGAATGCCGCCCAGCCGTGCCAGTGCGTTAATCATCGGCTGTGGACCGCCGAGCAATCTGGCGGAACCGGCATCGGCGCGAAACTCACGATGGCGCGAAAACCAGGCCACGATCATCGAGGCGCCGATGCCGAACACGATCTGGCACACCATCACCGTCACCATGTAGCCGACGCCGGGACCAGAATCATTGCTGTTGCGGCGCAGCGCCGAATCAACAAAGTAGCCGACCACACGCGACAGGAACACGACGAAGGTGTTCACCACACCCTGTATCAGCGTCATGGTCACCATGTCGCCATTAGCGATGTGGGCGACTTCGTGGCCGAGTACGGCTTCGACTTCTTCCTTGGTCATGCTTCGCAGCAACCCAGTCGACACCGCAACCAGCGCCGAGTCCCTGAAAGCACCGGTGGCGAAGGCATTCGGTTCGCCGTCATAGACTGCTACTTCGGGCATGCCAATGCCGGCGCGCTGCGCCAGGGCGTTCACAGTATTGACCAACCAGACTTCGGTGGCATTGGCCGGCGTGTCGATCACGTGCGCGCCAGTACTCCACTTCGCCATGGATTTACTCATCAGCAGCGAAATGATCGAGCCGGTAAAACCAACCACGATGGAAAACACCAGCAGCATCGGCAGATTCAACCCTGAACGGGTCAGGAATTTATCCACACCGAGCAAAGACAAAATCACGCTCATCACCACCAGCACGGCGATATTGGTGGCGAGGAAAAGGAATATGCGTTTCATTCGGGAAAACTCCTATCGCAAAAGTGGTTATTAGATAGGACTGGCAGAAAAAAATTCAAGAGATAACGACAATTTCATTGAGAATCTGGAAAGAGATGGTGCTTATATCCGGTCACAGGCCCCAATCGTGCCACACCGGCGTCAATCCGGATGGTAACGGCGGCAAGGTGCCCAGATCGACACGTGATTCTCCCGGACCATGGAAGTCCGAACCTATCGATGCCAGGAAACCGTAATGCCTGGCGACACGAGCATATTGCTCATACTGGTCGGGGGTATGGCTGCCAGTGGTGACTTCGATTGCCACGCCGTTATATTGTTTGAATTCATCGAAGAAAACGCGGAATTCGAGTTCGCTGTACTGATAGCGTCCCGGATGAGCGATCACCGCCACGCCGCCGGCGCCGCGAATCCAGTCGACCGCGTCCTTGAGCGTGGCCCAGCGATGCGGCACGTAACCGGGTTTGCCTTCGCACAGATAATTGCGAAACACTTCCTTGATGTCGGCGCAACGGCCGATTTCGACGATATAGCGAGCGAAATGCGTGCGTGACATGAGATCGGGATTGCCGATGTATTTGAACGCACCATCAAAGGCATCGGGAATGCCGGCCGTCTCCAGCGC
>JBAPMF010000090.1:0-23296 GCA_049278475.1 Herbaspirillum sp. | reverse complement strand
CAGACGCGGCAGCGCTTGCGGTATCTGCTCCGGCAACCGCTGTCCTGCCGGTGCCGGCCGCGCCAGCGCCGGCGGCAGTTCCCGCCGCCGCATCCGCGATGACCGTCACTGCTGTTGCGCCAGGCGTTGGCAGCAAGTCGCACGCTTCGCCATCGGTACGCAAGTTCGCGCGTGAACTCGGCGTCGATCTGACCCGCGTCGTCGGCACTGGTCCGAAGAGGCGCATCCTGCGGGAAGACATCCAGGAGTTTGTCAAGGCAGCGCTGGCCGGCGGCGCCGCACCGGCGAAGAACGGCAGCGGCGCCGGTCTGGATCTGTTGCCATGGCCGTCGCTGGATTTCAGCAAGTTCGGCCCGACCGAGCTGCAGGCAATGTCGCGCATCAGGAAGCTCAGCGGCCCGAATCTGCACCGCAGCTGGGTCATGATCCCGCACGTGACGCAATTCGATGAAGCCGATGTGACTGGATTGGAAGAGTTCCGCAAGACGTCCAATGACGCCTACGCCAAAGCCAGATCCCCGGTCAAGCTGACCATGCTGGCGTTTGTGATCAAGGCCAGTGTTGCGGTGCTGAAGAAATTCCCGGCCTTCAATTCCTCGCTCGATGCCAAGGGCGAAAACCTGATCCTCAAGCAGTACTACAACATCGGCTTTGCGGCGGATACACCGAACGGCCTGGTGGTGCCTGTGGTCAAGAACGTCGACCAGAAGAGCATAGCCCAGATCGCCACAGAAATAAGCGAACTGTCAGCGCAGGCGCGCGACGGCAAATTGAAACCTGCTGACATGCAAGGCGCGACTTTCACCATTTCATCACTGGGAGGCATTGGCGGCACCGCTTTCACGCCGATCATCAATGCGCCTGAAGTGGCGATCCTGGGTCTGTCGAAGGCGATCATCAAACCGGTCTGGGATGGCAAGCAATTCGCGCCGCGCCTGATGATGCCGCTCTCGCTGTCTTTTGATCACCGCGTGATCGATGGCGCGATGGGCGCGCGCTTTTCGGCCTGTCTGGCTGACATGCTGGGCGATTTGCGCAAATCGCTGCTGTAATTCACAGAACATACGGAGTCGAATATATGAGTTTGAGCGAAGTCAAAGTGCCGGATATCGGCGACTTCAAGGAAGTGGAAGTCATCGAGTTGCTGGTCAAGGTTGGCGATACCATCGAGGTAGAACAGTCGCTGATCACCGTCGAGTCCGACAAAGCCAGCATGGAAATCCCCTCCAGCGCTGCGGGTGTGATCAAGGAATTGACAGTCAAGGTCGGCGACAAGGTCGCCGAAGGTTCCGTGCTGCTGCTGGTGGAAGCCGCTGCCGGCGGTACGGCAACAGCGCTGGCAGCGGCTCCTGCTGCTGCCCCGGCGCCGGTTGCTGCCGGTATTGGCGGTTCAGCTGACATCGAATGCGACATGATGGTGCTGGGCGCCGGCCCCGGCGGTTATTCCGCCGCCTTCCGTTCGGCCGATCTGGGCATGAGCACGGTGCTGATCGAACGCTATCCGACCCTCGGCGGCGTCTGTCTCAACGTCGGTTGCATCCCGTCGAAAGCGCTGCTGCATGTCGCCGCCGTGATCGATGAAACCGCCGCCATGGCGGCGCATGGCGTCACCTTCGGCAAGCCGCAGATCGACATCGGCAAGCTGCGCAGCTATAAGGAAAAAGTCATCAGCACCATGACCGACGGTTTATCCGGCATGGCCAGGGCGCGTAAGGTCAACGTCATGCAAGGCGTCGGACGATTCATCGGCGCCAACCATATTGAAGTCACCGCCGCCGATGGCAGCAGGAAGACCGTCAAATTCAAGCAGGCCATCATCGCCGCCGGTTCGGCGACGGTGGACCTGCCATTTGTACAAGCCAGGGAAAAAGCGGATCCGCGCATCGTCGATTCGACCGGTGCGCTGGAACTGCGTCAGTTGCCCAGACGTATGCTGGTCATTGGCGGCGGCATCATCGGTCTGGAAATGGCGACCGTGTATTCGACGCTGGGAGCGCGCATCGACATCGTCGAAATGATGGATGGCCTGATGCAGGGCGCTGACCGTGACATGGTCAAGGTCTGGCAGAAATTCAACGAAAAGCGTTTCGACAAGATCATGCTCAAGACCAGGACGGTCGCTGTCGAAGCCTTGAAGGAAGGCATCAAAGTCAGCTTTGAAGCTACCGAAGCCGGCGTCATGGCGCCGGAACCGCAACTTTACGATCTGGTGCTGGTCGCCGTCGGCCGCAGTCCGAACGGCAAGAAGATCGCCGCCGACAAAGCCGGCGTGATCGTGACCGATCGCGGTTTCATTCCTGTTGACAGTCAGATGCGCAGCAACGTACCGCACATCTTCGCCATCGGCGATCTGGTCGGTCAGCCGATGCTGGCGCACAAGGCGGTGCATGAAGCGCACGTCGCCGCGGAAGCCGCGGCAGGGCAGAAGAGCCATTTCGACGCCAGCGTCATTCCATCGGTGGCCTACACCGATCCGGAAGTGGCATGGGTCGGCATCACCGAAGAAGAAGCCGCGGCCAGGGGTATCAGGCTGGAGCAGGGCCGCTTCCCGTGGGCTGCTTCCGGTCGCGCTGTCGCCAACGGCCGTGCCGAAGGTTTCACCAAGCTGTTGTTCGATGCCGAAACGCATCGCATCGTCGGCGGCGGCATCGTCGGCACGCACGCCGGCGACATGATTGGTGAAATCGCATTGGCCATTGAAATGGGCGCCGACGCCATCGATATCGGCAAGACCATCCATCCGCACCCGACATTGGGCGAATCGATCGGCATGGCGGCGGAAGTCTGTAAGGGCGTCTGCACCGACCTGCCGCCGGCACGCAGGAAGTAACTCCTGATCTTTGTCGTTTCTGCGATGTCGAGTTTCTTCCAGAAACGCCACGAACAGGCCTGGCTGAAGCTGGGCTTTGCCGACGATGCCGGCACCACGCGCATGATAACGCGCAGCCACTGCGGTCCCCTGCGCGTGCAAAAGCCGCTATATCCTGAACATCCCGCTGTCTGCCATGCTATCATCGTGCATCCGCCGGGCGGCATACTCGGTGGCGATCAATTGAGCATCACGGCGCATGTCGGCGACAACGCGCATGCTTTGCTGACTACGCCGGGCGCCGGCAAATGGTATCGCGCCAATGGTTTTGTTTCGCGGCAGCAGATTGCGCTGACGGCGACGGCTGGTGCGTCGTTGGAATGGTTGCCGCAGGAAGCCATCTTCTTCAACAACGCTGACGTGCGCATGGAACATCAGGTCGAGCTGGCGACGGATGCACGCTATATCGGTGGTGAGATCCTGTGCTTCGGCCGCACGGCATCAGGTGAATCCTTTACCAGTGGCAGCATCGTCCAGCGCACCAGTATTCGCCGCGACGGCAGGTTGATCTGGTTCGAGCAAGGCGTCTTGCGCGCTGGCAGTGGCGCCTCGTCCATGACAAGCCCGCTGGCATTGGCCGGTTATACCGTATGCGCCACGCTGATCGCGGTCGGCATGCCGATGAATAGCGCTTTTCTGCATGCATTGCGCGAACAGACCAGTGTATTGACGCGTGACGGCCGCAGCGGCGCGACGCAGATGAAACAACTATTGGTGTTGCGCTATCTCGGCAACTCCAGCCAGATTGCGCGGCAGTGGCTGATGCAGGCGTGGCAATGTATCCGGCCCGAATTATTGATGCGCGCAGCGCTTGTGCCGCGCATCTGGGATACATAATACATAAACATAATCAGGAGACGATAACATGAAACTCACCCCGAGAGAAAAAGACAAGCTGCTGGTTTTTACCGCAGCACTGCTGGCCGAACGGCGCAAGGCACGCGGTCTGAAACTGAATTATCCGGAAGCCGTGGCGCTGATCAGCTCTGCTATCATGGAAGGCGCACGTGACGGTCGCGCCGTGGCCGAGTTGATGTCGGAAGGCGCCGGGATTCTCACGCGCGCGGATGTCATGGAAGGCGTGCCCGAGATGATTCCCGACATCCAGGTCGAGGCGACTTTTCCCGACGGCAGCAAGCTGGTCACGGTTCATCATCCCATTCCTTGAGGAGCGCCAGCATGATTCCGGGAGAAATGCTGGTTGAACCCGGCGACATCGAACTCAACGTTGGCCGCCGCACCGCGAGCGTGACCGTCGCCAACAGCGGCGACCGTCCGATTCAGGTCGGATCGCATTTTCACTTTTTTGAAGTCAATCCGGCGCTGAAATTCGATCGCCGGATCGGCTACGGCATGCGCCTGAACATTGCTTCCGGTACTGCGATCCGTTTCGAACCGGGCCAGGAGCGCACGGTGGAGCTGGTAGCGCTGGCCGGCGAGCGCAGGGTCTACGGTTTCAACGCCAAAGTGATGGGGCTACTCGACCAGAAGGACGGCAAACCATGAGCAGGATGTCGCGTCAGGCTTATGCCGAAATGTTCGGCCCTACCGTCGGCGACCGTTTGCGGCTGGCTGACACTGAATTGTTCATCGAGATCGAGCAGGATTTCACGACCTATGGCGAGGAAGTCAAGTTCGGCGGCGGCAAGGTGATCCGCGATGGCATGGGCCAGTCGCAGCGCAATGACAAAGATGTCATGGATACCGTGATCACCAACGCCGTGATCATCGACCATTGGGGTATCGTCAAGGCCGACATCGGTCTCAAGGGCGGCAAAATCGCTGCGATTGGCAAAGCCGGCAATCCCGACATCCAGCCGGACGTGACCATGGCCATCGGCGGTGCGACCGAAATCATCGCCGGCGAAGGCATGATCGTGACCGCCGGCGGCATCGATACGCATATTCATTTCATCTGTCCGCAACAGATCGAAGAAGCGCTGATGAGCGGCATCACGACCATGATCGGCGGCGGCACCGGCCCAGCGGTGGGTACGGCAGCGACGACCTGCACGCCGGGGCCGTGGCATATTCACTCGATGCTGTCAGCAGCGGATGCTTTCCCGATGAATCTCGGCTTCCTCGGCAAGGGCAACGTGAGTTTGCCGACGCCGTTGGAAGAACAGGTCCATGCTGGCGCCATCGGCCTGAAGCTGCATGAAGACTGGGGATCGACACCGGCGGCGATCGACAACTGTCTGACGGTGGCGGACCGCCTCGATGTGCAGGTCGCGATTCACAGCGATACGCTCAACGAAGGCGGTTTCCTCGAACACACGCTCGCGGCATTCAAGGATCGCACGATTCACACTTTCCATACCGAAGGCGCCGGCGGCGGACATGCGCCGGACATCATCGTTGCGGTCGGCGAGAGTAACGTTTTACCGTCATCCACCAACCCGACGCGTCCATTCACCGTCAACACGCTGGACGAGCATCTGGACATGCTGATGGTCTGTCATCACCTCGATCCGGCGATTGCCGAAGATATCGCCTTCGCCGAGTCGCGCATCCGCCGCGAGACCATTGCCGCCGAAGACATCCTGCATGACCTCGGCGCGATCTCGATGATGTCGTCCGACTCACAGGCGATGGGGCGTGTCGGTGAAGTGATCATGCGCACCTGGCAAACCGCGCACAAGATGAAAACCCAACGCGGCGCGCTGGCCGGGGATGCATCGCGTCATGACAATTTTCGCGTCAAGCGTTACCTTGCCAAGTACACGATCAACCCGGCGATCACGCACGGCATCTCGCATGTGGCCGGTTCGCTGGAAGTGGGAAAAATCGCCGACATCGTGCTGTGGAAACCGGCTTTCTTCGGCGTCAAGCCGTCGATGATTCTGAAGGGCGGCATGATTGCCGCAGCACAGATGGGCGATCCGAATGCGTCGATTCCGACGCCGCAGCCGGTGCATTACCGTATGATGTTCGGCGCATATGGCGGCGGCCTGAAAACCTCGATGACTTTCGTCTCGCAGCCGGCTTTCGATGCCGGTATCGGCGAGATGCTCAGGCTGAACAAGCCCGTGGTTCCGGTGCAGGGCATGCGTCATCTGCGCAAGCGCGACATGATCCACAACGGCGCGACACCGCGGATGGAAGTCGACGCCGAAACCTACGAAGTGCGCGCCGATGGCGAGTTGCTGGTGTGCGCACCAGCCAGGGTTTTGCCGCTGGCGCAACGTTATTTCCTGTTCTGAAGAGATGATGCTGACCCTCAATACCAGAATCGAACACGCTGAACACATCGACGGCGAATTACTGTTGCCTTACGACCAGCGCGAGAAGAGCCGTCTGCGCGCCACGATGACATCCGGCGAAGAAGTCGCCATCTTCACGGTGCGCGGCGCCATCCTGCGCGACGGCGATTTGCTGCGCGGCGAGGATGGCCGCGTGGTGAGAATCAATGCCGCCAGGGAGGCAAGCTATCGCGTCGAAGCAGATTCGCCGCATCGATTATTACGTTGCGCCTTTCACCTTGGCAACCGCCATACGCAGACCCAGGTCGGCGCAGGCTTTCTGCGGATTCGCGAAGACCCTGTACTGAAAGACATGCTGCAAGGTCTCGGCGCTCGCGTTACGGAAGAAGAGGCAGTATTTGAACCGGAAGCCGGCGCATACGGCGGCGGTCATCACCACGGCGACCATCCTCATCCGCTGGCACCGGTTCCGGCGCGCCAGAAGATTCATCGACCCGGCGACAAGCCGGCGTGATTTTGCAGACCGATAGATACCAGTATGCAGGCACAGGCACTTCTTCATCTGCTTCAACTCACCAGTCCATCGTTGCCGATCGGCGCGTACAGTTATTCGCAAGGGCTGGAAGCGGCCATTGAAAACGGTACCGTGAAGCATGCAGACAGTGCCTGTGCATGGATAGTCGATACCTTGCATGAAGTCGTCGCCCGCTTCGAAGCGCCGATCTTGTGGCGTTTGCTGCGGGCTTTTGCGGAACGTGATGCAAACGCCGTCGCATTATGGAGCGAACGTTTTATCGCGGCGCGCGATACGGCCGAGTTTCGCGCAGAGACGATGCAGATGGGCTACTCGCTGAGCAAGCTCGCTGTCGATCTGCAAATCGGCGATGATGATCTGCGCGGTTTGATGCTAGCGCAACGGGAGGTGCCGTTGCCGACGGCGCTGGCCTATGCCGCAGTGGCGCTGAATGTACCGCATGACGCCGCCTTGCTCGGCATGCTGTTCGCCTGGGCCGAAAATCAGGTGCTCGTTTGCGTCAAATCCATCCCGCTTGGTCAGGTTGCGGGACAAGCTTTATTGCTTGCCTTGCAACCGGAACTGGAAGCCGCTGCGCAGACCGCCCAGGCATTGACAGACGATGAATTATCGAACTGGTCGCCCGGCCTGTCGCTGCTATCCATGGAGCATGAAGTGCAGTACAGCCGCCTATACCGTTCCTGATCCGTGTTGCATTGCCTCCGTTTTCAATCGAGATCACCATGAGCAATCCTTCCTTCCCCCACCCTTTGCGGGTCGGTATCGGCGGCCCGGTTGGTTCCGGCAAGACGGCGCTGTGCGAAATGCTGTGCAGGCATATGCGCGACCATTACGATATGGCCGTCATCACCAACGATATTTACACCAAAGAAGACATGGAAATCCTGCTGCGCGCCGATGTCTTGCCGGCGGAGCGGCTCATGGGCGTGGAGACAGGGGGTTGTCCGCATACGGCGATTCGCGAAGATGCGTCGATCAATCTGGAAGCGATCGCGCGCATGAGCGCGGACTTTCCGGATCTGGATCTGATCCTGGTGGAGTCCGGCGGCGACAATCTTGCCGCGACTTTCAGCCCTGAACTATCGGACCTGACGATTTATGTCATCGATATCGCCGGCGGCGAAAAGATCCCGCGCAAGGGCGGCCCGGGCATCACGCGCTCGGATCTGCTGATCATCAACAAGACCGATCTGGCGCCGTATGTCGGCGCCAATCTGGACATCATGGCACGGGATGCCAGACGCATGCGCGGCGAACGTCCGTTCGTGTTTACCAATCTGCGCAGCGGCGATGGTATCGAGGAAGTAATCGATTACATCCGCAAACAGGGTTTGCTGGATGAGAAGAAGGTTTAAGAGCCGCTAATACAGCGCCGCTGGCTCTTCGTACTTTCTTCGTCGGTGCGCCTTGCCAGCGGCGCTGTGTTAGCGGCTCTAAGCATAAGCAAGTGTCTGGCCGGATCGTTGTTTCAGCTTGCCAGCGCATTTGGGCATTGATTGATTTGAAGGAGAAAAATATGTTGCGTATTTCCCCCAGGACAGCGTTGTGCGCTGGCGCATTGATGATGACAGTTCTGGCTGCCGGCAGCGCTATCGCCCATCCTGGCCATCCTGATTCCCTGATGCCCGCACCGGCTAGCTTCAGCGCCGGTTTTAGCCATCCGTTTTCCGGCGTCGATCATTTGCTGGCGATGCTGGCTGCCGGTTTGTGGGCTGCGCAGAACAGGCATTCCGCGATATGGGTATTGCCGCTGGCATTTCCATCGATGATGGTGGTTGGCGCTTTGCTGGCATACGCCGGCCTGTCGTTGCCGGCCGCCGAGACCGGCATTGCTGCTTCGGTCGCGCTGCTGGGACTGCTGATTGCCTTTGCGGTAAGCATGCCTTTATGGGCCGGCGCGGTGGTGGTTTCCCTGTTTGCGCTGTTCCATGGTTATGCTCACGGCAGCGAGTTGCCGCACGGCTCATCCGCAGTGATGTACGGTCTGGGTTTTGTATTGGCCACCAGCCTGTTACAGATCGTCGGACTGGGCGCCGGCCTGTTTGCCGGCAGACAGAGCGCGGATCGGGCCATGCGTCTCGGCGGCATCGGTATTGCTGCAGCCGGTGCGTATCTGCTGGTTGTTGCTTAAATTAGCCCTACAGCCAGTACACTACGACATACAGACCCAGCCAGACCACGTCCACAAAGTGCCAATACCAGGCGGCGCCTTCAAAGGCGAAGTGATGTTCCGGTGTAAAGTGGCCGCGCAGCACACGGTACAACACCACTGACAGCATGATCGCGCCCATCGTCACATGGAAACCGTGGAAGCCGGTCAGCATGAAGAAGGTCGAACCGTAAATGCCGGATGTCAGTTTCAGGTTCAGCCCGCTGTACGCATGCATGTATTCGACAACCTGGAAACCCATGAATGCAGCGCCCAGCAGTATCGTTGCAAACAGCCAGATCGCCGTCTGCGCGCGATGGCCGGCGCGCAGCGCATGGTGGGCAATTGTCAGCGTCACGCCAGAGGCCAGCAGCAGGGCGGTGTTGATGGTCGGGATCGGAAACGGTCCCATGGTCTGGAACGATGCCACCGTACCGGCCGGGCCGGCATTGCCCCAGTGCGCCGCGAAGTCAGGCCACAGGATTTTGTGATCGAGGTCGGCCAGCCATGGCATGGTCACGCTGCGGGCATAGAACAGTGCGCCGAAGAATGCGGCGAAAAACATCACTTCGGAGAAAATGAACCAGCTCATACTCCAGCGGAAGGATGCGTCGATACGCTCGCCGTACCGGCCTGATTCGGATTCGGCCATGGCCTGGCCGAACCACTTGTACAGCACCGCCAGCACCGCGAGAATGCCGATGATGTTGAGCGTGGCGCCCCAGGAATGACCATTGACCCAGGCCGCAGCGCCAGCCATCGTGATCAGCATCGATATGCCTGCCAGCACCGGCCATGGCGACGGACCTGGTACAAAGTAGTAGGGCGCTTTAGCGTGTTGAGAACTCATCTCCATCTCCCGTGCAAAATCCGGATCTTGCATGCATGGCGGCTTCAGGCTGCCACATTCGCTGGCGCTACCTGGATCGCCTACTGAGCCACCACCATGTTGACGATCAACACCAGTACAACCACAAAAACCGCCGCACCAATGACCCCGGCAATGATGACATGCAGCGGGTTCAGTCTGGCGGCATCGTTTTCATAATCACCGCGCCTGCGCACGCCGAAAAAAGACCAGAATACCGCTTTCATCGTTGCCGCAAACGATGCCTTGCGCTGTATGACGTCTTTCAGGTCGCTCATCAGCCGGCCTTCCTGTTGAATCCTTCGATTTCGAAGAAGGTATACGATAGCGTAATCGTTGTCATATCCCTGGGCAGGGACGGATCGATGTAGAACGCCACCGGCATCTGCCTGGCTTCATTCGGCCCCAGCGTCTGCTGCGTAAAACAGAAGCACTCCAGCTTCCTGAAAAAAGCTGCTGACTGCTGCGGCGCGTAACTCGGTATAGCCTGCGCCGCGACCTTACGCGCCTGTGTATTGACCACTTCGTATAACACCTGGACCATTTCGCCCGGATGCACTGTCATGCTGGACACCGTCGGACGAAAACGCCATGGCCCTTGCGCATTGCCGTCAAACTCGATCGTCACGGTACGGCTCTTGTCGATCTGGGTATGTTCCGGCGTTGCGACCGTCCCATCCCTGGGCGTCAGGAAATTGACGCCGGTGACGTCGCAGATCTTCTTGTACATCGGGATCAGCGCGTAACCAAAACCGAACATCGATACAGCGATGACCAGCAGCTTGCCGAGCATCTGCCGGTTCAGTTTGCGCTCCAGCGCCGAGTGTTTTCTACCGGAATCAGCCATCATGCAACGATGAGAACGTCAATGAAAATCCCCAGTGGATCAGCCGCTCTTTTTACTTGATGGCAGGCGGTACTTCGAATGTATGGAACGGCGCCGGACTCGGTACAGTCCACTCCAGACCCGTAGCGCCTTCCCATGGGCTGTTTTCAGCCTTCACGCCACCCCTGATCGATGGAATCACTACAAAAAACAGGAAATAGACCTGGCTCAGAGCGAAACCGAATGCACCGATCGAGGAGATCATGTTGAAGTCGGTGAACTGCGCCGGATAGTCAGCATAGCGACGCGGCATGCCGGCCAGACCCAGGAAATGCATCGGAAAGAAGGTCACGTTGAAGGTGATCAGCGACGTCCAGAAGTGGAATTTGCCGCGCCATTCGTCGTACATGAAACCGGTCCACTTCGGTCCCCAGTAATAGAAACCGGCAAACAGCGTGAACAGCGAACCGGCCACCAGCACATAGTGGAAATGCGCCACCACGTAGTAGGTATCCTGCATCTGGATATCGAGCGGCGTGACCGCCAGCATCAGACCCGTGAAACCGCCCATGGTAAACACGAAAATGAAACCGACGGCGAACAGCATCGGCGTCTCAAACGTCATCGAACCACGCCACATGGTCGCAACCCAGTTAAAGATCTTCACCCCTGTCGGCACTGCAATGAGCATGGTTGCGTACATGAAGAACAGCTGTGCGGTCACTGGCATGCCGGTGGTAAACATGTGGTGCGCCCAGACGATGAAAGACAGGATCGCAATCGATGCGGTCGCGTAGACCATCGATGCATAGCCGAACAACTGCTTGCGGGCGAAGGTCGGGATGATCTGTGACACGATGCCGAAGGCCGGCAGAACCATGATATACACTTCAGGGTGACCGAAAAACCAGAAGATGTGCTGATACATCACCGGATCGCCGCCGCCGGCTGCGTTGAAGAAGGAAGTGCCAAAATGACGGTCGGTCAGTGTCATGGTGATTGCGCCGGCCAGCACCGGCATCACGGCGATCAGCAGATAGGCGGTAATCAGCCAGGTCCAGCAGAACATCGGCATCTTCATCAGCGTCATGCCGGGCGCGCGCATGTTCAGGATGGTGACGATGATGTTGATCGCACCCATGATCGACGATGCGCCCAAGATGTGAACCGCGAAAATCGCCATGTCCATGCCCGGCCCCATTTGCGTCGACAGCGGTGCGTACAGGGTCCAGCCGGCAGCAGTCGCGCCGCCCGGCGCCAGGAAAGAAGTCGCCAGCAGCAGCGCGGCAGGCGGCAACAGCCAGAACGAGAAGTTGTTCATCCGCGCAAATGCCATATCGGAAGCCCCGATCTGTAGTGGAATCATCCAGTTGGCGAAGCCGACGAAGGCCGGCATGATCGCGCCGAATACCATCACCAGACCATGCATCGTGGTCAGTTGATTGAAGAATTCAGGGCGCAGGAATTGCAGGCCGGGCTGGAACAGTTCAACCCGGATCAACAGCGCCAGCACGCCGCCGGACAGCAGCATGGCGAACGAGAACCACAGGTACAAGGTGCCGATGTCCTTGTGATTGGTCGCCAGCACCCAGCGCCGCCAGCCGTGCGGATGGGCATGATCATGTCCATGCACATCGTGCCCATGTGCGTAATCGTGATCGATGACAATCGTACTCATTCCAGCCTCCAGTTTGATGCATGCGCGCGCCCGTCCGGCGCCCGGATTGCCGCTCAGTTCTTGCGCGCAGCCTGTACTTCAACCGGCTGGACAATGTTTTCTGCTGCTTTATTGGACCAGCTATTGCGTGTGTAGGTGATCACGGCAGCGATTTCGGTGTCGCTCAGCACGGACTTCCATGCCGGCATGGCGTTCCTGCCGTTCAGCACGGTATGAATCTGCGCTCTCTTCGGACCGTTCATGGACGGACCGCCATCGAGTGCAGGAAATACGCCTATGCCCTTGCCGTTGGCCTGATGACAAACCACACAGTTGGCAGCGTAGACTTTCTCGCCGCGCTGCTTGAGTTCGTCGATGGTCCAGACCTTGTTCGGATCATCCGCCCTGGCGGCCATTTCCTTTTTCTTGCCATCGACCCAGGTTCTGTAGTCGGCTTCGCTGACGACGTTGACGACGATAGGCATGAAAGCATGGTCCTTGCCGCATAGCTCGACGCACTGACCGCGGTAGGTGCCGATCTTCTCGGCCTTGAACCAGGTGTCGCGCACGAAACCAGGAATCGCATCCTGTTTCACGCCGAAGGCCGGGATGGCCCAGGAATGGATCACGTCGTTGGCGGTGGTGACCAGACGAACCTTTTTGTTGACCGGCACGACGACGGGATTATCGACTTCGATCAGGTAGTTGTCGTTCTTCTTCAATGAAGCGTCAGTGATCTGTTCACGCGGCGTGGCCAGACTGGACAGGAAGGAAATGCCTTCTCCTTCTCCCTTGAGGTAATCGTAGCTCCACTTCCATTGCATGCCGGTGACCTTGATGGTCAGATCGGCGTTGGATGTGTCTTTCATCGCGACCACGGTCCTGGTGGCCGGCAGCGCCATGCCGATCACGATCAGGAAGGGAATCACCGTCCAGGTGATTTCAACGGCGGTGCTTTCATGGAAACTGGCCGATCGATGGCCGAGGGACTTGCGGTGCTTGAGGATGGCGTAAAACATGACGCCGAACACGGCGAGGAAAATCACCAGACAGATGATCAGCATCATATGATGCAGGCCATGGATCTGTTCGGCGATCTGGGTGGCCGGCGGCTGGAAATTGATCTGCCACACTGCGGGACCGCCCTGACTATCGACCACTGCCGATGACAGCATCGGAACCGCCAGGAGCGATGCAGCAGGCAGCAGGCAACGAAGGCGCTTCACAGTGATCATGATTTCCTCAAAATACCGCGATCTATTTCCGAAACCGCCCGGCCGGACGCACCCGCGCGAGCTAAAGCCCTCGGAGTATAAAATGCAACCATAAATGTTATCAAGTCAAAAACCGCTTTCCCGTTCCTGATGGGACAGGTTCCACCCGGCCGACAGTGCCTCCGCCTGCTGTAACACCGTCTGCACAGCCGCATCCTGCAGATCAGGCGGATAGCCGTACTTGCGCAGGATGCGCTTGACCAGCACGCGCAGCCGGGCCCTGGCCGACTCACGGTGCGCCCAGTCCACCGAGACGTTCTTGCGCAGGCTGACCAGCAGTTCGTGGGCGATCACGCGAAGCTTGTCGTCACCGATCACCGGCAGGGCCGATTCGTTCTCGGCCAGTGCGTCATAGAAAGCAATTTCCTCTTGGGAAAGACCCTGTTCTTCACCTCGGCTGCGCGCGGTACGGATGTCCTTGGCAAGTTTGATCAGTTCTTGCAGCACTTCGGCGGTGGTGATGGTATTGGCGTGATAGCGTGCAACAGCATTTTTCAGACGCTCGGAGAAAGCGCGGGTTTCTACCACGTTGGTCCGGGTACGGGAGCGGATACTGTCACCCAGCAATTTGCGCAGCGCCTCCAGACCCAGGTTCTTCTGCTCCATCTGCTGGACTTCGGCCAGAAACTCGTCCGACAGGATGGCAATGTCCGGTGTCTGGATACCCGCCACGGCCAGGATGTCGACAATCTCGGTGGAGATGACGGCACGGCTGACGATCTGCCGGATGGCCAGTTCGCGATCCTGCCGGGGAGTGCTGTCACCGCCAGCAGTCTTTGCCAGCGCAATACGAATCGCCTGGAAGCACCCCACTGCTTCACGAATGTCCTTCGCTTCGTCCGAACTGGCGGCCAGCGCGAAGGCTGTGGACAGCGCCAGTACGCCAGCCAATCATTCCTGGATGGCGTGTCGAAATCGATCAACTGCACCTTGCCCGCCGTAAGCGTGCCGTCTTCGGCGTCATACTCCACGTCCGCGCCCTCTGTCAGCAGCCGATGGATACGGCGGTTCTCCTCCAGCAGATCGGGTAGTTCCGACTGGGTCAGGCGGTGTACCGCATCGGCCTGAGCCTCGGGCGGCAATGTGGGATTCAGGCGGGCCACGGCCTGGATCAGACGCGGCCTGAGTATCACTGCGTCGCAGGCCTCCCGCTCCGGCTGCTTGCTGTCCGGGCCGATGAGTTCGTCCGGAACGCAGGTATAGCCAAGCACGGCAAGCTGATCCAGCAATGCGGCTTCGAGTTGGGCTTCGGAGAGAAAGGCCATCAGAAACTCGCTTGGTCAGCAACATAGGCCGGATTGTCGCGATCCAGCGCCGACTGCTGCGGATTGCTGTCGATGTATTTGCGGATACGGGCAAGCGAAGCCTCATCGCGAATGATGTGCTCGTCATAGTTGCGCTGCCATAAGCGCTGCAGGAAAGGAGTCCAGTCCTTGTCCTTCACGCCACGGATATAGTCCACCGTCGCCCGTGATTTGAAGGCGCCCACCATCGTACCTAATGGGATAGCGTCGGCATGGGCAGGCACAAGGCCTGCCCCTACAGATTGACCACCCCCGGCTTCGGAGAGGAAGGCCATCAGCGCTGCTCCGTGTCGTTGCTGTTTGATAACGATGGATCGGTGTTTGACCATGACAGAACATCTGCTATCATCGGAACCAATATGACCGGCGCCTCTGCACTTTGTGTACGCGTCGGTTCTCATTTGTGCCTCCACAGATCCCACGCTCCCCAGTTTTCGATAGCCGCTCAAGCGGTAGTAGCCGATACGGGCCAGATAGCGCAGGGCAGCCGCATCGTCGTCTACATGCAAGCCTCTTGCTTTCAGCCTGGCCAACTGGTCTTCAAAAGAGTTCCATGGTTTTAGCGGTGTCATGCCATTGCCTCCGCGATGCGTTCGGCATCTTTCACACGTAATTCGCCGCTGAGCAGCTTGGGTAGCAATGCATCGCGCAGGATGGCGAGGGTGGCAGTTTGCTCGTCTGTGCTATCCATTCGAGCGTGAAGGCTTGACGCGATGACGTCCCATTTCGCCATCAAATTGGCGCTTGGAATAACAACGTTCTGACGATAAGCGTTATCTCGATTCAGACCGGGAACCGCCGCGTCGGTGTTGAGATTGTGCAGCCCCATTTGGGTCATCGCGTAGTAGCAAAAATGCAGCGAAACCCTCGGCTCGACGTAAAACACTGTGTCAATCGGAAAGCACGGCGCACTTTGCCAATACAAGGCACCAACAGTGCCTTTGCGTCTGACGATGATGGTTGGTTTCGTGACCAACGCCTCGTCGTGATAGCCCGTGATGCCGCCGCTGCCATAAACAGGAACTTCACTTTCGCGCCTTTCGGTGGCTTTCAGGGCTTTTCCATATCTCAATTCGCACAAATCCACGAGCGTACCAACACGCCACCCCTTCGGAATCAAACCCAGTTCCGATTCCTGCATGTTCTGCGGCGGTACGCCGTCAAAATCGACGAACCACGACTTGAACAGCGCGCGGGCCATCGCTTCGAGGGTTGCGTTGGTGCGCCGGTTGAGTTCGATCTTGTCGTCCAGCGTGCCGAGGATGTGGGCGATGGCGCGTTGCTCTTCGAGAGGCGGCAGCGCAATCGGATACTTCTCGACTGCCGACGAAGGCACGCGTTGTCTGCCGGATGTGCCTTCCATGTGCCCGATTGCATAACTTCGAAACTCCGGCGAACGTGCGAGGTAATACGCAAAAAGGTTGCCAGTGCCGCCGCGCGCTGCATGGCCGCCAGCGAGGCACGCAAATCGGGGTCTTTGGCTTTGGAAAAGTCTTGCGAGGTCATCAGTTTTCTCCCCATTCCAGCAGAACAGGCGCATCGCCCGTGTTGTCGTACAAGGCCCATACGTTCACCAGCGGCGCATAGTGCCGCTGGAAATTCTCCAAACCCGCCACAAACCGGCGGCGTATGACATCTTCGGGGATGTCGTGCCCGCCTTGCTACGCGGGCGATGGCGGTTTCGGCATCGGGCAGGCTCAGGAAGTACAGGCTGACGCGGTAGCCTTGTGCCTGCCACGCGCGGATATGCCGCAGATAGGACAAGCCCGAGAGCGTGGTCTCGAAGGCGAAACTGTTGCCGCGTCGCACGCAGATTGCGATTTCCTCCAGCATCAGGCGACCGGCCTTGATGGCGGCGGTTTCTGGCGCAAAGGGGGCCAGGCCCGCCGCAATCAGATCGGCGTTGATGAAGCGCGGCAAGTGTGCATCAAAGGGCAGGAAGGCGCGCGCGAACGTGGTTTTGCCCGCGCCGTTCGGGCCGGCGATGATGATGATTTTCTTGGCTTGGTGTTCAGTTGCCATAGCCCAACTCCGCCAGGTTTTGGCGAATCAGCGCCTCCAGCTTCGCGCCTTCGGCGAACTGCGCTTCCAGTTGCGCGGTGAGCCGCGCCATCTTCTGCGCGAACGGCTCTCCATCGTCAGCCGGTTCTTCCGCGCCGACGTAGCGGCCCGGCGTGAGGACGTAGCCGTGCTTGCGTATTTCGTCGAGGGTGGCTGACTTGCAGAAGCCAGGGATGTCCGAATATTCGCCCGCATCGGCTTCACCACGCCATGCGTGATAGGTATTGGCGATCTTGCGGATGTCATCGTCAGTCAGTTCGCGCCGTGTGCGGTCCACCAGCTTGCCCATCCTGCGGGCGTCGATGAACAGCACTTCGCCGCGCCGGTCGCGTAATTTGGTCTTCTTTACCAAGCCGTTGCTGCGGCTTTTCGCCAGAATCCAGAGACAGGCCGGAATCTGCGTGGAATAGAACAATTGACCGGGCAGCGCGACCATGCAGTCCACCACGCCTGCACCCTCCGTTGCTTCAAGCATGGCCTGTCGAATCTCGCCTTCACCGCTTTGCTGGCTGCTCATCGAGCCGTTGGCGAGTACTACGCCGGCGACACCGTGCGCTGCGAGGTGGTGAAAGATACGCGCAGTTCATCCTTGTGGAAGCTGCTCTCGTTGTTCCAGCGGATGTCGGCGTCGATGCCACGCACAGCTAGGTTCATCTTGGCCAGCCGCCAGGTGGTGTAGTTGCTCTCCTGGCCGTAGATGGCGATGTCGCCGATGCGCCCGCCGTGCTCGCGCACGAACCTGTCGCTCTGCACGAACATACCGCCGGAACCGCAGCAGGGGTCGTAGACGCGCCCTTGGTAGGGTTCCAGCATTTCCACCAGCACACGTACCACGGAGCGCGGCGTGTAAAACTCGCCGCCACGTTTGCCCTCGCTGCCGGCGAACTGGCCGAGGAAGTATTCATAGACACGGCCAAGCACATCCCTGGACTTGCTTTCGCCTTCGCCCAGCGCGATACCGGAGACGAGATCGATCAGCTCACCCAGCATCACTTTGTTCAGTGCGGGGCGGGCATAGTCCTTGGGCAGCACGCCCTTGAGGGACTCGTTGTCTTTTTCGATGGCGCGCATGGCGTCGTCGATGAGGGTGCCGATTTCGGGGCGTTTGGCGTTGGCTTTCAGGTGCGACCAGCGGGCCTCCTTGGGCACCCAGAAGATGTTGTCGGCGAGGTATTCGTCTTTGTCCTCCGCCGCCTGCGGGTCTTCGGCCAGCAGTTCCGTATGGCGCGCCTCGAAGGCATCGGAGATGTATTTGAGAAAGATAAGGCCCAGCGCGACATGCTTGTAATCGCTGGGCTCCATGTTGCCGCGCAGCTTGTCGGCGTAATCGAGTTCGGGGATCGGTTGTTCTGTGGATGTCACTTGCTATTCCTCTGGCGTCAAGCGGGCCAGTAAAGCCGCTTCAGCGGCACGATGCGTTTGGTTTCGGCATCGGTGGCGTCGTAGTGCTCGATCAGCGCGCGGACCACATGGTCCAGCGTCCACATCGCCAACGGTATGGAGGCGCGGTCGGCTTCGTATTGGGCGTCCTTGGTAAAGCCCCCGGTGCTGACGTACAGCCCGCGATCATCCTTGTGACGGCCGCCGAGAAAGCTGCGGATCTCCTGGCTGCCCATCTGCCCCTTGCGATGCTTGACCTCCACCACGATGCGCGGGTGTTCGAAGCCAAAGCCATCTGGCGAGGCGACGATGTCCTTGCCACGGTCGGACCCGTCAGGCGAGACCTGGGTCTTGTAGCCCATGGCGCGCAGGATGCCGGCGACAGGTTCCTGCATGTCCTTCCAGTCCAGATTGATGATGAGATCCTTGATCTGCTCGCGTGCGCGTTCTTCGATATCAGCTAATGGGTTGGCGATGACTTCCTCAACGTCTTCTTCCACCATTGGCGCCGGCTTGCCCTTCAGCGCAGCCAGCACTTCGGTGGCGGCGCTGGGCGGCACCTCGAACAAGGTCAGGGTCGAACCCAGGCTATTTTTTGTGCTGATGCCCAGGCTGTCGCGCGGCAGTTCCTGTGCTTGCCATTGCACCTTGCGCGCCAGCGGCAGGCCTTGCTCGGCCCATTCGGGGTGATGCCCGGCCGGGCCGGTGACCTTGCCAATCGAGTAGAGACGATTGGCCGGCGAATAGGTGACGATCCAGTCGCCATCCTGAATGTCGTTGACGAAGCGCCAGACTTGGGAAGCGCCCGAGACTACCGTGCCCTGTTTCGCCTGTGGTTCAGCGGACTGGTACAAGGCGATCAACTGCTTGCGCCCGACACCAGGCTTGGCATGAGCGGCCAACTGGTTCCAGCCCACGGCGGCCACACCGCGCTCCCGAAAGGCGTCGTACAAACTTCCGCCTTCGCCACGTACCATCCACATTCGTGCCATCGTGTTCCCCTTGTGTTCATGGTCATCAGTCCAGCACGACCGACAATTCGTGTCATTACCTTTTTCTGGTTGGCCGTTACCTGCATTCGCATGAATCAGCACTAAGCTTCAGATGTCGCTCGGCCTGTTTTGGTTGATGCCTTTCAGAAAGGGAAAGGCAAAGAGATGACGCACAAGGGACAACAGCCCTGGCGCCACCCCATTCTCCGTATCGTATGCCCAAGCAGAAGGATAGAAGGCAAATATCCAGCTACTTGGAACCAACCAAACTTGGACATAAAAGTGAGTGGCTGTGACTGTATCACCGAATCCGTCAGTAGACAAAAATCCCTGTATCCATGCGGCATTGAGCTAAATAAGGAAACGCCTTTGGATCTCAATGGACATCAAATCACTTCCCGATGCAGAAGCGTGAAAAAATCATCCCCAGCAGATCGTCCGGCGTGAATTTGCCGGTGATGCTGGAGAGACGCTCCTGCGCCAGGCGCAATTCTTCCGCAAACAGATCGATAGACTTGTCGCCGGTCTGTTTGTCGGCTTCGGCGTGGAGGGCAGCATTCGCCAGATAGTCACGCGCATCTCTCAGGGCAATCAGGTGGCGCTCGCGTGCGAGATAAGGTGATTCCAGCGTTTGCTGTCCACCCGCGATGCGCAACAGTTCATTGCGCAATAAATCGATGCCGATGTGACTGGTGGCTGACAGGTAGATATGGGTGGCGTCGGGCAGGTGATCGACGGCGGGTTTGTGGCCGGAGCGGTCGATCTTGTTCCAGATGCGGATGACGGGAATGTCTGCCGGAAAACGCCCGGTGATTTTTTCATCTTCCCGCGTCGGCCCGCAGTCGGCATCGAGCATGTGCAGAATCACGTCGGCTTGCGCGACTGCGCCCCAGGTACGCTCGATGCCGATGCGTTCGACTTCGTCTGGGCCGCTGCCGTATGCATCGACGTCACGGATGCCGGCGGTGTCGATGATGTCGAGCGGGATGCCGTTGATCTGAATGGTTTCGATGATTTTATCGCGTGTGGTGCCGGCGATCGGTGTGACGATGGCGACATCGGAACCGGCCAGCGCGTTCAGTAGCGACGATTTGCCAACGTTGGGCTTACCGGCCAGCACGACATGGAGGCCGTCGCGCAGCAAGGTGCTATGCGATGCATGCGTGAACACGTCCTCCAGCGCGGCACGAATGGCAAAGAGCTGAGCGCGTGCGTCGGAGTGTTCGAGAAAATCAATGTCTTCTTCCGGGAAATCCAGGGTCGCTTCAACCAGCATACGCAGATTGGTGAGCTTGCCGACTAGATCATGAATGACCCTGGAAAAGGCGCCCGACAGCGATTCGGCAGCCGATCTGGCGGCGGCTTCGGTCGATGCTTCGATCAGGTCGGCGACGGCCTCGGCTTGTGCGAGATCGAGCTTGTCGTTGAGAAAGGCGCGTTGGGTGAATTCGCCCGGTTCTGCCAGGCGCAGGCCAATGCCGGCGCCGGCTTCGAGGCAACGCGCCAACAGCATGCGCATGACGACAGGGCCGCCATGGCCTTGCAGTTCAAGCACGTCTTCGCCGGTATAGGAATGCGGCGCCTTGAAATAAATCGCCAGACCTCGATCGATCACGCTGCCATCGGCGCGTTTGAATGGCAGATAGGTAGCATGGCGCGGCGGCAACGCATTTTCATCCTTGCCGCAGACAGCTTGGACTACGGACCATAAATTTTTGCCGGAAATACGGACCACGCCAATACCGCCGCGTCCGGATGCGGTGGCGACAGCAGCGATAGGTGATGGATCGAGTGTCATGGAGAGCAACGGTTTTTCGCAGCGGATTCAGAAAAGAGTTGACTTCGCCTGGCCCTTTTCCAGGTTTCTGGTGATGAGCCATTGCTGCGCGATCGATAGCACGTTGTTCACGACCCAATACAGCACGAGGCCGGATGGGAAGAAGAAGAACATGACCGAGAACGCGATCGGCATGAACATCATGATCTTGGCCTGCAATGGATCCGGAGGCGTCGGGTTGAGCTTGGTCTGGATGAACATCGACGCCGCCATCATGACCGGCAGGATATAAAACGGGTCGGGCGCGGTTAGATCATGGATCCAGCCCAGCCATGGCGCGCCGCGCATTTCAACGCTGGCCAGCAATACCCAGAACAGCGAGATGAATACCGGAATCTGGATCACGATTGGTAGGCAGCCCCCCAGCGGATTGATCTTCTCGGTCTTGTACAGCATCATCATTTCGCGGTTCATGGCTTGTGGATCGCCTTTATGACGCTCGCGAATCGCGGTCATCTTCGGCGTCACGGCTTTCATCTTGGCCATGCTGCGGTAGCTGGCGGCAGACAGCGGGAAGAATATCAGCTTGATCAGTAGTGTCAGCAGGATGATGGTCCAGCCCCAGTTGCCGACAAAGGCATAGATGTACATCATCAGCCAGAAGATAGGTTTGGCGATGATGGTCAGCCAGCCATAGTCTTTGACCAGTTCCAGGCCAGGCGCAGTGGCTTCCAGCACTTTGGATTCTTGCGGACCGGAATACAGGCGCACATCCATCGTCACGCTGGCGCCTGGAGCGACCGTGCCCAGCGACAGAATATTGCCGACAGCGTACAGGTTGGCGGCGACTTTTTTGGCAAAGATGTCGCGCTGCGCTTTTTCAGGCGGGATGAACGCCGAGACGAAATAATGCTGCACCAGCGCGATCCAGCCGTTGTCGGATTTGGTGGCGTGTTCCTGCTTGCCTTCTGCGATCTTCTCGAAGGCTAGCTTCTGGAATTTGTCGGCATCGGTATAGACCGCAGGGCCGGTGAAGGTGCTGTAGAAATAGGATTCACCATCTGGCTTGTTGCCGTCGCGCAGCAGTTGCAGATATAGCGAAGGATCGATCGCGTTTGCGCTGTCGTTGGTGACGCTGTGTTTCAGATCGATGACGTAATCGCCGCGCTTGAAGGTGTAGGTCTTGGTCAGCTTGACGCCGTTTTTCTGCGCTTCCAGCACCAGTTGAACTTGATTGCCGCCGTCCAGCATACGCACACCCGGCTTGGCGGTGAAGACCGATTTGTGGTTGGGGAATGGGCCGCCGATCAGGCCGGATTCCGCCAGATAGGTGTGGCCGGCGCTGGCGTCGAACAGAACCAGATTCCTGGCTGGATCGACGGTATCGCGATGCTTCAGCAATTCCAGACGCTTGAGTTCGCCGCCCACGGTGTCGACGTCAGCCTTGACGACGTCAGTCGTGATGGTGATGGTCTCGCCTTTGGCGCTTGGAGCGCCTGCCGCGCTGGCGTCTGTCGCTGCGGCAGTTGCCTGTGGCACCGGTGAGGTCGATGGATCGGCAGCACCGGCGGCAGGCTGAGCGGTCATCGGGAAGAACATCGATGGCTTGCCGTCATGGCGTTGCCAGCTATCCCATAGCAACAACAGGGAGAAGGCAAACACAATCCACAGGATGGTACGTTTGATATCCATAAGAGTATTGATCAATCAGGAATAGCCGCAACCGTCGGCGGTTGCAGTGGGAGAGGAAGAATCCGGCACGGGGTCGAACCCGCCCGCATGCCAGGGATGGCACTTGCATAGCCGTTTGCCAGCCAGCCCACTGCCTTTCCATGCGCCGTGACGGCGAATGGCTTCGGCTGCGTAATCCGAGCAACTGGGATAGAAACGGCAAGTCTGCCCGAGATAGGGGCTGATTCCCAGCTTGTAAGCGCGCAGCAGCAGGAGTAAAGGCGTTTTCATCACTGATTTCCCGACTTCCCGGCAAAGGCTGGCGCATTGAGCAAAACAGTGAACAACTGCAACAGTTCCGCGCGCAATGCCGTTTTCAGTTTGGCGTTGCTCGCTGGTTCGCTCCTGCCGTTGACCGGCCTGAATAAACGCACGATGCAGTCTACCTGGGGCAGTGCCGCCTGCCGGAACGATTCACGGATAACGCGCTTGATCATGTTCCGGGTCACCGCGCGCGGCGCCATGCGTTTGGCCGCAATGACACCCAGACGGGCTAATGGCAAGTCGTTGTGGCGGGCATAGAGTATGAAATGGGCGGACCGATACACCGGTCGCAAACGAAAAACGGATGAAAACTCATCCGTTTTGACGATTCGCCGATCGCGTGAATAGAGATGGGAATGATCGCCTGTCACACAAACAGCAGCGCACCGTTTCCAGCGGGCATTAC
>JBAPMF010000089.1:0-1654 GCA_049278475.1 Herbaspirillum sp. | reverse complement strand
AACGTGATCGGCGCGTACTTTGATGCGCAGATCGCCAGGGCCGGCCGCGAATCGGCAGCACGCGGGGAAGCGCTGGCGCGGCAGACCCTACGGATTGCCATCAGGAGGGAGTCCCAGGGCATCGGCGCGCGCACCGATATATTACAGGCGCAGACGGCTCTGGCGAAGGCTGAACTGGAGCGCAGCCGAACCCAGGGAAGATACCAAAAGGTGCTGGTTGCATTGCGGATGGCGATGGGACTGCAGCAGGATACGGCAATGGTGCTCTCTCCGGCGCCTGATCATCAGGACGCCGGGCATGACCTCCAGCAGGACCTAGCAAGCTGGCTGACCGTGGCGCAGATGCAGCACCCGGCATTGGTGAGCATGCGTGCGCAACTCGATGCGCAGCGTGAGAAACTAGAAGCGGCGCGTTCGGAAGGATTGCCGACCCTGGACTTCAGCTATGGCCGCTATATCAATGGCCGGCCGAATCAAAGTCTTTCAACGTCGCGCGAGTCGGTGATCGGATTGAGCTTGAACATACCCGTCTTCGATGGTTTCGCCAGCACCTATAAAATACGCGCGGCTCAGGCGCAGATCGAGGTCGAGCAGGCGCAAGCGCGTGAAACGGAGCAGCGTATCCTCGGTGAGGTCGCTAGGGCGCATGCGGACGCCATGGCGGCCCTGGGCAATCTGGATGCGTCGAAAAGGCTGATGGATACCGCGTCGGAGGCGTTGCACGAAGTCCGCGTCAAATATGACAGGGGAATCGTGGATATCCTCGATATGCTGAATGTGCAGCGCGCGTTGGCGGATGCCGAGCAGGAGCGCATCCGGTCGTTGTCCGAGTGGTCGATGGCGCGGTTGCGGCTGGCGGCGCATGCCGGCGTGCTGGGTTTGCAGGATGTCGCCAAGTGACGGATCCGGCATCACGCCAGGTTCTCAGAACAGGCGTGAGCCGTTCGGCACTGTCTGATCGGGTGCGAACAGCACCACTTCTCCGGTTTCATCGGGAAACCCCAGCGTCAACACTTCCGACATGAACCTGCCGATTTGCCGCGGCGGAAAATTGACTACGGCGGCGACCTGTCTTCCCACCAGGCTGTCGGGCTGATAATGCGCCGTGATCTGCGCGCTGCTTTGCTTGACGCCGATGACCGGGCCGAGATCGATTTTCAGCTGGTAGGCCGGTTGGCGCGCTTCGGGAAACGCCTGCGCCGAGAGGATGGTGCCGATACGTATATCGATTTTGAGAAAATCGTCGAAAGTAACCGGCATTGCCGCCGGCGCGTCGGGGTCATGTAGTGAGTGCATGGCATCAGATTTGATATGGGGAGGGTGAACAGGCGGTCAGGCGCCGCGCGCCGCCAGCGCCTGACCGATCATGACGAGCACCGGGCCGCTGCATTGCAGCAGATGTTGTTCCAGCGTGCCGAGTTCCAGATCGAGGATGCGCTCCTGCTCACGGCTGCAATTTTCCACGACCACCACCGGCGTGGTGCGGGCATAGCCGAGCGCCAGCAGACGTTGCGCCGTCGCGCCGGCTTCCCGTCCACCCATGTACTGTACTAGCGTATCGCCGTTGGGCATGATGAATTCGCCCGGTTCGCTAGGCACTGTGCTGGAGGTGAACAGGGAGACGCTGCGCGCGATGCCGCGCCTGGTCAGGGGG
>JBAPMF010000088.1:0-36246 GCA_049278475.1 Herbaspirillum sp. | reverse complement strand
CACCATCAGGGCCAAACCAGCGATTGATCACATCCTGATGCTGCGGTCCATGACCGCCCTTGAGCAAGACATGCCCGCAACCGCGCACCATCAGCAAGGCGGCCTGCTGCTCCGGCGCATGTTCGCTGCCGCATAAACGATGGGCTTCGTCAAGATTGGGCGTAATCACGGTAGCGACCGCATACAACGGCTCCAGCGCCAGCGCCGCATCGTCGCTCGACAGGCAATCGCCCTTGCCATTGGCCAGCACCGGATCGAACACCACTGGCAGCCCCGGTTGACGCGCACGCAATTGCAGAATCAGTTCAGCAATCATTGCCGCATTGCGACGGTTGCCGGCGATACCAAGCTTGACCGCACTGATCTGAAAACGGTCGATCAATACCTGCGCCTGATGGCGGATCAGTTCCGCCTCCAGCGCATGCACCGCGAACACGCTGACGTTATCCTGCACCGTCAGCGCCGTCAACACCGACAGGGGATGACAACCCAGCGCGCTGATAGCGGGAATATCCGCCTGCATGCCGGCGCCACCGCTCGGATCGGAACCGGAAAAAACCAGTACGCACGGCGGCGGCGCGCGATAAGCGCGCAGCGCCTGCTTCACGTCATGCAGCCGGCCATCGGCGACGATGGCGACGCGACAAAACGCTTCGCAATACGGCCAGCCAGGAAAGCTTCACGTCCCGCTGCCACCGCCAGCTTCATCGCCCGCGCCATGCGAACCGGATCGCGCGCGCCGGCAATTGCGGTATTCATCAACACGCCATCGCAGCCAAGTTCCATCGCAATCGCCGCATCGGAAGCGGTACCGACACCGGCATCGACCAGCACCGGAATGTTCGACTGTTCGATGATCAGCGACAGATTCCACGGATTCAGAATCCCCATGCCGGAACCGATCAGCGACGCCAGCGGCATCAGCGCCGCCACGCCGAGATCTTCCAGCATGCGTGCCTGAACCGGATCGTCGCTGCAATACACCATCACATCGAAACCATCCTTGACCAGCATCGCGGCGGCTTTCAGGGTCTCCGGCATGTTGGGGAACAAACTTTTCTCATCGCCCAGCACCTCCAGTTTGACCAGCTTGTGTCCATGCAGCAGTTCACGCGCCAGTTGCAGCGTATAAACCGCATCCTCGGCGTTATAGCAACCGGCCGTATTCGGCAGGATGGTATAGCGCGAAGGCAGCGCATCGAGCAGACTCGGCACATGCGGATCTTGCCCGATATTCACGCGGCGAATCGCCACCGTGATGATATCCGCACCGCTGGCTTCGGTAGCGGCGCGCATTTCGTCGAGGTCTGTGTACTTGCCGCTGCCGACCAACAGACGCGAACCGTAGGTCTTACCGGCAATCGTCAGTCCTGCGTCTGTCGACAGCGCGGGGATATCGTTCATCTTCATTTTCACCCGCCGCCAATCGCCCGCACCACATCCACCCGATCAGTCTCCACCAGCATCCGCCCCGCCCACGACTGCGACGGCACCACCTGCCGGTTCACTGCTACCGCCACCGCCTTCCCGGTCAGATCCAGCGCCGCGATCAACTGCGCCAGATCCGCCCCCTCGGCCACTACATGCGGCTTGCCGTTCAATTCAATCTGCATCACATTCACCTCTGCCTCAGAATGTCAACACATTCTCAAGCCCTGGAATAAATTTCGGCTCCCATCTCGACGAACTCTACCGATTTCACCGCCATGCCCTGCCCGAGCGCATCGGTTTCCGGGATGCCTTCCCTGGCCGCGTAATCGCGTACTTCCTGCGTGATCTTCATCGAGCAGAAATGCGGACCGCACATCGAGCAGAAATGCGCCACCTTGGCCGCATCCCTGGGCAAGGTTTCATCATGGAATTCACGCGCCTTGTCCGGATCGAGACCGATATTGAACTGATCTTCCCAGCGGAATTCGAAACGCGCCTTCGACAGCGCATTGTCGCGAATCTGTGCGCCCGGATGCCCCTTGGCCAGGTCAGCGGCATGCGCAGCAATCTTGTAGGTGACGATGCCGTCCTTCACATCCGTCTTGTTCGGCAAGCCCAGATGCTCCTTCGGCGTGACATAGCACAGCATCGCCGTGCCATACCAGCCGATCTGCGCCGCGCCGATGCCGGAAGTGATGTGGTCGTAACCCGGCGCGATGTCAGTAGTCAAGGGACCCAGCGTATAGAACGGCGCTTCATGGCACTGCTCCAGTTGCAGGTCCATGTTTTCCTTGATCAGATGCATGGGCACATGACCAGGACCTTCGATCATCACCTGCACATCGTGCTTCCACGCGATCCTAGTCAGTTCGCCCAGCGTCTTCAGCTCACCCAGTTGCGCTTCGTCATTGGCGTCATAGATCGACCCAGGACGCAAGCCGTCGCCGAGACTGAAGCTGACGTCGTAGGCTTTCATGATTTCGCAGATGTCTTCGAAGTGCTCGTAGATGAAGGATTCCCTGTGATGCGCCAGACACCACTTCGCCATGATGGAACCGCCGCGCGAGACGATGCCCGTCATGCGCCTAGCCGTCAGCGGCACGAATTGCAGACGCACGCCAGCGTGAATGGTGAAGTAATCGACGCCCTGCTCGGCCTGTTCGATCAGCGTATCGCGGAAGATTTCCCAGGTCAGATTCTCGGCCTTGCCTTTGACCTTTTCCAGCGCCTGATAAATCGGCACCGTGCCGATCGGCACCGGCGAATTACGGATGATCCATTCGCGTGTTTCGTGGATGTTCCTGCCGGTGGACAGATCCATCACATTGTCGCCGCCCCAGCGAATTGCCCAGGTCATCTTTTCGACTTCTTCGCCGATGGACGACGTCACCGCCGAGTTGCCGATGTTGGCATTGATCTTCACCAGAAAGTTGCGACCAATGATCATCGGCTCGACTTCCGGATGATTGATGTTGGCGGGAATGATGGCGCGGCCGCGGGCGACTTCGTCGCGCACGAATTCCGGCGTGATCACGGCGGGAATCGACGCGCCGAACGACTGACCAGGGTGCTGACGGCCCATCTGGTCGGCCAGCTTGCCGCCCATCGGGCCAGAGGCCCGAAGTTGCTCCAGATATTCCTGACGGCGCAGATTTTCGCGGATGGCGATGAATTCCATTTCCGGCGTGATGATGCCGCGACGCGCATAGTGCATCTGCGTGACATTGCCGCCCGCCCTGGCGCGGCGCGGCTTGCGGCGCAGCTTGAAGCGCAGTTCGGCCAGCCCCGGATCATTCAGGCGCTGCTGACCGTACTCCGAAGTCGGACCTGCCAGCTCTTCGGTATCGTTGCGCTCCAGAATCCACGGCAGGCGCGGCGTCGCCAGGCCGGCGCGAATGTCGATCCTGACCTCCGGATCGGTGTACGGGCCGGAAGTATCGTACACATAGATAGGCGGATTCTTTTCCGTGCCGAACATCGCCGGCGTATCGGACTGGCTGATCTCGCGCATCGGCACGCGAATGTCGGGCCGCGAACCGGTGACATAAATCTTGCGGGAATTCGGTAAAGGCTGAACGGCTGCCTCATCCACCGTAGCAGTAGCGGACAGAAATTTCGGATTGGCATTCATTTTGGCTCCTTTGACTGATGCTGGCATTACCTGGATCAGGTCCAGGGATATTTCTCACCCGCGCCATGGCATCGGCATCCAGGACCCCGGCGTTACTTCCTTCAGTTTCAAATGTTGTGGGCCGGATTTTACACCCATCATCGGGCTGGTGCGATACTGTATCCGCGTCATATCATGTGGACTCTTATTCCGGGGCAGCGAAATGCAAAGATTGACTGATCAAGAACTACTCGATTTGCTCGACGACACGGAGTCTGACCGTGCCGAGCGCAAAGAGACGTTTAAAGGGGACGTCCCCAAAAAAGCGCGCCAGGCAGTGTGCGCCTTTGCCAATGATTTACCAGGATATAACCGGCCAGGTGTTTTGTTTATCGGCGCAAACGATGACGGCGAATCCAGTGGCCTGGAAATAACGGACCAGCTTCTGCTATCGCTTGCCGATATGAAAACAGACGGTAATATTCTGCCCCTGCCAGTGCTTTCAGTAGAAAAACGTGTCTTGAAGGGGACTGAGATGGCCGTTGTAACGGTGATGCCATCCGACATGCCACCGCAAAAATACGACGGTCGCATCTGGATTCGCACTGGTCCGCGCCGCTCACTGGCTAACGAACAGGAGGAGTGTATTCTCAATGAAAAACGACGTTACAAAAACCTGCCGTTTGACATTTATCCATTGCCTTCGGCCAAGTTAAGCGATCTCTCGCGGGTCATTTTTGAGAATGAGTACCTGCCGCAAGCGTTTGCTCCTGACGTCGCAATGCTACGGTCAGGGTTGCAGACGCTGCCGGCTCCAGACGCCATCCGTAGTGCGCGTATAGACAACGCGATCATGCAATCGTGAGCGACGGCCTTGCCAGAACTCCAGTTTCTCCGGTACGACACGGTAACCGCCCCAGTATTCGGGACGGACCGGTTGCGCGCCGTATTTCTGTTGCGCAGCGGCGAGTTGCGCTTCCAGCGTTTCCCGCCTGTCGACCGGCTGGCTTTGCGCCGAGGCGATCGCACTCAACTGGCTGGCCAGTGGACGGCTATAAAAATAAGCATCACTCTCGTTCGCTGCAAGCTGCTCGGCCTTGCCTTCGATACGAACCTGCCGTTCGAGTTCTACCCAGTGAAACAGCAACGCGACATACGGATGCTGCGCGATTTCGCTTCCCTTGCGGCTGTGATAGTTGGTGAACCATGTCAAACCGGCAGCATCGATTTGCTTGAGCAGAACGATGCGCGACGATGGTTTGCCGTCGGGGCCGACGGTGGCGACGCTCATGGCAGTGGATTCAGGAATCTCCGCTTTGATTGCTTCATCCAGCCATATTGAAAATTGCGCCATGGGATCCGGGGCGACATCGAGCTCAGACAAGCTGGCACGACTGTAATCCTTGCGAAGATCTGCTATCGACATGTCGCGGTTATCTTGATCGGGGGGCTGCGTTAGCGTAGCGCGTTTAAAGGTTGACGCGAACCATTATATGGCAGAAGGCTGGAGTGAAACGTGACGTAAAACAAAAAAGCTGATGCACCCACGTGTGTACCAGCCTCGAAAGAGAAGGTGGAATCAGTTGGCCTTGATTGCCTCGACCTGAATGTTCAGCTTTGTTTCCATCGCAAAACGTGGCGCGCCATAGTCGATACCGAAGTCAGCGCGATCGATCGTCGCGCTGGCATCGGCGCCGCAGACTTCCCGCTTGAGCATCGGGTGCTGAATGCAAACGAATTTGTTGATGTGCAATGGAACCGTCCTGGTGACGCCGTGCAAGCTCAGTTCGCCATTGACCATCACCGGCCTGTCGCCATCGAACTGTATGGAAGTACTCTTGTAGGTCGCGGTCGGGAATTTCTGCACGTCGAACATATCCGCGGATTTGGCATGCTCGTTCAATTTGGGGAAACCGAAATCGATCGACGAAGCATCAATCGTGATGTCCACGACGCCAGTCCTGGCGGCGCGATCCAGCGTCACGGTGCCACTGGTTTTGGTGAATTTGCCGCGCCAGATGGAGATGCCCATGTGGTCGGCTTCAAAACTTGGATAGGTGTGGCTGGGGTCGACGGTGTAAGTGTCGGCTGCCAGAACAGAGGTCGACGCGACGCCGGCAAGCAGGGAGATCAAGGTGAATATCAATTTCATGAAGTGGTCCTTTGCATGATTTGTCGAGCGTTGAAAAGATGATGATCACTGCGATGATGATGTAGTGACGACGTGAAACCTGATGGTGACTTCGTCAGCGACCATACCGGTGTCTTTCCATTCACCTTCACCGATATTGAACGCCAGCCGTTTGATGGCGAAGGCGCCGTCGAAGGTCTGGCCAGCCCTGTCTTGCCTGACCGTCAGCGGAAAGTGCACATCGGCAGTCTTGCCCTTGATGGTCAGCTTGCCGGCGACATCGTATCCGGTCCCGGCCGGCGCGCTGGCATTCTCCCTGAGCATACTGGCGACAAAGCTGGCTTTGGGAAACTGCGCGGCATCGAACCATTCTTTTTTCAGTACGTCCCTGTTGTATCCGGCATCACCCAGATCGAAACTGGGGACGTCGATGTCGATACTGGCTTTGGCGTCGGCGGGCTTGGCGACGTCGAAATCGATCCGTGCCGTGAATTTCCTGAATGTGGCTTCAACCGGCACATTCATTTGCCTGAATACGACGCTGACCGTGCTTTTGCCGGCGTCAATCCTGAGCGGCGCAGCGATGGCGGAACAGGCAAGGCTCAAGACAGCAAAGCAGCCGGCGGCGGTACGGATCGATGCGGAACGTGAAATCACGATATGTCCTCGGCAAAGAGATCAGGGCAGGATGCGTCTGAATATGCCGTCACGATCGATGAGCAGGTGCTTCAGCGCCGCCAGTATATGCAGACAGACAGCGGTTGCCAACGTCATGTTCAGCCAATAGTGCGTCATCTTCAGCAAAGGTTTGAGCATCGGGTTGGGATCGATGAAAACAGGCAATGGCAGCAGACCCAGATACACTACCGGGATTCCCGCTGCCATGCTATAGAAATAGCCTGAGATTGGAATCGCAAAAATCAGAATATAGAGCAAGGCATGGAGTACATGCGCCGCGCTTTGCTGCCAACGCGGCATCTGTATCGGATAGGCCGGCGCTGCATGGGTCAGACGCCACAGCAGACGCAGGCATGCCAAGGCCAGAACGGTGACGCCAAGCCACTTGTGCCAGGAAAAATATTTGAGCTTGGTCGGTGTCAGCCCGGGAATGTCAACCATGGTCAGGCCGAGAAAAAACGTGACCATGATCAGTAGTGCGATCAACCAATGCAGCAGGATGGCGGGTTTGGTGTAGTGTTCCATGGCGGTCGCTGAAACGAACGGCAGTGACAGCACATTGGAATCGATCGAGTGGCAGTAGTTCCACTCGATCCGGCAACGATGTCAAATATTGCTGGCCAGTGCAATCGCTGCGCCGATGTAGTTGGCAGGTGTCATCGCCAGCAAGTGATCCTTGGCATTTTGCGGAATGGCCAATCCATCAATAAAGTCGTGCAATGCCTCCGCGGAAATGCCTTTGCCACGAGTCAGTTCCTTGAGCTGCTCGTATGGATTTGCGATGCCGTAGCGGCGCATCACGGTTTGTACCGGTTCGGCGAGCACTTCCCAGGCGGCATCCAGATCTTCGGCCAGACGCGCCGGATTGACTTCCAGTTTGCTCAAACCGCACAGGCAACTGTCATAGGCCAGCACGGCATGGCCGAAGGCGACACCGATATTGCGCAGCACGGTCGAATCGGTCAGATCCCGCTGCCAGCGGGAGACAGGAAGTTTTTCCGACAGGTGTTTGAGTACGGCGTTGGCCATGCCCAGATTGCCTTCGGAGTTTTCGAAGTCGATCGGGTTGACCTTGTGCGGCATGGTCGACGAACCAATTTCTCCGGCTTTGGTGCGTTGCCTGAAATAGCCCAGCGAGATGTAGCCCCAGATGTCGCGGTTCAGATCGAGCAGAACCGTGTTGGCGCGCGCCACGGCGTCGAACAGTTCGGCCATATAGTCATGCGGTTCAATCTGGGTGGTGTAGGGATTGAACACCAGGCCCAGGCGCTGTTCGATGACATTCCTGGAAAACGCGACCCAATCGGTTTCCGGGTAGGCGGACAAGTGCGCGTTGTAATTGCCGACTGCTCCATTCATCTTGCCAAGAATGTCGACTGCGGCGATGTGCTTGACGGCGCGTTGCAGGCGCGCGACGACGTTGGCGATTTCCTTGCCTAGCGTGGTGGGGCTGGCCGGCTGGCCATGGGTGCGCGATATCATCGGCACAGCGGCGTGTTCATGCGCCAGCCCGGTTAGCCTGGCGATCAGGCTTTGCAGGGCAGGGATGACCACGGTATCGCGTGCGGTTTTGAGCATCATGCCGTAGGAAGTATTATTGATGTCTTCCGAAGTGCAAGCGAAATGGATGAATTCGGAGGCAGCAGCCAGTTCCGGCACGTCGCTGACTTTTTCCTTGAGCCAGTATTCCACGGCCTTGACGTCGTGGTTGGTCACGGCTTCGATTTCCTTGATGCGGGTGGCGTCGGCTTCGGTGAAGTCAGCCGCCAGTTCGTCGAGCAAGGCAGTAGCTGCGGCCGAGAACGGTTTTATCTCGGCAAAGCCGGCAACCGACAGGGCCTGCAACCAGGCGATTTCTACTTTCACCCGGTGATGCATGAAACCTGTCTCGGACAGAATCGGGCGCAGCTTGTCGGTTTTGGCGGCATAACGGCCGTCAAGCGGGGAGAGAGCGGAAAATGAGGTAAAAGACATGCTGATATGCGGATGATGACAACGCTGAAAACAAGAGCAAAGAGCAGCGCGCTGCGTCAAGGAAAGTTACAGCCGGAGCAGACGTGCATGAGCCAGAATTCTACCACTGTGGCAAGACTTCATACCGCATGTCCGAGACATGGAATTGGCAAAAAAAGAAAAGCCCCCTACAATCCTCGCATCTTACCTTTAGCAGCAATCAACATTGCCATGCGCAAGAAGGGAGTCTTTTTGAACATCATTCACCGCGTCACGCTGGCCTGCGCACTGCTGGCACCAGGTATGTCCGGCATTGCCAGCGCTGCCCCGCCTGCGTTCGGCATCGAAATCGGCAACGCCTTACTGTGCCTGAATCAGTTGAATAGCAAATATTTCTACGACTATCTCTTCGAAGCCTTCGGCAAGCCGCATAAAAATGAAGGCGGCGCCTACTGGTTCAAGTCTACTGACAGCACCCTCTGGGGCATGGAAGTCACCGACGTGCTGGTCAATAATAGCAGCAGCCCAGCCGAATTCGTCGGCGCCGTGATCAAAGGCACGCCGCAAGAGCTGGCCGATGCCATCGGCAAAAGCGTCGGCATCCATTACACGCTTGAAGACAACGGTCAATACGCGCAACGCCGGTCGCAATCCGGCAGTGTCATCGCTTATGCCGATTCCAAGGCAAAAATCTACTGCGCCAAATCCAAATTGCTGATGCCTGGAAATCCATAGACGACGTGCCGTGACTATCTCAAATTATCTCCAGCGCCTGTCACACTGCAAGCGTCCGAAAATGAGTCGAAATCGGTTTGTTGTAGGTTTTCCCTCTGAAAAATGCCAAAAAATACTTGCATCGCCGGGAAAACCACACCACTATTGGTCTTGCGCAATTTACGTATTCAATTTTTTTCCTTGTCAAGGAGGCTACCGATGAGCACAGCCAGAAAACCAGTAGTCGCAGCGAAGAAGTCCGCAGCAAAAGCCGTTCCAAAGAAAGCAGTCGCAGCACCGAAAAAAGCTGCGCCAAAGAAGGCAGCCACCAAACGTGCGCCCAATCCCACATTCATGAAGCCGCTAACCCCATCGGCAGCACTTGCTGCAGTCGTCGGTGACAAACCTCTGCCGCGTACCGAAGTGACCAAGAAGGTGTGGGAATATATCAAGAAACACAAACTGCAAAACCCTGAAAACAGACGCAATATCGACGCAGACGATAAACTGGAAGTCGTATTCGGCTACAGGAAGCAGGTATCGATGTTTGAAATGACCAAGCTGATTTCCGGCCATTTGGAATAAGCAATATAGATTTTCAGTAGGCTGGCTTGCAAAACAGGAACATCCTCCCGTGAACTGACCACCAAGAAGGTGGGCTAAATAGAAAAGGCTGGATACCGGGATCCAGCCTTTTAACTTGAATTTGATTCAGTCGTGTGGTAATAAACGAAAGAGTGACATATAAAAAATTATCGATACATTGCCACTTAGAGACACTACCTCGGTCGTCACGATGACGCGCCTTTCTTTCAATGTTCTTCTGCCGAATGGATAAAACTCCTCCTATGGAAAAGAAAAGGCTCCTCAAAGTATCGGGCAGCATTGCCGCCATACTGGCGCTGATCGCCGTGCTGTTTCTCTACTGGCCGCTCTACCAGCGCTCGGTGCCCAAACCGGACAACGACCGCCCTGTGGACGTGGTACTCGTCGGCGGCGGCATCATGAGCATAACCTTGGCCACGTATCTTCAGGAACTGCAGCCCGACTGGTGCGTGGAACTGTTCGAAGGCCTGAACGGCGTGGCCATGGAAAGCTCCAATGGCTGGAACAATGCCGGCACTGGACATTCAGCATTCGCTGAGCTGAACTACACACCCGAACTGCCGGATCGTTCGATCGAGACCAAGCGCGCGATCAACATTGCCGAACAGTTCGAGGTCTCCCGGCAGTTCTGGTCCTATCAAGTCCGGCATGGACGGCTACCAGAGCCAGCGGAATTCATCAATCCAACCCCGCACATGAGCTTTGTCTGGGGAGACGATCGTATTGAATACCTGCGCAAACGCCACGCCGCGCTGGTGAAGAATCCGCTGTTCTACGGCATGAAATTCTCCACCGACCCGGACCAGATCCGCAAGTGGGTGCCACTGGTGATGGAAGGCCGCGATTCCGGCCAGAAAGTCGCCGCGACCTGGATGCCACTGGGTACCGATGTCAATTTCGGCGTGATCACCAACGCCCTGGCTCGCGGCCTGGAACACAACCCCAACTTCCAGCTGCAGCTGCAACACGAAGTCACCGCGTTGCGGCAAAACAGCGATAAAACCTGGAACGTCACGGTCAAGAATCTCAAGAACGGCCAGGAACGTACGATCCGGTCACGCTTTGTGTTCATTGGGGCTGGCGGTGCCGCGCTCAAGCTGCTACAGATGTCCGGTATCCCGGAAGCAAAGAACTACGCTGGCTTCCCGGTTGGTGGCCAGTTCCTGGCGCTTGAGGCTCCCGCCATCACCGGACGTCACAATGCCAAGGTTTACGGCATGGCCGAGGTTGGCGCGCCGCCCATGTCGGTGCCGCACATCGATGCACGCAAGCTGGACGGCAAGCCGGTCGTGCTGTTCGGACCGTTCGCAATATATAGCACCAAATTCCTGAAGAGCGGTTCGTGGTTTGATATGTACTCCTCGGTGACCCACAACAACCTGGTATCCATGATGGCAGTCGGCATGGACAACCTGGATCTGGTCAAATACCTGATGCAGCAGGCCAGTCTGACCGATGCCAACCGCCAGGCCGAGCTGCTCAAATACTACCCCAAGGCGAAACGCGAAGACTGGAGGCTGGTGACCGCCGGCCAGCGCGTGCAGATCATTAAGCGCGACCCGCAAAAAGGCACGGCCCTGCAATTCGGCACCGAGATCGTCACCGACAAGGACAAGACCATCGCCGCTCTGCTGGGCGCCTCGCCAGGCGCATCGACCTCTCCGCCGATCATGCTGGACCTGCTGGCCAAGGCCTTTCCACAGCAGATGGAAGCTGGCTGGCGGAAACGTCTGACGGAGATCGTTCCATCCTACGGTCGCAAGATCAACGAAAGCGCGGCGCTGACCAACGAGATCCGCAGCATGACCAGCCAGGTTCTGCGCCTGCCATACCTGCAGATTCCGGTCATGCAGAAGAACACCGCTCCGACTCAACCGCCGGCTCCGGTCAAGCCTCAGCGCAACGCCAATACGGAAATGCAGGCGCTATAACGCGTCGCTCCGAAGCCGGCCATCGTGAAGTGGCCGGCTTCTTTCATTCCGCGCGAATGTCTCCGTCAAGAGCTTGCCAAAGCGCCAGGCCTCAAATCAGGCCAGCTTCTCCTGGATGAAAACTAGTGCATCAGCCAGTGGCACCGGTGTCGCAGCCGCATCCCGACGGCCCTGGTATTCAAGCTGACCATTCTTCAGGCCACGCTCTCCGACGACGATGCGATGCGGCACGCCGATCAGTTCCCAATCCGCAAACATGACGCCAGGACGTTCGCCGCGGTCGTCCAGAATGACATCGATACCGATGGCCAGCAAGGCGTCGTAGAGCTTGTCGGCTTCGCTCCTGACGGCTTCGCTGCGATCATAACCCAGCGGACACAGGACCACTTCGAACGGTGCCAGCGCAGTCGGCCAGATGATGCCCTTGTCGTCGCAATTTTGCTCGATGGCGGACCCCAGGATGCGGGTAATGCCGATGCCATAGCAGCCCATTTGCAACGGTTGTGGCTTGCCGGCTTCGTCAAGGTAAGTCGCTTTCATCGATTCCGAATAGGCGGTACCAAGCTGGAACACATGGCCGACTTCGATACCGCGCTGGATCGCCAGCACGCCCTTGCCGTCCGGAGAAACGTCACCCTCGACGACGTTACGGATATCGGCCACCATCGGCTCCGGCAAATCGCGCCCCCAGTTGGCACCGGTATAGTGAAAATCCATTGCATTGGCGCCGCAAACGAAGTCGCTCATATTGGCAACGGTGCGATCAGCAACGACCTTGACCGGTTTTCTGGTACCGATCGGGCCGAGATAACCCGGCGGCGTACCGAACCATTCAATGATTTCAGCTTCGTTGGCGAAACGATAATCGGCCAGGCCGGGAATTTTGCTCGTCTTGATTTCATTGAGTTCGTGATCGCCGCGCAGCAGCAGCAGCCAGACTTCCTTCTCGGCCGGCGCTTCTTTTTCCACAGTCAGGACGATGGACTTGACAGTACGTTCCAACGGTAGTTGCAGCAATTCGGCGACCGCTTCGCATTTTGCCTTGCCCGGCGTTGCGATCCTGGTCAGTGCTTCGGTTGCGGCGCCACGCATGGCGTTGACAGCGAGCGCCTCAGCCGTTTCCATGTTGGCGGCGTAATCGGAGTTTGGGCAATACACCAACGTATCTTCGCCGGTAGCGGCGATGACGTGGAATTCATGCGACTCTGAACCGCCAATGGGGCCATTGTCGGCGGCCACGGCGCGGAACTTCAGGCCAAAGCGGTTGAAGATGCGAACGTAGGCGTCATACATGATCTGGTAAGATTTTTTCAGGCCATCGACATCGCGGTCGAAGGAGTAAGCATCCTTCATGGTGAATTCGCGACCGCGCATCAGTCCAAAACGTGGGCGGCGCTCATCGCGGAACTTGATCTGGATATGGTAGAAGTTGATCGGCAATTGCTTGTAACTGCGCAATTCGGTGCGGGCGATATCGGTGATCACTTCTTCGGAAGTCGGTTGAATGGCGAAATCGCGGCCATGGCGATCCTTCACACGCATCAGCTCAGGTCCCATCCCGTTCCAGCGGCCGGTTTCCTGCCACAACTCGGCCGGCTGCATTACCGGCATCAACAATTCGACGGCGCCGGAACGATTCATTTCTTCGCGCACGATCGCTTCCACCTTGCGGATCACGCGCAGACCCATCGGCATGTAAGTATAGATACCGGAGCCCAAACGCTTGATCATCCCCGCCCGTATCATCAGTTTGTGACTGATGATTTCGGCATCGGATGGCGCTTCTTTCAAGGTGGAAATAAAAAACCGGGAGGCGCGCATGGCAATGAATTCTTTTTGAGAGAGGAGAGTTATAATCGTCGTAATTTTAAAGGATTAGTTGGCTGATGCGTCCTTTTTTGCACAACTGATCTCTGCTTCACGCACATCGTCCGCCATTGTGCGCGCGCTGAATGCAGCTGACACCACGCCCAATGCAGATACGTGCAGTCAATGATTCAGCCATGAGTGACGCAAACCGGATTAGGCAAAGAGGAAGCCCTGCCGCAGAAAGTTTGAGGTGCCAACATGCTGGATCGAGAAGGCTTTCGCCCAAACGTCGGCATCATCCTGCTCAACGCCCGGAATCAGGTATGGTGGGGTAAACGGGTCAAGGAACATTCGTGGCAATTTCCGCAAGGCGGAATCAAACATGGCGAGACGCCGGAGCAGGCCATGTTTCGCGAACTGGAAGAAGAAACCGGCCTGAAGGCAGAACACGTCAAGATCATCGGACGCACTCGCGACTGGCTGCGCTATGAGGTACCCGATCATTTCATCAGGCGCGAAATCCGCGGACATTATCGCGGACAAAAACAAATCTGGTTTCTGCTGCGCATGCTCGGCCGCGATTGCGACGTCAACCTGCGCCTGACCCCGCATCCCGAATTTGATGCCTGGCGCTGGCATGACTACTGGACGCCTTTGGACGTAGTCATCGAATTCAAGCGCGAAGTCTACCAGCAGGCGCTCAAGGAATTGTCGCGTTTTCTGGTGCGGCCGTCCGCCACTCTATCCTCAGCAACTGGGCAGCTTCGACGAAAAGTTCGACGATAAAAAAACCATGAACCTGTCTCAGGAACGGGCGCAGGAATCACAGCAGAACCAGATTATCACGATGGATCAGTTCAGGTTCTTCCATAAACCCTAGAATCGAGAGAATCTCGGACGATGAGTGCCGCACGATACGTCGCGCATCGGGACTGGCGTAGTTGCTGATACCACGCGCAATCGGCTTGCCGACGGCATCGACACAGGTAATCACATCGCCGCGGCCGAATTCGCCGGTCACTTCGGTCACGCCGATCGGCAACAGCGATTTACCTTCCGCCGTCAACTTCTGCACGGCGCCATCGTCCAATACCACGCGCCCGGCCGTCTGCAAATGATCAGCCATCCATTGCTTGCGCGCTGTCAATTGCGCTGTCCGCGCCATAAGCCGGGTGCCGATGGCTTCGCCTGCCGCAAGACGGCTCAGCACGCGTTTCTCACGTCCCCAGGCGATGACCGTATGCGCGCCGGAAGTCGCCGCGCGCTTGGCTGCCAAAATCTTGGTCAGCATGCCGCCGCGGCCAATGCCGGTACCGGTGCCTCCGGCCATGGCCTCCAGCGACAAATCGCCGGCCTGGGCTTCATGGACAAATTGGGCAGCCGGATCGCGGCGTGGATCCGAAGTATAAAGACCGCGCTGGTCAGTGAGAATGATCAGGGCATCGGCTTCGATCAGATTAGTGACGAGCGCGCCGAGCGTGTCATTGTCGCCAAACTTGATTTCGTCGGTAACGACGGTATCATTTTCATTGATGATGGGAACCACACCGAGTCGCAGCAGAGTAAGCAATGTCGAACGCGCATTCAGATAACGCTCACGATCGGCGAGGTCGGCATGTGTCAGCAATATCTGGGCGGTGCCAAGCCGATGCGCACGAAAACTGCTCTCATAGATTTGCGCCAAACCCATCTGACCGACGGCGGCACAAGCCTGCAGTTCATGCACGCTGACCGGACGACGTTCGAAACCGAGACGCTGCATGCCTTCGGCAATCGCGCCGGAACTCACCAGCACTACTTCCTTGCCCAGTGTGCGCAAATGCGTGATCTGCTCTGCCCACCTGGCGATGGCGGCAGCATCCAGGCCTTTACCATCATTGGTGACGAGCGATGAGCCGACCTTGACGATCAGTCGCTTGGCCTGTTGTATCACGGAAGACATATCTCAGTCGATGAGCTTGAAACGCGGATCGCCTGGATCGATCGAGGAAATGCCGCGCGCTTCTTCTGTCATCTGTATTTCTCCCGCGCGATGCTCCTGATAGCGTCTGGTTTCCAGATAGGCGTAAATTGCCGTGATCAGGTTTTCGCAACCGTCACGGGTCAGGGCGGAGATTTCGAATACTGCCTCTTTCCAGCCGAACCGCTCGATAAAATCCTTAACACGCTTGGCACGCTCGGCCTTCGGCACCATGTCGAGTTTATTGAGCACCAGCCAACGCGGCTTCCCGGCCAGGGAGTCGTCGTACTTTTGCAGTTCCTTGACAATGGCTTGGGCTTCCTTGACTGGATCGACGCTATCTTCAAACGGGGCCAAATCGACGATGTGCAGCAGCAGGCCGGTACGCTGCAAATGGCGCAGGAACCGCACTCCCAGGCCAGCGCCATCGGCAGCGCCTTCGATCAGGCCGGGAATGTCAGCAATGACGAAGCTTTTTTCATGGCTCACACGCACCACGCCCAGATTCGGATACAGGGTCGTAAACGGATAATCGGCGATCTTCGGACGCGCGTTCGATACAGCGGAAATAAGAGTCGACTTACCGGCGTTGGGCATGCCCAGCAGTCCGACGTCGGCCAGCACTTTCAACTCCAGGCGTAGTTCGCGATGCTGGCCCTCCTTGCCTTCGGTTTTTTGACGCGGGGCGCGGTTGGTCGAAGTCTTGAAGTGAATGTTGCCCCAGCCGCCTTCGCCGCCCTGAGCCAACAATACCTTCTGATCGTGATCGGTGAGGTCGGCGATGTATTCGCCAGTCACATCGTCGACGATCAGCGTGCCAACCGGCATGCGCAGAAAAATATCGTCGGCGCCCTTGCCATAGCAGTCGGAACCGCGACCGTTTTCACCATTGCGTGCCTTGTGCAGCCTGGAATAACGGTAGTCGATCAGCGTGTTGACATTACGATCGGCGACCGCCCAGATGCTGCCGCCCTTGCCGCCGTCGCCGCCGTCGGGACCACCGAATGGACGAAATTTTTCACGGCAAAAACTGGCAACACCATTGCCGCCGTCACCGGCAATGACTTCGATTTTTGCTTCGTCGACAAACTTCATGATAATTACCGCCAACCTGCGAAAGCCACGGCGCCAGGATGAAATGACAAAATAAACAGGCTGAAGCTAAAAAGGCTCTACCGGAGGAAGAGCCTTTACTACTTTTCACGATTTCCTGGCTGCGTTGCACCCGCCTTGCCATCGGCATTGTGTTAGCGGCTCTAAGTTGACCTCAAGAAAACCTAAGCAGCAACGACGGTCACGTATTGACGCTTTGCAGCCCCTTTGATCACAAACCGGACTTTGCCTTCCATCAATGCGAACAGAGTGTGGTCTTTACCCATACCGACGTTTTCGCCTGGATGGACCCTGGTACCGCGTTGACGAATGATGATGCCGCCGGCATTGATGGCCTGGCCACCATAGACCTTGACGCCAAGCCGCTTCGACTCTGAATCACGGCCATTGCGCGTGGTGCCGCCGCCTTTTTTGTGTGCCATTTACAGGACTCCTTGTATCTAGTTTAGCCTACGCAATCAAGCATTGACCGAGACGATCTGCAATTCAGTGTAGTTCTGACGATGGCCTTGACGCTTCTGGTAATGCTTACGACGACGCATTTTGAAGATCTTGACCTTATCGTGGCGACCTTGCGCGATAACGGTAGCCAGCACCTTTGCACCCTCGACCAACGGCACACCGAACTCGACGGTATCGCCTGCGCCCACTGCGAGCACTTGATCCAAAGTGATTTCGGAGCCAATGTTTGCCGGTATCTGTTCTACTTTCAGTTTTTCGCCTGCAGCAACTTTGTATTGTTTGCCGCCGGTTTTTATGACCGCGTACATGTGAAGCCTCATCGAATGAATGAAAAAATTCCTTTCCCCCGCAAAGAGCCAACTTTTCTATATGTGACCTTCCGATCGGGAAAACTCCTAACTGTACCCGGATTTAAAATACATGTCAAAAAATCTTGACATTCTGAATTCGATACATTCCCAAGTGCGTTTATAATCACAGCAATCTTGATTTTTCCGCAGGTTCTACCTTGTCCGCCGCTCCCCAATCCGCCACACTCGACTCTTTCACTGACTCGATCACTACCGACATGAGAGCGGTCAATGCGATTATTCGCCAAAAACTTTATTCCGAAGTACCACTGGTCAATCAAGTGTCCGAGTACATCATCAGCGCTGGCGGCAAGCGCATCCGGCCTGTACTGGTGTTACTGATCGCCAATGCCCATGCCTATCAGGGCGCCGCGCATCACACGCTGGCGGCCGTCATCGAATTCATCCATACCGCCACCCTGCTGCACGACGACGTGGTCGACGAGTCTTCGCTACGCCGCGGCAAGCAAACCGCCAACGCCCTGTTTGGCAATGCCGCATCAGTGCTAGTCGGTGATTTTCTGTATTCGCGCGCCTTCCAGATGATGGTGGCGGTAGGCAATTCCCGCGTCATGCAAATCGTGGCTGATGCCACCAACGTGATCGCGGAAGGCGAAGTGCTGCAATTGCTCAACATGCATAATCCCGATGTCAATGAAGCCACCTACCTGCGCGTGATCCGCGCCAAGACTGCCAAGCTGTTCGAAGCCGCAGCCCAGCTCGGTGCGCTCATTGCCGGCGCCGACGAAGCCTGCATCGAAGCCGCTGGTGAATATGGATGCTCGCTCGGCACCGCCTTTCAGTTGATTGATGATGTTCTCGACTATTCCGGTAACACTATCGAAATCGGCAAGAACATCGGTGACGATTTACGTGAAGGCAAACCGACCCTGCCGCTGATCTACCTGATGGGGCATGGCAACGCAAAACAACGCGAACTGGTGCGCAGCTGCATCGAGAACGGCGACGAACAGTGCTTTGATCAAATACTGGCAGCAATCATGCATTCTGGGGCGCTGGATTATACTCGTCGGGAGGCACAAAAAGCCGCATGCCGCGCAGCCGATGCAGTCGCCTCACTTCCCGATAGTAAATACAAAGATTCTTTGCTAGAATTATCCGCCTTTGCAGTAAGCCGTAATCATTGACAGGCGTAATTCAGCAATGATACAAGCAAGCACAATGATACGAACAGTCGGGGTGTAGCTTAGCCCGGTAGAGCGCTACGTTCGGGACGTAGAGGCCGGAGGTTCGAATCCTCTCACCCCGACCAGACAAAAAACGGAAAAGCCTAAATGAATCACCACTTAGGCTTTTTTACCTTGGATCGTCATTCATGCCTCATGTCGATTCAAAGCAAACTCTCTCCATCGTTGTCCCATCACCTGATGTCGTTATGACTCGCGGGCGCGGCTTACACTTCGTTTACATGCAGATGTATTTCAACAGCCTGCTAGATTGTTGACGGATCGATGGATTCGAATATCCCGGCGCTGCGATTCTTGACGACCTTGTCCCAAGCGAAAACGCGACCATTCATCGCAACATATACGCCATGCGACAGCACCTGCGCCACGCCGCAGGCAAAACCGAAATTGAACTGGGCATCCGATCCCCGGATAGCATAGGGAATCATGGCGCCGGTAAGCACGATGGTCTTTGCCAGTTGCGCGGCGCCCAGCACGCGCGCGGTGTCTTGCATGGTGTCGGTGCCGTGGATGATGACGATGGCGTTTTCTTCGGCGCGGTCGCAGGACGCCAGCACACGGCGCCGGTCGATATCCTGCATGTCGAGCGAATCGAGCAGCGGCAACTCTTCCAGTGTAGCGGCAATGGTCAAACGCGCGCGCACAATCGCTTCGGGCAAATGGCTGCCGGCAAAACCAAGCCGGCCGGTGATAGCATCGTAATGCTTGTCAAAGGTGCCGCCGGTGGCAATGATGCGTAAAGTCATGATGGTGGCAGATCAGGAAAACAGGTTTTTCATCATACTCCACATCGCGTCGATATCAGACGCTAGCGCACCGCCAAGCTGACTGTATAATGCCAAACGACTGGCGGCCTGCCGGTCAGCGCAAGACGATGTAAGCAGAGTCCCACGAACGCAGTCGACCTGTCGTTTTTTCGCGGGAAAACACAGGGACTGAACAACTTATGCAGAACGCTCGTAAACCGATCGACATCAAGATTTCTACCGTAGTCGCCATTTCTGTGATCCTGCACGACACCGATCCGACATCACTGGGCAAGGCATTGCAGGACATGACCGGCGGCGTGCCCGACTTCTTCGAAGACGAATTCACCGTGCTCGACATCGGCATGCTCGATGGTGCGGGCACCGATGCCTGCATCGACTGGGCCGCACTGGTAGCCCTGTTCAAACGCTATCGCCTCAATGCGGTTGCCGTGCGCAATGCACCAAAAGCCTTGCATGCGGACATCGTCGCGCAAGGTCTCTCCATCGATGACGGCGCACCGCGTCCGCAGCAGCAGGAAACCGCGCCGGCCGGCGCGGCTGAAGAAACGCCGAAAACTACCCCTGCTACCCCTGCGCCGACACCTGCTCCTGCCGCAGCATCGGCAGTCACCACCATGGTCGTCGACACGCCGGTGCGTGCCGGCCAGCGCATTTACGCGCGCGGCGCCGATCTGGTCATCATGGCAGCCGTCAACAACGGCGCGGAGATCATTGCCGACGGCAGCATCCATGTCTACGCCCCGCTGCGCGGCCGCGCCCTGGCCGGCGCCAGCGGCAATACCAGCGCACGCATCTTCGCCGTCAGCCTAGAAGCAGAACTGGTATCGATCGCCGGCGTCTATCGTACCTTTGAGAACGGACACGCGTCTGCATTGGCCCGGCAGCCAGTGCAGGTGTGCCTGCACGGCGACCGTATCGACGTGTTGCCGATTCATACCGGCAAATGACCGGCATTTACCTATCAAATCTGATTTCCTAAGGAGTGCTGCTGTGGCAAAAATCGTTGTTGTGACCTCCGGTAAAGGCGGCGTCGGCAAAACGACATCGAGCGCCAGTTTCGCATCGGGTCTGGCTCTGCGCGGTCACAAGACCGCCGTGATTGATTTCGACGTCGGGCTGCGCAACCTCGACCTCATCATGGGGTGCGAACGCCGCGTAGTATACGATCTGATCAATGTCGTCAATCAGGAAGCAACACTGAATCAGGCGCTGATCAAGGACAAGCACTGCGACAATCTGTTCATCCTACCGGCATCGCAAACCCGCGACAAGGACGCGCTGTCGGAAGAAGGCGTGGAACGTGTGCTGAACGACCTCGGTGAAATGGACTTCGACTACATCATCTGCGACTCGCCGGCCGGTATCGAGCACGGTGCGGTGATGGCGCTGACCTTCGCCGACGAAGCGATCATCGTGACCAATCCGGAAGTATCATCGGTACGCGACTCCGACCGCATCCTGGGCATCATCCAAGCCAAGTCGCGCCGCGCCCTCAATGGCGGCGAACCCGTCAAGGAACACCTACTGATCACCCGCTATGCGCCCAAGCGCGTCGAAGCCGGCGAAATGCTGTCCTACACCGACGTGCAGGAAATCCTGCGCATCCCGCTGATCAGCGTCATCCCCGAATCAGAATCCGTACTGCATGCCTCCAACCAGGGTAAGCCGGCGATTCACCTGAAAGAGAGCGACGTGGCCGAAGCCTATCACGATCTGGTCGGTCGCTTCCTCGGCGAAGACCTGCCGCTGCGCTTCATCAGCAACGAAAAGCCAAGCCTGCTCCAGCGTATTTTCGGAGGTAAATGACATGGCTTTGCTTTCCTTTCTGTTTCCGCCCAAGGCGAAAAGCGCCGTGGCCGCTAAGGAACGCCTACAAATCATCATCGCGCGCGAGCGCGGCGGCCATCGGGGGCAAGGACATGATTTCCTACCGGCCCTACACAAGGAACTGATCGAGGTCATTTCCAGGTACACCAGGGTCGATGCCGACGATATCAAGATCTCGCTCGACCGCCAGGGCAACCTGGAAGTGCTCGACGTCAACGTGGTGCTGCCGGACTCGGACACCGAAACGTCCTGACCGCGTCAGACGGTCAAGACGACGCCATGCGGGACCGGCCGGGGCCTCGATAAAAGATTTGACGCTAAGTCATTGAAAAGGTTATGATTGCCCGCTTCCCGTACGCTCCGGGAAAGATTATAAGGAAGAGTCTGCGTCGGCAAGGCAAGGTCGATCACATTGTGCGCCTTGTAGCCGCAGAACCGCCGGATCGAGCGTTCAATGTTAATTTAACTTAGGAAGTCATCATGAAGACCTTTTCCGCTAAAGCCCATGAGGTAAAGCGCGAGTGGTTCGTGATTGACGCGACGGACAAAGTCCTCGGACGTGTTGCCAGCGAAGTGGCGCTCCGACTGCGCGGCAAGCACAAACCGGAATTTACTCCGCACGTCGATACGGGCGATTTCATCGTCGTGATCAATGCAGGCAAGCTGCGTGTCACCGGCGCCAAAGCAACTGAAAAAACCTACTACCGTCACAGTGGCTATCCGGGCGGCATCTACGCAACCAATTTCCTGAAAATGCAACAGCGTTTTCCAGGCCGTGCGCTGGAAAACGCTGTCAAGGGCATGCTGCCCAAGGGTCCGCTCGGCTACGCGATGATCAAGAAGCTGAAGGTGTATGCGGATGGCAGCCATCCGCACACTGCCCAGCAACCCAAAGCACTTGAACTCTAAGGAATGGACATGATCGGTAACTACAATTACGGAACCGGCCGTCGCAAGAGTGCGGTGGCGCGTGTTTTCATCAAGTCCGGTTCGGGTAGCATCATCGTCAACGGAAAACCTGCGAATGAGTATTTCTCGCGCGAAACCGGTCTGATGGTGATTCGTCAACCGCTGGAGTTGACCAACAATGTCGAGCGTTTCGACATCATGGTCAACGTCCATGGCGGCGGTGAATCTGGCCAGGCCGGCGCCGTTCGTCACGGCATCACCCGCGCCTTGATCGACTACGATGCAACGCTGAAACCGGAACTGTCCAAGGCAGGCTTCGTGACCCGTGATGCGCGTGAAGTCGAACGCAAGAAGGTTGGTCTGCGCAAGGCGCGCCGCGCGAAGCAGTTCTCGAAACGTTGAATCGACGCGTGCTTTTCCGGCACAGCAAAAAAGCCGCCGGCGAACGCCTGGCGGCTTTTTGCATTATGCGCAGGATTTCCGGCCTTACACCGTAATTTCTTTTTGATGGATCACGCATGAAAGTCGCTTTTCTGGCGGACCCGCTCACTACCTTCAAGACCTATAAGGACTCGACTTTTGCGATGATGCGCGAAGCGGCCCGACGTGGTCATGCCATCTACGCTTTTGGGCAGACCGACATCGTGCTGGAAAGCGGTCTGGTAACGGCCAATGCGGCGCGGATCACGCTCACCGGTGATGCCGACGACTGGTATCGCGCCGACGCCCCGGCCGTGGCTTTCCTGTCCGGGTTCGATGCCGTCGTGATCCGTAAAGATCCGCCGTTCGACATGGAGTATATCTATACCACGTATCTGCTTGAACTGGCGGAGAAGCAGGGCGCGCGCGTGTTCAACAGGCCAGCAGCGATCCGCAGCCATAATGAAAAGCTGGCGATTGCACAGTTTCCGCAATACACCGCGCCGACTCTGGTCACACGCGACGCCAAGCGTCTGCGCGCTTTTCATGCCGAACACAAGGACGTGATCCTGAAGCCGCTCGATGGTATGGGCGGCACGGGGATTTTTCGCATCGGCCGGGATGGCATGAATCTAGGCGCGGCGATCGAGATGCTGACCGACAATGGTAATCAGACCATCATGGCGCAGAGTTTCATTCCGGAAATCGTCAGGGGCGACCAGCGTATCCTGCTGATTGGCGGTAAAGTGGTGCCGCATGTGCTGGCGCGTATTCCGCAAGGCGGGGAAGTGCGCGGCAATCTGGCCGCCGGTGGCCTCGGCGTCGCGCAGCCGATTGCGCCGCGCGAGCTGGAAATCGCCGAAGCGCTGGCGCCGGTATTGGCGCAACGCGGGCTGTTGCTGGTAGGATTAGACGTGATTGGCAGCTATTTGACAGAAATCAATGTCACCAGTCCGACCTGCTTCCAGGAAATCACGCAACAAAGCAGCTTCGATATTGCCGCCATGTTCGTCGATGCGCTGGAAGCTGCTGTCGCTGAACCTGGTTTGGCAACGTAAGCTCATTACAATTCATGGTTGGTATTCTTCTTCTCACGCATGCTCCGTTAGGCCAGGCTTTCATCACGGCGGTAACGCACGTATTTTGCGATATACCGGAACGCATGGAAGCCATTGACGTCATTGCCGATCAGAGTCTGTCGGAAGTGCAAAAGCTGGCGGCAGATGCCGTATGCCGCCTCGACGACGGCAGCGGCGTGCTGGTGATCACCGATGTCGTGGGTGGCACGCCTTCCAATTGCTGCACTTCCCTGTGCGCCGTCGGCAGCGTTGCAGTCATTGCGGGCGTCAGTTTGCCGATGTTGCTGCGCGCGCTGACGTATCGCAACGATACACTCGATGTCGTCGTAGCGATGGCGCTGACCGGCGCCCGGAACGGCGCCGTGCGCGTGGGATAAGCACATTCGTGTTTTTTCTTGTTGTCACAAAAAAGAAAGAGTTTTCATGATTCGGAAAGAACTTGAGATCATCAACAAACTCGGCTTGCATGCGCGCGCCTCGGCCAGATTCACCCAGCTGGCCTCCAGATACAAGTGTGATGTCTGGATGACTTTCAACGAGCGCCGTGTCAACGCGAAATCCATCATGGGCGTCATGATGCTGGCCGCAGGCAAGGGCAGCATGGTTTTGCTGGAAACCGAAGGCGAGGATGAGCAGGCGTGTTTCGATGCGCTGGAAGCATTGGTGCAGGACTGTTTCGGCGAAGGACAGTAAGGACACGTTGACGAATGCGGGAGAGAAGCGCGATGGCATCTTTCGTTTTACACGGCATCCCAGTTTCCAGAGGCATAGCGATAGGCCGCGCGCATCTGCTCGCCCCTGCGGCACTGGATGTCAGACATTACCTGATCCCCGAGGATCAGGTCGAGGCGGAAGTGCAACGTCTCAAGAATGCGATTGCCGTCGTCCATCAAGAGTTGCAGGTGATGCGTCATGAACTGCCGAAGGAGGCGCCGCCTGAATTGGATGCGCTCATCGGTGTGCATGTGATGATTCTGTCTGACCCGATGCTTGCCGACATGCCGTTCAATATCATCCGTCATCGCTATTACAATGCCGAATGGGCATTGGTGACGCAGATCGATGGCTTGTCAGCGCAGTTCGATGAAATCGAGGACGCTTATCTGCGCGAGCGCAAGGCTGACATTCAGCAAGTCGGCGACCGCGTGCTCAAGGTACTCACCGGCAGCGCGGTCGATTTGCCGCCGGCCGCAGGAGACGATGGCGCGACCGCCAGTATCATTGTCGTGGCGCACGACATTTCTCCTGCCGACATGCTGCAATTCCGGGACGGCGCTTTCGGCGGTTTCGTCACGGACCGCGGCGGCCAGAATTCGCACGCGGCAATCGTGGCCCGCAGTCTCGACATCCCCGCTGTCGTCGGGATGAACAATGCTTCGACGCTGGTCAAGCAGGACGATGTACTGATCATCGATGGCGATGCCGGTATCGCCATCATTGATCCGTCACCGTTGGTGCTGACACAGTACCGCACGCGCCAGGAACGCATGTTGCGCGACCGCAAAAAGCTCGGTCGCCTCAAGAAGACCCCGGCGATCACGCAGGACGGTACCGGAATCATGCTGCTGGCCAATATCGAATTACCGACCGACAGTGGCCCGGCGCTGGAAGCAGGCGCCAACGGCATCGGCCTGTTTCGTTCCGAATTCCTGTTCATGGGGCGTGCCGGTCATCCGGAAAAATTTCCAGCGGAGGAAGAACAGTTAGCGTCGTATCGTCAGGCCGTAGAGGCTATGAAGGGGCGCCCGGTGACGATCCGCACGCTTGACGTCGGCGCTGACAAGCCGCTCGTCGCAAATGAACAGACTGCCTTGAACCCGGCATTGGGTTTGCGCGCGATCCGCTACTGCCTGAGCGAGCCGCAGATGTTTTTGACGCAGTTGCGTGCGATTCTACGCGCTTCGGCTTTTGGTCCGGTCAAGCTGCTGATTCCGATGATGGCGCATGCGTTTGAAGTCGACCAGACGCTGGCGCTGATCGAGCAGGCCAAGGGCCAGTTGCGTCAGCGTCAGCAGAAATTCGATGAGCACATCGAGGTCGGCGCCATGATCGAAATTCCGGCTGCCGCGCTGGCCTTGCCGATGTTCATCAAACGTCTCGATTTTCTATCGATCGGCACGAATGACCTGATCCAGTACACGTTGGCGATCGATCGCGTCGATCATGAGGTGGCGCATCTGTACGATCCCTTGCATCCGGCGGTGCTGTTTCTGTTATCGAACGTGATCGCGATGGGGCGCAAGGCCGGCATCCCGGTGGCCGTGTGCGGCGAAATGGCCGGTGACGTCAAGTGGACGCGCCTGCTGCTAGGTATGGGCTTGCTGGAGTTCTCCATGCACCCTTCGCAGTTGCTGTCGGTCAAGCAGGAAATCCTAGGCAGTGACCTCACTTTGCTGGAACCACAGGTCAAGAAGGTGCTCAGGGCCACTGAACCATCAGTCATCGAGGCTGCCATGGCGCAATTGCGCGTGCTGCATGCCGGGCCGGAGACCAAGGCTTGAGAGGTAGGCATATGCCGTCCGGCATTTGCCTACAGGCTCAACTACAGGATAACAAAGAGAATCCATGTCGATCGGAATCGTATCGCCCTGCATCATGCACTTCCAGGAAGCATTGCCGCTCAAGAACGGCACGGCGCTGAGCGGCTATGACCTGGTGTATGAAACCTACGGCATGCTCAATGCCGACAAATCCAACGCTGTGCTGGTGTGTCATGCGCTCAATGCTTCGCACCATGTCGCCGGCGTCTACGAGGATGACCCCGGCAATGTCGGCTGGTGGAATAACATGGTTGGTCCCGGCAAGCCGCTGGATACAGACAGATTTTTCGTCATCGGCATCAATAATCTCGGTTCCTGTTTTGGTTCGACCGGTCCGATGCATACCAATCCAGCCACCGGCAAGACCTATGGTGCGAGTTTTCCGGTCGTTACCGTGGAAGACTGGGTTAATGCCCAGGCGCGTCTGGCAGATCAGCTCGGCATCACGCAGTTTGCCGCAGTCATGGGCGGTTCGCTGGGCGGCATGCAGGCGCTGGCGTGGAGCATGATGTTTCCGGATCGCCTGCGTCATTGCATCGTGATTGCCTCGACGCCGAAACTGTCGGCCCAGAACATTGCTTTCAATGACGTGGCGCGCCAAGCTATCCTGACCGATCCGGATTTTCATGGCGGCGATTTCTATGCCCATGGCGTGGTGCCGAAAAACGGCCTGCGTGTAGCACGCATGGTGGGGCATATCACCTATTTGTCAGATGACGACATGGCTGAAAGATTCGGCCGCGATCTGCGTTCCGGCGAGTATCAGTTTGGCTTCGGGATCGACTTCGAAATCGAATCTTACCTACGTTATCAGGGCGACAAATTTTCGGCCTACTTCGATGCCAATACCTATTTGCTGATTACCAAGGCGCTCGACTACTTCGATCCGGCCCGGGATTTCGGCGGCGATCTGGTCAAGGCTTTTGCCAGCGTCAGGGCGCAATTCCTGTTGGTGTCGTTTACCACCGACTGGCGCTTCTCGCCCGAGTGCAGCCGCGAAATGGCGCAGGCGCTGGTGAGTAACAGGCGCCGGGTGGTCTATGCGGAAATCGATGCGCCGCACGGGCATGACGCTTTCCTGCTGGAGGATGCGCGTTACATGAAACTGCTGCGTGAATACTATCGGCGCGTGTGGGCGGAAATTGCCGTGGAGGCGTGCGCATGAATTTCCCTGAGCTGAGCCGGTTGCGTCCCGATCTTGCCTTCATCGCGCACTGGGTTCGCGCCAGCGCGCAGGTTCTGGACGCGGGTTGCGGCGATGGTGTGATGCTCGATTATCTGCAAACCGACAAGGCTTGCAGCGGCTACGGCATCGAGATCGATGACGCGCGCATTCCGGAATGCGTGGCGCGTAATGTCTCCGTGATCCAGCAGGACCTGGAGGGTGGCCTGGCGATGTTCGAAGATGATGCCTTCGACACCGTGTTGTGCCTGTCGGCATTGCAGATGGTCAAGGATGTCGAAGGTATTCTGCGCGAGATCGCCCGCGTCGGGCGCGAGGCGATCGTGTCCTTTCCCAACTTCGCCTACTGGTCGCATCGCATCGCGCTGTTGCGGGGACGCATGCCGGTATCGGAGTCGCTGCCTTACCAGTGGTACGACACGCCCAACCTGCGTTGCGCCACCATCCGGGACTTCGAGGAACTGGCCGGCGAAGTCGGTCTCGAGGTGCTGGAGCGCGTCGCCTTGCATGAAGGAACGGTGGTTTCTTTCTTGCTGAACTGGCGCGGTAGTCTGGCGGTATTCCGCTTGAAAAAAAAATAGGGATGAAGACCTGACATTTATGATTCCTTCCTCGATTTCGTGGCGCAGCTGGTTCAACCGTCGCATGCTGACCTGTGTGTTCCTCGGTTTTTCGTCGGGTTTGCCTTTGTTCATTCTGTTGAGCCTGTTACAGGCATGGCTGGCGAAGTCCGGACTCGACGTCAAAGCGCTGGGACTGTTCGCGCTGGTGATGTTTCCCTACACCTGGAAATTTCTGTGGTCGCCGTTGATGGACCGGTTTCATTTCGGCAGGATGGGGCGTCGCCGCGGCTGGATGTTCTTTACGCAGGCAACGCTGTTTCTCGGCATTGGCGCCATGGGGATGCTGGATCCGCATACGCAGGTCGCAGCGATTGCCTTCATGGCCTCGGTGGTGGCCTTTTTGTCAGCCAGTCAGGACATCGTGATCGACGCCTATCGTCGCGAAATCTTGCCGGAAGAAGAGCTGGGGCTAGGCAGCGTCATCCATGTCAACGCCTATAAACTCTCCGGCATGGTGCCTGGCGCCTTGTCGCTGGTGCTGGCCGACCTGATGCCGTGGCAGGCGGTATTCTGGATCACCGCTGCCTTCATGCTGCCGGGTTTACTATGCACTCTGGCCGTTGCAGAGCCGAAAATCTATGGTTTGCCGCCAAAGAATCTACGCGAAGCCGTGGTGCTGCCATTTCAGGAATTCGTCACGCGCGGCAGTCGGGGCGCGGCGGTGCTGGCCTTTATCTTTTTGTACAAGCTTGGCGACAGTATGGCAACGGCGCTGGCAACCAAGTTTTATATCGATCTTGGGTTTTCGATGACGCAGATCGGCATGATTTCCAAGACAAGCAGCTTGTGGGCCAGCGTGCTGGGCGGCATCGCCGGCGGCATCTGGATGATACGGTTGGGTATCAACAAAGCATTGTGGATTTTCGGTGTGACCCAGGCAGTCGCCATTCTGGGCTTCGCCTGGCTGGTCCGGATCGGACCGGATGCGTTGGCGCTGGCCGTGGTGGTCGGTTTCGAAGCGTTCGGCGTGGGGCTGGGCACAGCTGCTTTCGTCGCTTACATCATGCGCGAAACGGACCCGCGCTACACGGCTACCCAATATGCGCTGTTCACCAGTCTAGCGGCGGTTCCGCGTACTTTCATCAATTCCTCGGTCGGCTATATCGTAGCGGACCTGGGCTGGTTCAATTTCTTCATCCTGTGTTTTGTACTGACGTTACCAGGCATGCTGATGCTGATAAAGATCGCCCCATGGAATGGTGAGACTAGGGTTATTTTTTCGGCAGATCAAAGTGAATGATCGATTCCACGCTCGCCGTGGTTCTGGGTAGTGGACGGAAGGCATGACCATAGATCACTTCAAACGTCAGCGGTATCTTGCCATCGGCGTCGCGCAGCTGCTCCAGCGCGTTCAGCAGGCGCGTATGAGCAGCGCGGCCCAGCAGACCACGCCGTCGGCTTTCCAGCGGATTGCCGCCCCAGGCGCGCAAGTCCGCCAACAGATGTGACGGCGTGTCATAGGTCACTGTGATATTTTCCATCTCCATCACTGGCGTCGAAAAGCCGGCATGGACCAGCATGTCACCGAGATCATGCATGTCGACGAAGGGCAAGCTGTGCGAAACGGCGTCGATGCGCTCAAAGGCGATACGCAGCTCTCTGAAAGTGTCTGGTCCGAAACAGGAAAACATCAGCAAACCCTCGACTTGTAAGACCCGGCGCCACTCGGTGAAAACGCGATCCGGCTGCGGATGCCAGTGCAACGCCAAATTGGACCACACCATGTCCAAGGCACGCGCGGCAAACGGCAACCGGGCAAAGTCCGCGCAAACCAGCCCGCCGGCGCTGCCCGGGCCGGCTGACGGTAGCCATCTGGTCAACAGACGATCGATGGCGGATTGCGCCATCTGCCGGCGCTCCCGCGCCAGAAGCAGCATATTGAAGGCACCGTCCAGACCGATGATCCGGGCATCGGCAAAGCGCTGCTGCAAGGAAACGATGTCGGCCCCCTCGCCGCAACCGGCATCCAGCATGTGCTGCGGCGCGATCTTGACCAGCAGTAGACGCTCGAGCATGCGCGCCGCCACTTCGCGTCGCAGAAAATCCGATTCAGCCACGCGCGCCGGTGTGGAAAACAGACGGCGCACCAGCAGCAGATCGATCGGCGCACTGAGTTTGGCACTGGCGTCAGACGAGGGCAAAGACATGGGGAGAGTCGGTGAACGAAATGAGATAATCGGCGCTAGTGTAGTCCAATTCCCAGCCATCAGGATGTTCCGACATGTTTGCGCGCCTGTTCAATACGAGCCTGAGTTTGCTGCGGCAATTTCACCGCTTGCCGCAACTGCTGCCATCTTCATGCGTGCTATGCGCGCAAATCGGCCGGAACGCGCTATGCCAGCCCTGCCGGCAGCATTATTTCACGACACGTCCACGCCGCTGCATGCAGTGCGCCATGCCGATTCCGACCACGGCCAGGGAAATCCGCTGCGGCGATTGCCTGAAACACCAGCCTGCTTTCGATGCCACCATCGTCGCTGCCGATTACGCCGCGCCCGCCGATCAGCTGGTGCTGGCGCTGAAGTTCAGCGCCAGGCTGCCGCTCGCGCCGCTCATGGCAGACATGCTGCGCAACGTCATTCGCCATGAAACAAAGCGTGGCCTGGCAATGCCGACTTTGTTGACGGCGGTGCCGCTGGGTACATCGAGGCTACAGGAACGCGGCTTCAATCAGTCGCTGGAAATCGCCCGGATGCTGTCGCGTCGGCTCGACACGGCGCTCGCTCCGCATCTTCTGGTCAGACTACGCGACACCCAGGCCCAGGCGACGTTGCCTACCAGGGAGCGTCGGCACAACATGCACCGTGCTTTTGCAGTCCCGCCTGCGGCGATAGATCATGTATGCGGTTGTCATATCGGTGTGGTTGACGATGTCATCACTACGGGCGCCACACTCAACGAAATTGCTGCCACGCTCAAACGCTTTGGCGCGCAGCGCGTGACGAACATCGTATTTGCCCGCACGGTATGAAAGTCAACACAAGGAGATTCCGTTGTTTCACGTCGTTCTGGTCGAGCCGGAGATTCCTCCCAATACCGGCAACATCATTCGCCTGTGCGCCAACACCAGCGCACAGCTTCATCTGATCGAGCCGCTCGGTTTTCCACTCGACGACGCCAGGATGCGCCGCGCCGGGCTGGACTATCACGACTACGCGACCATGCAGGTCCATCTGCACTGGGAGTGCTTCATCGAAAAACGCCGCGCCGATCCGCAATACGATGCTGCCCGCATGTTCGCGCTGACCACGCATGGCGCGACACCATTTGCCAGCGTTGCTTTCCACCCCGGCGACACATTTGTGTTCGGCTCCGAAACACGCGGCCTCACGCCTGAACTGCGCGCATCGTTTCCGGCCTCGCAACGTATTCGCCTGCCGATGCGACCGAATAATCGTAGCCTGAATTTATCCAACACGGTTGCCGTGGTTGTGTATGAAGCCTGGCGGCAGAACGGATTTAGCGGCGGCAGTTAAAAAATAGCGCGCGCAGCGACCAGACTCTCATGATGACTTGTGCGTCGCACACGGCGTAGTATGCCTGCGCCGTGCTGAAAGACGAGGGGGCTATAGTACGACAGCTGCTGAGGCTGCAACGTCAGCCGTGTCCCTATCACAAACTGTAACGGTCCAGTGAAGAGACCCATAGTCCGAGCCTGGAATATAATCCCTCGTGCTGATAACAAGCTCCAATTCACTGATACTCAGTTCTCTCATAATTTCCTGACTGCCTGTTCCAGGTAAAGTGTTGCCGCTCAGAAATTATCTGATTGCCTGTTCCGTCATCACAAACTTTCATGACCGAGTAACGAGACCCATATTGCGCGCCTGGAACATAATCCATCGTGCTGATAACAAACTCCCGGCAAGCAGCCCCGCTAACAAGCTCCAATTCACTAATGCTCAGTTCTCTCATGATCGATCCTTCCTAGTTTGGGTAAAGCGTCGCTCAGAAATTTCCTGACTGCCTGTTCCACCATTCCCCGGCAACGCAAAACGGGGATGATGACTTGTGCGTCGCGCACGGCGTAGTATGCCTGCGCCATGCTGAAAGACGAGGGGGGCTATAGTACGGCAGCTGCCGAAGTTGCAACGTCAGCCGTGTCCCTATCACAAACTGTAACGGTCCAGTGAATAGACCCAAAGTTCGAGCCTGGAACATAATCCATCGTGCTGATAACAAGCTCCCGGCAAGCAGCCCCGCTAACAAGCTCCAATTCACTGATACTCAGTTCTCTCATGATCAATCCTTCCTAGTTTGGGTAAAGCGTCGCTCAGAAATTTCCTGACTGCCTGTTCCACCATTCCCCGACAACGCAAAACGGGGATGATGACTTGTTACTCTGGAACAAGTCTTGGCAGAATGGCCCGCCCTTTTCTTTGTGTATACAGGAAAATTCTGAAATTAGGATAAGAGAAATCTGAAATTGAAGATATCCAGTCATTCTGGGTACTGCATTAAGTTTTTCTTGACTTCTGGAATGAGCCACGTAAGCGTGCAGCGTTCAAGGCGATATTTTTGGAAATCGGGACAGTCAGGCCCTGACCGAACTTGCAACGAGTTAACCCGTCCTCTATTTCTGATTGGTCCTAAAAAACGAGGGGCTACAGTGATGCCTCAACCACACGCGCATTCGAAAATACTGTTTGCTATAATTTTTGCCCTATGTCGCCACGCTCTCGCTCCCTTGCCTCCTGGATCGCCATTATCCATCTGGTGTTCTGCAGTCTGTTACTGACCGAAGTACTGGCCGCCCCCCACTCCGAAAGCGCCGGCGTCGACCATGACTACCTGCTCGGCAACCTGCAAATCGGCCATCCCTGGACTCGTGCCACCGTTCCCGGTCAGTCTTCCGGCGGCGTCTATCTGCGTATCGAAAATAAAGGTCCAACCAGCGACAGACTGGTTTCGGCGTCTTCGCCCATCGCCCAGGTCACCGAAATTCATACCATGTCCATGGAAGACAGTGTGATGAAGATGCGTGAAATCGGCAGCATCGAGATCAAGCCCGCCGAAAAAATCTCCATGCAACCGGGCAAGGGCTACCACATCATGCTGATCGGCCTGAACCAATCATTGAAAGCCGGCGACAGGATTTTGTTGACGCTGACCTTCGAAAAAGCCGGCAAACTCGAGGTCATGGCCTACGTCAAGGGCAGAAGCGTGGATAAAGACAGCATGGAGCGCATGCGTCAATGAAACAGACAGCAGACTAGCAGCTTCTCAATGCCGCTCCGGAGCAATCATCCTGGCGTAGTCGTGCAGCGCCTTGAGGATTTCTTCGCCGCGCTCACCAGCGTTTTCCGGGATCTGATCGATTTGCCCGCATAATGCATCCAGCGTGCGCACGCCGCCTGCGCCATCAAGCAGGCGTGCGGCACGATGTTCTTCCCAGCGCAGCTTGTCTTCCGCCGACAAACTCTCGGGGAAGTTGCGCGCGCGATAGCGGAACAGCAATGCCTCCAGCCTGATGTCGTCGAAACTGATGCGCGCTTGCGCCAGTTCCTGCGGCGACAGCGCACGCAATCGCGTCAGCCGGCGGCGGTCATTGTTACCGATGAAGCTGCCGTACAAATCCTCATCGACATCCGGCGCTGCTTCTTTGGGGCGCTGAAATACGCTGTCCCAGACAGCGCCCAGTTCTTCCGGCAACGCGGCAGCGCCTGCCGCATGCTGCAAGGCGGCATCGAGATCGATGCCGAGTTCGGCTGCGCGCCCGGCCGATAAAGTTTTTAGGTTGGCGATGACGATCGGCGACTTGTTCAGATGAATGGTTTTGATCGACAGACGCGAGATGCCTTCCGGCAAATCATCGGTTTTACAGAACATGCGCGTGCGGATCGTCCCAGCATCCAGTCCGGTCAGTTCGCCCGGATCGCGACTCAGATCCCAGGCAATGATTTCATTTCTGTTGGTCGGGTGAGGACCAAGCGGCCACATCAGCGCCAGACAGCCCTGCGCCGCAGGAAACATGCCGGAGACGTGCAGAAAAGGTTTCGCCACCGGAATTTCGTCGGCGACACGCTCCTTTTTGCGCAGGGCCAGGCAAAAATCGAACAAGCGCGGCTGCCGGTCGCGGATCAGTCGGGCGAGGGCGATCGTGGCGCGCACGTCGGACAAGGCATCGTGCGCGGCATCGTGCAGCAAGCCATTGGCCCTGGTCAAGTGTTCCAGCATGAAGCTGGGCGTGACCCCGTCTTCCTTTACTGGCCATGCGATGCCGCCGGGGCGCAGCGCATAAGTGGTGCGCACGACGTCCAGCAAATCCCAGCGTCCGCAATGGTTTTGCCATTCGCGCGCATACGGATCGATCAGATTGCGCCAGAACATGAAGCGCGTGATCTCATCATCGAAGCGAATGGTGTTATAGCCAACGCTGATGGTGCCGGGTTCCGACATGGCCTGTTCGATACAGGCGGCGAACTGGTATTCAGGGATGCCGCGTTCCAGACAGATTTGCGGAGTGATACCGGTGATCAGGCAGGATTGCGGATCGGGCGCGAAATCCGGCGCCGGTCGGCAATAGATCATGATCGGGTCGCCGATTTCCCTGAGTTCGGCGTCGGTGCGGATCGCCGCAAACTGCGCCGGCCGGTCACGCCGTACCTGAGCGCCGAAGGTTTCGTAGTCGTGCCAGAGAAAAGTGTGTTTCATGTTTGGTTAAGACCACATGCGTCGCCTGCTACCTAGACGGGATCATCACTGTCGCACGAAGCTGCGTGCCGCTGCCCAGGCAGTGCGTTCGGACGAGCGCATAGGCGTCGCGCTCACGGAAATGCTTTGCTCCAGCGATTGAAAAAGTGGAACGTCCGATATGGAATCACGTATGTCGCAGAAGCGCTTCGTCCATATCGAAGACATACAATGCACTCATGTCAATCCCCCGGCCGACAGCGGCTGGTTCAATTGCTGCATCATCGCGAAGAGACGGGATGCATCGAGTGCCACGAGACCGGCTTCTTGTCGGTGCCAGTCTCGATCCGTCTCCCGCCCGATCAGTAAGTACCGATGTAATCGGCCTTGCCGATTTCCACGCCGTTATGACGCAGAATGTCATAGGCCGTGGTGGTGTGGAAAAAGAAATGCTGCAAACCGTAATGCAGCAGATAGTCGTGGCCAGTAAAACGTTTTTCCTTCGGCGTACCGGGGCGCAGCACGATATCGCGCGTTTCGGCGCCGACGAACTGCTCCGGTTTCAGTGTGGCGATAAAGGCTAGGGTCTTGTCCAGCCGCACCTGAAGATCGGCGAAGCTGGCTTCGCTGTCGTCATGGGACGGAGCTTCCACGCCAGCTAGACGCGCTGATACGCCTTTGGCGAAATCAGCGGCGATCTGTACCTGGCGGATCAGATGAAACATATCTGGAAACAAACGCGCTTCTAGCAGCGCATCGGCTTCGATATGCCTGGCCGCGGCATATGCTTCGGCTTTTTTCAGCACTTCTTTCAGGCTGTTCAAGCCTTGTTTGAAAACCGGGACGGAGACGGCGTAAACGGAAATGCTCATAAGGACCCTTCAATGAATGTCTGGGATTATTTCAACTGATCGTTGAGCAGGTCGAGAATCCTGTCAGCGGTTTGCGAAACTTCCTGCTGGCCATCGTTATTCTGGACGGTGATGTGGCTGGTGTCGCCACTGCCATCGACGATGATGCGATAACTCACAGCCTTCCTATTTTTTTCCCTGGAACTGGAGAATAGCTTTGAGAAGAAACCGCTCGAATCCTTGTTCCCGGCATCCTGACCCTGATCGACGTAACGCACAAAATACATGCCTTGCGAACGATCACGATCTTCCACGGTGAAACCGACACGGTCCAGCGCCAGGCCGACGCGACGCCATGCGCGGTCAAAGCCCTCATCGACCTGCACGCTGGAACCGTTTGCCGTCTTAAGCAGCCTGGAGCGCGATGGCAGGGATGACACATTGGCGACAGCGGCCCTGGCATCGGCTTCTTCCGTACCCAGACGCGCCATCAAACGCGACAGAAATTCCGCTTCCAGACCCGGATCGGAAGGACGCGCCGTCCACACCGAGGTTTCCTTGGCCGTACCGGTGAGTACTTCTTCGGCGCCGCGATGGCTGATGAAGATCTCGGTGGTGCCGTTCGGACCGCGTTCCAAACGGGTACGGAATTTGTCGCGCTCACCAGTCGAGTAGAACGAGTCGAACACTTTGCCCAGCGTATCACGGATGAAGCCCTGCGGAATCTTGGCGCGGTTTTCTGCCCAGTCGGTTTCCATCACGCCGGTATCAGGCGACTCGACCTTGATCAGGAAGCCGCTGTCCTGCCAGAAATCCTTGATCGGCTCCCACAGTTGCCCGGGCGGGCGCGCGACTACCAGCCAGCGCTGGCTGCCGTCACGCTCGATGCGACTGTCGCCCTTGGCTTGTGGCGCGACAGCCGGCCCGGTCGCTGGACGTGTCTTTTGTTCAAGGC
>JBAPMF010000087.1:0-4849 GCA_049278475.1 Herbaspirillum sp. | reverse complement strand
CAGCAGCAGCGCGCCGCCCGGCGCTACGCGGCCGGCCAGCATCGGCGCCATCAGTTGCAGCGGCCCGGCCAGAATATTGGCGGCCACGATGGCGAAGGTCTGGTTTTCTGGATACGCGCGGACGAAGGCTTCCGGCAGATAATAGTCGATGTGGCAGGCGTTGCGCTTGCTGTTGAAGCGCGCCGATTCCAGTGCTTGCGGGTCGATATCCACGCCGACAACGTGTGCCGCCTTGCATTTTTTTGCTACCAGCGCCAGGATGCCGGAGCCGCAGCCATAGTCGAGTACCGTGGCGGCATCGACGGCGTGTTCTTCCAGCCATTCCATGCACAGGCGCGTGGTCGGATGGCTGCCGGTACCGAAGGCCAGACCCGGGTCCAGCGCCAGCACCAGGGCGTCGGGTTCCGGCGCGTCATGCCAGCTTGGCACGACCCAGATGCGTTTGCCGACAGGAATGGGGTCGCATTGCGATTGCGTCAGGCGCACCCAGTCTTGTTCCTCCACCGGGTGCAAAGTGAACGGCAGCGCATACGTCAGACCGATGGTCCTGGCGGCGTCACTGACCATGGCGGCATGGTTGGTGTCGTTATCGACCAATGCCGCCACGCGGCTGCGTTGCCATGCAGCCGCTTGCATGCCGGGTTCGCCGAACAGTGGCTGTTCGGCGGCGGTGCCTGCGTCGGCGTCTTCTACCGAGACTGACAGCGCACCAGCTTCCAGCAGGGCATCAGACCATGCTTCAGCCCGATCGCGCGTGACCTGCATGACGATTTCGGTCCAGGCCATCACTTTTTCGCTGGCTTGACGGCTGCTGGCGCGTCTGGACGCTCCGACAGCTTGTGTTCGAGGTAATGGATGTTGGTGCCGCCTTCGATGAAGCGGGCATCGACCATCAGTTCACGGTGCAGCGGGATATTGGTCGAAATCCCTTCCACCACCATTTCCGACAGCGCGATCTGCATGCGGCGGATCGCCTGTTCGCGTGTGGCGCCGTAAGAGATCAGCTTGCCGACCATGGAGTCGTAGTTCGGCGGGACGGCATAGCCGGCGTAGGCGTGCGAGTCGACACGGATGCCGGGACCGCCTGGCACATGCCAGGCGGTCAGGCGACCCGGCGAGGGTGTGAACCGGAATGGATCTTCGGCGTTGATGCGGCATTCGATGGCATGCCCCTTCAACTCGATGTCGCGCTGGCGATAGCGCAGCTTTTCGTTGGCGGCGATGCGGATCTGTTCCTGCACGATGTCGACGCCGGTGATCATTTCTGTGACCGGATGTTCGACCTGCACGCGGGTATTCATTTCAATGAAATAGAATTCTTCGTTTTCGTACAGGAATTCGAAGGTGCCGGCGCCGCGATAGCCCATCTTGCGGCAGGCTTCAGCGCAACGCTCACCGGTTTTTTCGATGATCTTGCGCGGGATGCCTGGCGCCGGCGCTTCTTCGATCACCTTCTGGTGCCGGCGCTGCATCGAGCAGTCGCGTTCGCCCAGCCAGATCGCATTCTTGTGCTGGTCGGCGAGGATCTGGATTTCCACGTGGCGTGGATTTTCCAGATATTTTTCCATATAGACTTCCGGGTTGCCGAAAGCGGCGCCGGCTTCGCTCCTGGTCATGGTGACGGCGTTGATCAGCGCCGCTTCGGTATGCACCACGCGCATGCCGCGACCGCCGCCGCCGCCGGCTGCCTTGATGATGACCGGGTAGCCGATCTTGCGCGCGATCTGCACGATTTCTTTCGGATTATCCGGTAATGCTCCTTCCGAGCCGGGTACGCAAGGCACGCCGGCGCGGATCATGGCCTGTTTGGCCGAGACCTTGTCGCCCATCATGCGTATGCTTTCCGCAGATGGGCCGATGAAGACGAAGCCGGACTGTTCGACGCGCTCGGCAAAATCGGCGTTCTCGGACAGAAAGCCGTAGCCGGGATGGATCGCCTGGGCATCGGTGACTTCGGCGGCGCTGATGATGGCCGGCATGTTCAGGTAGCTCAACGCCGAAGGGGCTGGCCCGATACAGACTGATTCATCCGCCAGCTTGACGTATTTCGCTTCGCGGTCCGCTTCGGAGTGGACGACTACGGTCTTGATGCCCATTTCACGGCATGCGCGCTGGATACGGAGAGCGATTTCGCCGCGATTGGCAATAAGGATTTTTTCAAACATAAGAAGAAATGTGCATCATCAAGAGTCAAGCGCACGGAATGGCGTGTCCAGTAATCATCTGTATTCTGGCAGGATTTAGTCGATCACGAACAGCGGTTGGCCAAATTCGACCGGTTGACCGTTTTCGACCAGTATCTGCTTGATCACGCCGGCCTTGGCGGCGTCGATTTCGTTGAGCAGTTTCATGGCTTCGATGATGCAGATGGTTTCGCCTTCCTTGACTTCTTTACCGATTTCGACGAACGGTGGCGTACCCGGCGCGGAAGATCGGTAGAAGGTGCCGACCATCGGCGATTTGATGATATGGCCTTCCGGTACGGCGGCTGTGGCTGGTGCCGCGACCGGCGCCGTGACGGGAGCGCCAGTGTACACGGCTTGCGGATAAGCAGCTTGCGGTTGCATCATGACGACCTGGTTTGGCGGGGTTGCTGATGACTTGGCGATACGTACCCTGCTTTCGCCTTCGGTGACTTCCAGCTCCTCGATGTCCGATTCGGCGACCAGATCGATCAAGGTTTTGAGTTTCCGTAAATCCATGTAAATTCCTCAATAACAGTGGTATGACAAGTTGGGCAAAGCAGCATTGCCTCATCCCGCATGGTGTTGTGGATCAGGGGGCCGGCGCGGCGTGCTGCTGGAGCAGGTAATCGATGGCCAGGCGGTAGCCTTCGACGCCGAAGCCGCATAGCACCGCCCTGGCGATGCCGGACAGGCAAGAAAAATGACGGAATTCTTCGCGCTGATGAATATTGGAAATATGGACTTCCACAAATGGAATCGCTACGCCCGCCAGCGCATCACGCAAGGCCACACTGGTGTGGGTCAGTCCGCCTGGGTTGATCACTATGGCGTCCACGCCTTCCTCACGCGCCGCATGAATGCGATCGATCAGCGCGCCTTCATGGTTACTCTGAAAAACCTGCAAGACGGCGCCAGCCTTGCCGGCCTGCAAGGCCGCGCGTTGCTCGATGTCTGCCAGCGTGCTCGATCCATAGACTCCAGGCTCCCGTGTGCCCAGTAAATTCAGGTTGGGGCCATTGAGGAGGAGGAGATTGCTTGCCATGGGTAAAGACCTGCGTTTGACGACGATGCGCGCATTTTGCCGTCACATGACATCATTTGGCAAGAAAAACTTGAAAAATCGCTAATGTGAAGCGGCTGACGCTGCCGTCTGTTTGTTTTTCAGGGAGGCGAGGTCGTGGCGCAGCATATCAAAATCCAGGCGTCCAAGATAGACTTTCTCGAGTTTTCCGTCCAGTCCTACTAGAACGGTGAAGGGGAGACCGCCGGCCTGATTGCCGAACTGCCGCAGCAGATCGGTGGTAGCTCCCCCGGCGACGTAGAGCGGGTAAGGGATAGAAAGTTTTTTCGCAAACCGGGTGATGTTCTCTTGAGAATCGATGCCGATGCCGATGATTTGCACTGGCGCAATTTCGGCTTGCAGCGCTGCCAGCTCAGGCATTTCTTCGACGCACGGGGCGCACCAGGTTGCCCAGAAGTTGATGATGAGCGGCTTGCCTTTCCATCGCGACAAGGATTGCTGCTTGCCATCGACATCCGGCATGGTTTGCGCGAACAGTCTGGCGAGCGCGGCAGGCGGCGCAGTCCGCCCATGACTGACGAACATACCGAGGCTGGCGGCAAGTATGGCAACCAGAAGGAACAGCAGGAAATGCCGCATTTTCATCAGCTGTCTGCTGTCTGCTGTCATCGGGCAGCGTGCCGTGGTGATGTTCACGCGCAGGAGTGTGGTATCGGTTTGAGACATGGTTGCCATCATACTCCGGAGTTGCGGATATCGCTGTCCCGTCCGGCTCAGGTAAAATCCCACGATTCCTTATCAAGATCGACCATGCATATTCACATCCTCGGCATTTGCGGCACCTTCATGGGGGGGCTGGCGGTCCTGGCGCAGGCAGCCGGCCATCGGGTCACCGGCTGTGACGCCAATGTCTATCCGCCCATGAGCGCGCAACTGGAAGCCCAGGGTATCGCCTTGATCCAGGGATTCGATCCCGGGCAGGTACAGTTGCAGCCCGATCTGTTCGTCATTGGCAATGTGGTGTCGCGCGGCAATCCATTGATGGAAGAAATTCTCAACCGCGGTTTGCCCTATGTGTCCGGACCGCAATGGATAAGTCGGCACATCCTGCAGGATCAGTGGGTGCTGGCGGTCGCGGGTACACACGGCAAGACCACGACTGCCGCCATGCTGGCCTGGATTCTGGAAGACCGCGGTCATGCGCCAGGTTTCCTGATCGGCGGCGTGCCGATGAATTTCGGTATGTCGGCACGCCTGTCCGGCAAGCATGCCGGTTTCTTCGTCATCGAAGCGGATGAATACGACACGGCGTTTTTCGATAAACGTAGCAAATTTGTCCATTACCGCGCCAGAACCGTGATTCTGAACAATCTCGAATACGATCATGCCGACATTTTTCCTGATCTGGCCGCCATCGAAACGCAATTTCACCATCTGGTGCGTACCGTGTCCGGTATTGGCCGCCTTGTCGTCAATGGACGCGAGCCGGCGCTGGCGCGCGTGATAGCGCGTGGTTGCTGGAGCGGGATCGAAAATTTCGGCGTCGAGGCCGGTCAGGATGGCTGGTCGCTCACTACCCATGAGGATGGCAGTTTCGACATCGTCTTCGACGGCAACTTGCAAGGCGTCGTGCATTGGTCGC
>JBAPMF010000086.1:0-6896 GCA_049278475.1 Herbaspirillum sp. | reverse complement strand
GGCGCAACATGCGCGCCAACCCGCCGCGCGGCGCAAAGATCAGGGACAGCAAATAAAAAACGCCGGCGCACACGATGATGACCGGGCCGGATGGCGCCGAAGCGTAGTATGACAGCAGCAGCCCGGTATAACCGGCAGCAGCAGCCTGCACGGCGCCGTTGAGCAGTTGCGCCGGCAAGGTGTCGTGCCACAGACGCGCCGACACCGCCGGCAGCATCATCAGGCCGACCGCCATCAGCGTACCCAGCGTCTGAAACGATGCCACCAGATTGAGCACTACCAGCACCAAGAGCAACTGCTGGTAAACCGTGCCGCGCCCGCCGCTGGCCGCCAGGTAAGAGGGGTCGAAACTTTCCAGCAGCAGGCCACGGTACAGTCCTGCCATCAGCAAAACACTCAGGCTGGAGACAGCGGCGACCAGTAGCAAGCCTTCGGTATCGACGCCCAGTACATTGCCGAATAAAATGTGCAGCAGGTCGAGCTGGGTGCCCTGACCGGAAATCATGATCACGCCTAGCGCCAGCGCCAGCACATAAATGGCGGCGAGACTAGCGTCTTCCTTGAGTTCGGTATAGCGGCTGATCCAGCCTGCCAGCGCCGCCACCGTGACGCCGGCAAGAAAGCCGCCGATGCTCAGCGCTGGCAGGGACAGGCCAAAGAAAATAAAACCGGCGGCCACGCCCGGCAATACTGCATGGCTCAATGCTTCGCCAAACAGGCTCATGCGGCGCAAGGTCAGCATCACGCCCAGGGGTACGCTGCTCGAAGCCAGTGCCAGCGTCGCCACCAGCGCGCGGCGCATGAAAGCGAACTCTTGGAATGGCGCGATCGCCAGTTGATGGAAGTCGTGCAGCAGCATCACTAGCTCATAACACGCTCTAACGCGCTTCTTGGCGAGGAGCGCCGGTATCGACCGCGCACAACGGCGCGTATTCATCGACGGCCTCGGCCATGGAGCGTGCGCGATGCAGGTTGTCGTGGCACAGCGTCTGCGCGGTCTCGCCCCAGGCGACGACGTTGCGCGCCAGCAGCAAGGCTTGCGGGAAGGCGCGACGCACCTGGTCGTAGTCGTGCAGCACGGCGATGACCGTGCGCTGCTCGGCATGCCAGGACTGGATGATCCCGAGCAGATCGTTGGCAGTCTTGTTGTCGATGGCGCTGAAGGGTTCATCCAGCAGAATCAGTTCGGCGTCCTGCAGCAGAATACGTGCGAATAGCACACGCTGGAATTGTCCGATCGACAGGCTGGCGATGGCGCGCTGGGCAAAGCCGTCGAGGCCGACTGCCGCCAGCGCGCGCTCGGCGCGCTGCACCATGTCGCGGTTGATGCGGCGGAACAGTCCGGCGCGCGACCAGTAGCCCAGCAGGACGCAATCCAGGACGGAAACCGGAAAACTGCGATCGATCTCGGCCTGCTGCGGCAAATAGGCGATGCGGCTGGGAGCGGCATGCGTCACGATGCGGCCGCTGTTGCAACGAACCAGCCCCATGATGCTTTTCAGCAGCGTACTCTTGCCGGCGCCATTGGGGCCGACGATCGCCGTCAGCGAACCATGGGCGAAATGGCCGTTGACGTGATGCAGGGCCGGGTGACGCCGGTAAGTGACGGTCAGGTTTTCCAGGGAAATGGCGACAGACATGTTCAACCGCCTCCCAAGGCCCACATGACGCCGAGCCACAGCAGCAGGCACAGTGGTGCGACCAGCAGCACGCGCTGCCACCATGGCAGCGCAAGAACGCTGGTTTGTCGAAATAAATGGGAAAACATAGGTGCGGCTATCTTGTCAGGAAGCGATTTGCAGCAACGGCAAACCAGTTTATTAATCAGTATTATAATGCAACACTGTTGCAAAATGTGGGCAAGTGCGAAGAAGTCCTTCCCTCCCAGCCGGGAGGCTGCCCCTTCCCCTGGAAAAATCCAGGCAATTCACCCGAAGAAAGCACACCGTCATGCATCCTCGTCAAATCGCTGCCGCATTCAGCTTCGCCCTGCTGCTCCCGGCAGCCGCGCCGGCAACTGCGCATGAAGCGCATGTCCACGGCATCGGCAGGCTCGACGTCGTCCTCGATGGCAAGATGCTGTCGCTGCATCTGGACTCGCCGCTGGGCAACCTGATCGGCATCGAACATGCCGTGAGCAGCGCCAAAGACAGGCAGGCAGCGCAAGACATGGCCAGAACGCTACGCAATGCTGCTGCCATGTTTGTCACTACACCATCAGCAATATGCAGGCTCAGTAGCGTCCAGTTGGCCTCTGTCGCCATCGAGCCGGCATTGCTGGGTGAAACGGCAGCCAGCAACACAGCCTTGCATGCAGATCAGGGTGGTCACGCCGATCTGCATGCCGACTTTCACTTTCAATGCGCACAGCCCGGACAGTTGCAGCGCATCGACGTGAAACTGTTCGACGCCTTTCAGGGATTCGACCGCATCGACGTGCAACTGGTGACGCCCAGGCGTCAGGGCGCGGCGACACTCACACCGGCGGTGTCGGGCATCTTCCTTCCCTGATGCATTGCAGTATCCCCCGAACATGAATGACGCTGCTATCACATTGCGTGATATCCGCTTCACCTGGCCCGGCCAGAAAACACCGGCGCTGGTGCTGGATCGCTTCACTGTGGAGGCGCACGCACAAGTCTTCGTCAGCGGTCCCAGCGGCAGCGGCAAAAGTACACTGCTGGCGCTGATCGGCGGCATTGCCAGTCCGCAAATCGGCAGCGTCGCCATCCTCGGACAAACGCTGGAGGATTTGCCGGCGTCGCGCCGTGACCGTTTTCGCGCCGATCATATCGGCTTCATCTTCCAGCAGTTCAATCTGATCCCCTACCTGTCGATTCTCGACAATGTACTGTTGCCTTGCCGGTTTTCCGCTTACCGCCGCGCGCGTACCCTGGCACAGGGCAAAGATTTGCATGCGGCAGCACAATCGTTGTTGCTCAGTCTCGATCTGGCGCCCAGTTTGTGGGCGCGCGCGGTCACGCAACTCTCGATCGGACAGCAGCAGCGTGTGGCCGCTGCGCGCGCGCTGATCGGCCGGCCGGAAATCGTGGTTGCCGACGAACCGACTTCAGCGCTCGACAGCGACCGCCAACAAGCCTTCCTTGACCTGATCCAGCACGAATGCGAACAGGCCGGCGCCAGTCTGGTATTCGTCAGCCACGATCAGCGGCTGGCGCAACGTTTTCATCGCTGCATTGCGCTCGACGACATCAATCCTTGCGCCAATGAGGGGGAAGCAGCATGAGCTTTGTATTTCGCCTTGCCGTGCGCAGCGCGTGGAGCCGCCGCTTTACGCTCGGCCTGATGCTGCTGGCGATTGCTTTGTCGAGCGCTATGCTGCTGGGCATCGAGCGTGTGCGCCATGAAGTGCGCGCCGGTTTTTCGCAATCGGTCTCGGGTACTGATCTGGTCGTCGGCGCACGCACCAGTGCGGTCCAGTTGATGCTGTATGCGATCTTCCGCATCGGTGGCGTCACCAATAACATGGGATGGGACAGTGCGCAAAAGCTAGCAAAAAATCCCGCCGTGGCGTGGACGATTCCCCTGTCGTTGGGCGATTCGCATCGCGGTTTTCCCGTGCTGGCGACCAATGGCGATTATTTCACGCATTTCCATTATGGCGATGGGCAGGCGTTGCAATTTGCCGAAGGCCACGTCTTCGACAGTGTGTTCGACACTGTCATCGGCGCTGAAGTCGCGCAACGCCTGCATTACCGACTTGGTGACCGCATCGTGCTGAGCCACGGCATAGGTAGCCCGCGCCTGACCGACCACGCCAATAAACCATTGACCATCACCGGCATTCTGGCACGGACCGGCACGCCGGTCGACCGCACCGTACACATCGGCCTCGATGCGATGGAGGCCATCCACCTAGATTGGGGAGGCGGGGCGCCGATGCCTGGCCTGTCGATCGCGCCAGCGCTGGTGAAGAAGTTTGACCTCACGCCCAAGACCGTCACGGCTGTGCTGGTCGGTCTGAAAAACCGTGCTGCCGTTTTCGGCGTGCAGCGCGATATCGCCGATGACAGCAGCGAAGCGCTGATGGCGGTGTTGCCCGGCGTGGCGCTGGACGAGCTGTGGCAAGTCGTCGGCGTCGGCGAAAACGCCTTGCTGGTGGTGTCCGGCATGGTGGTGATCGTCGGCCTGGCGGGACTGCTGTCGGCGATTCTGGCCAGCCTAGGCGAGCGGCGCCGCGAACTGGCAGTGCTGCGCTCGGTGGGCGCACGGCCAGCGGATATCTTCCTGCTGCTGGCGCTGGAAGGACTGACAGTGATGCTGGCTGGCGTGCTGCTGGGCATCGTTTTACTGACGCTGGCGCTGTTTGCGCTGGGACCCTTCCTCAGCGCGCAGTTTGGCGTAACATTGCACACAACCTTACCGGCCGTCAGCGAATGGCAATTATTGCTGTGGACCGTCCTTGCCGGTTTCGTCACCAACCTGTTGCCGGGCCTGCGTGCTTACCGGCTCAGCCTGACCGATGGTCTGACTCCGGGAATTTGAGATCATGAAAATGCTCCTCTGGATAGCCGGCATCGTGGTCGCCGGACTGCTGGCCGGTCACGCGGCACGTCTGCTACCCACGCTACAAGCTGAGCCGGTTTCCGCCGTCGACACGCCATATCAGGTCGGCGACCATCTGCGGCAAAACCCTGATCTATCGAAAAAAACTGAGCAAGTTTCTGGTAAAAGCGTAGGAAAATTTCGCGAGATCACTTGGGAATCCTTGATGCCGAAAAACTGGGATGCCATGGCACCATTCAAGGGATTGAAGCTGGACATGCTGGAAGACAGCGATCCGCGTGCCATGGAGGCGCTATGGAAAGCCAGGAAATACTGGAAAAATGCGCCAGTCGATCCGGGCATGGACGGCGCGGCGATCCGCATCCCCGGCTTTGTCGTATCGCTGGAACGCGAAGGCGCAGCCTTGAAGGAATTTCTGCTGGTACCCTATTTCGGCGCCTGCATCCACGTTCCGCCGCCGCCGGCCAATCAGATCATCCACATCCGCAACAGCAAACCGCTCAACGACATCCGCACCATGGATGCGGTATGGATCAGCGGCGTGCTGAAAGTGGAACATTCAGACACGATGATGGGTGCTGCCGGCTACAGCATGGCGTCGATCGAGGTCGAGCCTTATACGGACCCGGCGCCGCAGTAGCTTGCCAGTGCATGACAGTAAAGTTATCCCCATATTTTGGGGAACAAGCCTGTGAATAAACACTTGAGACGTGGCCCAAGTTGCTCAGGCGCCCGCTTGATGTAATTGCATGCGGCCGCGTCCAAAGTACTTTTCCAGAAGTGCATCCAGGATTGCGACCGTCTCGACATCGGGCACGCCGTCATATTTCGCGGGACGAAAATGCATCTGGAACGCCGCGACGACGTTGCCAGTTTGTGCATCGAGCACACCGGTCTGCGGTGTATCGTAGCCATACGCGAGGAGTTTCTCCTGTAACGCACCGATGTCACCGCGGAACGGTTGATGGCTACTGTAATAGCTGATTGCTTCCGCTTCTGGCCAGGCTCCGATCCCGTATTGTGTATAGAGTTTTTGCCACGGAAACAACGGACCCGGATCCCACTTGCGTCCTGGTGCAACGTCAGAATGTCCGACGACCTTCTGCGGCAGGATTTCGTGTCGCGCAATGACATCGGCCGCGAGCCGACCGACCACGTCTATCTGCGCGTCGGAATACGGATACCAGCGGCGATTCATCTGCGGCGCGTTTTCGTCTTGCGCGGGAAAGCCGAGATTGACCACCTCAATACCGACCGAGCTTGCATTGAGCATCCGCTCACCCTGCCAGTAGCTAACCCCGGCATGCCATGCGCGACGCGATTCCGGCACGAGTGCATAGATACGGAAGCGCCCGCTGCCGTTGGCCGCATCCGGCACGAGGTAGTGTGAACTTGTCGACTTTTGTGGATCGGTCAGCGACGCAATCGAGTCCGCAAGCGTTTCGGCGGTATAGTGCAGTACCAGTGTGCGTACGCGCGAATTTTGGTTCGGTGACTGGATCGACGTATCGATCGTATAAGTATAAGCTGCATCCTGCGCGTCCTGCGCAATAATGTGTCCACATCCTGCAAGCGGCAACGCAAGTGTGCCTACTAACCATATTAAAGTCCGGGCGAGAAAACTGCGGCATTCCGGGTCAGTGATTTTGATTTGTAGTGCTTCTTGTTCTTTATTCATGCCATTGTCCTTTTAACGTAGCAGCCCATCAATTTCCCTGCTGCTTCTGCCAGTCGAGGATCTTTTGTTGAAGCTGCTGGTTTTCAAAGTACTTGCTGAAGCGATTATAACTTATAACTCTTTATATAACCAACTATAGCGTAACCCCGGCCATCCTGCCCGCCTGCGACGGAACACTGCTCAAACGGCGACGGGCGTATAGCCCGCTTTCCTGATCGCCTCCGCGAATTTTGCGGCGGCAACGCCGCTGTCGATCATGACGCGCTTCCCGGCGATCTGCACATCGACCCTGGCATTGGCGTCGACGTCCTTGACGGCGCGCGTAATGGCGCCGACGCAATGCTCGCAGGTCATGTCCTGAACGTCGAATGTCAGCATGGTGTTCTTCCTTTTTTCAATGAGTGATGCGGGTTCGATCTTCCCATACGACCAAGGTCGAGCATACCTGTCTATGTCAAAATAAGCCTTAACCTTATCATGATCCTTCCATCCACGCGCTGACAATGAATTCCTCATCCCCGACTACTACGCTCGCGCTGCGGGAACTGACGCTCGTCATCGATGGCATGACCTGCGCTTCCTGCGTCGGCCGTGTCGAAAAAGCCTTGCGCGCCGTGCCATCCGTGCGCGAAGCCAGCGTCAACCTGGCGACCGAACGCGCCACTGTGCAGGCCGAACCGGGCGTGCAGAC
>JBAPMF010000085.1:0-7680 GCA_049278475.1 Herbaspirillum sp. | reverse complement strand
TCTTTCCGGAAGCCGCGCGTGCCGCTTCCAGCGACGCGATAGCGGGATTGGGGCGCGCAGGAGCAGAAACGGCTGGTTCAGCCGGCGCTGCAGGAACGCCGCCAGCGGCGACCGGACGAAATGCCAGCATGCGCAGCAGCGTCATGCTGAAGCCGGCGTATTCATCCGGCGCCAAACCCAGTTCGTTGCGGCCATGCACGGCAATCTGATAAAACAGCTGCACCTCTTCGGGCGTGAATTGGGAGGCCAGGCGGACGATGTCTTCACGTTGCGGCACATCTTCCGCCAACGCTGCCGGTACGGTCTGGGCCAGCGCAAGCTGGTGCAGCAGGGTCGCGAGGTCTTGCAGTGCGGCGCTGTAAGACAGACTGCGCGCGGCCATGTCATCGGCAATCGCTAACAAGGCCGCGCCGTCCTGCATCGTTAGCGCATCGAGTATGCGCACCAGACAGGATCGATTCAGTGTGCCGAGCATGCTCTGTACCGCGTCCAGCGTCACTGTGCCGGCGGCATAGGCAATCGCCTGGTCGGTCAGCGACAAGGCATCACGCATGGAGCCGCACGCGCCTTGCGCCAGCAGACGCAGCGCGGACGCTTCGAATGCGATGTTTTCCTGGCTGAGAATCTTGTCCAGATGACTGATGATGTGGCCCGGCGGCATCTGCTTGAGATTGAATTGCAGACAACGCGACAGCACGGTCACCGGAATCTTTTGCGGGTCGGTGGTGGCCAGGATAAATTTGACATGTTCAGGCGGCTCTTCCAGCGTCTTCAACATGGAATTGAAGGCGTGATTGGTCAGCATATGTACTTCGTCGATCATGTAGACCTTGAAGCGCGCATTAGACGGCGCATAAACCGCCTGCTCCAGCAGTTGCGCCATTTCGTCGACGCCGCGATTGGAAGCGGCATCCATTTCGATGTAGTCGACAAAGCGTCCGGCATCGATGGCGACGCAGGCTTCGCAAACGCTGCAAGGCTGGGAGGTGATGCCGCCGTTGCCGTCGGTGCCCCGGCAGTTCAGCGATTTGGCAAGAATGCGGGACAACGTGGTTTTGCCGACACCGCGTGTGCCGGTAAACAGATAGGCATGGTGCAGGCGCTGCTGGTCCAGCGCATGGGTAAGCGCCCGCACGACATGTTCCTGCCCGACCAGCGTATCGAAGTTGCGGGGGCGATATTGACGGGCGAGGACTTGATAAGACATAAAACCTTAGGGTGCCGGCGTTGGCTCAGGCAGGCATTTTATTCTATTTGCCAGATTCAGGATAATTTGCCCGCAGGAAGCGCACGGGAGCGTTGCTTACCTGCCCGACGGAGGATGCTCCGATCAAGGTGAGGTGGGCTATGCGCAACCAATGACAGGCAACGCCCGTCATCGTACTCATCGACGGGGGATGGACTGTGCGCAACCAGTGACAGGCACCGGGCAGGTCGATAACAGGTTGCGCACGAATGGGACGCGGAAAAGATCAGAATGCGTAAGTCACATTGATGCCGAATTCATCTGTCTTGTTCTTTGGATCATAAATCGCCGCATTTGACAGCGGTTTGAGAACAGTTTCGCTGTGGTCAATGTCCCAGTAACGATAGAACGGTGTAATACGCACTACGCTCCCGTTTCCCAGCGTATAAGCGAACGCAGCGGATATTTCGAAACCATTGCCACTCTTCTGTTTTTTCTTGGAGGGAGCACGCTCCACGCTATAGTATGTTTCCTGTTGGCCCTCGATCAGGTAGTTATAGCCAAGCTTTGGGGTAATGCGGAGCTTGTCCGAAGAACGGAAAGTCGCTTCCAAGCCAAGTGGCAGATAAGTGTATCCATCTTTACGTTCATCGCCTGTGGGCATCTGATCGAGGCGGTTCACCAGATGGCGGTAGCCGAGACCGACTGATGGCACCAGGTCGAAGTCGGGAAACGGCATGGTGTATTCATAGATACCGCGTATCTCGAAGGTTCTACGATCCAGTCCGTCGCCCTTCAATGTACCGAACACTCCCGACTGAGTGCCGGTATGGTCGCTTTTGCCCTGGGCATAGCGCCCGGTCAGTTTCAGGCCATGCTGTCCGCGTATCGCACCAACAGTACCGTTGACACCATACATCGTCGCTTTTTGCTTTACGAAAGTGCGATCGTTCTTTTGGTTTGACTTATAATCTTCGTGATAAATCTCGGCGCCTATTTCGTATACCGGTTTAATTTCTTGTGCCGAAACAGCGGATGCCAGCATCAATGCCGATAGACTGAGCGCATATCTTTTATACATGAAAGCCCCTTTGAAAGTGTTCTCATGAAAACCGTACGCAATGGACCCACGCGAGATCAAAGCCATTGTCTTTGCATCGGCTTTCCACCAAGGAAAAACCAGGTTGCAGAGTAGCATTAAAATATGGGATTTGTAACTATTGTGGCTTTGTGTTAGTACGATAAATACAACAGTCCTATCGTTTTTGTGGTCCCCCGAGCGCAACATTCATCCCGGTATGCCTTGATTTGTCGTGAGAGAAACATTGTCTGCTGAATTTTTTACCGACCCGCGAGCGGCAATTGATCGCGTGACCGACATCTATGAGCGCAACGCTGCCGTTCTCAGAAGCGCATTCAGGCAATTTGTCAAAGGCGTAGTGCTGACGGAGCGCGTGCGAATGTGCTATCCCTTTGTCCGCATCACTACCGACAAGGTAACGCATGCGGACACACGCCAGTCGTTTGGTTTCGTCGCCGGGTCCGGCATTTACCAGACTACGCTGACGCGCCCGGCGCTGTTCAGGAATTACCTGCTGAGCCAGTTCGAGCTGTTGCTGCTGAATCATCAAGAGCCGCTGGAAATCGGTGTCAGCGATTTGCCTATCCCGGTCCACTTTGCTTTTGCCGAAGGCATCCACGTCGAGGGGGATCTCGATCCCGATCATTTGTGGCTGTTGCCGGATGTATTCGATTTGCCCGACCTGGCCGGGATGGACGATCGTATCGCCAACGGCACGTATGAAGCCGACAATGGCGGCTGGCGCAAGGGGGTTCATCCGCTGGCCTTGTTTACCGCGCCGCGCATCGATTATTCGCTGCATCGCCTGCACCATTACACGGCGACAGCGCCGCATCAGTTCCAGCGTTATGTGCTGTTTACCAACTATGCGTTTTATGTCGACGAGTTCGTGCGCATGGGGCGCGAATTGATGCAGCTCACTGACGATCCGGTGCTGCGCGCTTACCGCCAGCAGTATACGGCATTTGTCGAGCCGGGTAACGTCACGACGCCGAATGCCAATGTGGGAAGCATGGTCGGCTCGGGTACGCCACCGGCGCGCCAGCCGCAGATGCCGGCCTATCATCTGCAGCGCGCCGACGGTACCGGCATCACCCTGGTCAACATTGGCATCGGTCCATCCAATGCCAAGACCATTACCGATCACGTCGCTGTCCTGCGGCCGCACGGCTGGATCATGCTGGGGCACTGCGCGGGATTATCGTCGTCGCAGCGCATGGGCGATTATGTGCTGGCGCATGCCTATGTGCGCGACGATCACGTGCTGGATGACGATTTGCCTTTGTGGGTGCCGATTCCGGCATTGGCAGAAGTGCAGCTGGCCTTGCAGGGCGCCGTCGCTGACATCACGCAACTGGAAGGATATGAGCTCAAGCGCATCATGCGTACCGGTACGGTCGCTTCGGTGAGCGACCGTAACTGGGAGTTGAGCGACTATCGCACGCCTTTGCTGCGCTTTAGCCAGAGCCGGGCGATTGCGCTGGATATGGAGAGCGCCACGGTGGCGGCCAACGGCTTCCGTTTCCGCGTTCCCTACGGCACCTTGCTGTGCGTATCCGACAAACCTTTGCACGGTGAGATCAAGCTGCCCGGCATGGCGAACCGGTTTTACGAACAACGCGTGACGCAGCATTTGAAAATCGGGATTCGCGCGCTGGAACTGTTGCGCAATCATGGTGTCGAGCAATTGCACAGTCGCAAGCTGCGCAGTTTCAGCGAACCGGCTTTCCGTTGATTGTATTGGCGATCCCCTGTCTAGGGTCACCCTTGACCCCTTGCCTGTTCAGGCATATACTCGCAGGCTCTCGGATTTAGGCTCACTTGGGCTTAAGCGTTCTTTGGTCTGCTTCCGGCTTTCTTCGACGCTTCTCTCGTTTTCTCTAAAATCGGTATGCGCAGGGTTCTCGCATGCAGGTTTCTTGTCTGATTCCGGGCAAACGTTTCTGGAATTCATGTTATCAACGTCGTCATTTTGCTGGATATAAAGCGATGCCAACTATCAATCAATTGATTCGCAGCCCTCGTGTCTTCGCGACCGTGAAGAGCAAATCACCGGCGCTGGAAAACAGCCCGCAAAAACGGGGCGTATGTACCCGCGTCTACACAACCACTCCCAAAAAGCCAAACTCTGCTCTGCGCAAGGTGGCGAAGGTGCGTTTGACCAATGGCTTCGAAGTGATTTCCTACATCGGTGGTGAAGGCCATAACCTGCAAGAGCATAGTGTTGTGCTGATTCGCGGTGGTCGCGTGAAAGATTTGCCGGGTGTGCGTTATCACATGGTTCGCGGTGCTCTGGATACGCAGGGCGTCAAGGATCGTAAGCAGGCGCGTTCGAAGTATGGCGCAAAGCGCGCCAAGGCAGCCAAAAAATAGTGCAGTAGTGGTTTTTATCGGGCGCAAGCCTGATGCAATGTGTCGGTCCGTGATGGGCCGAGTAAGTGGGGGCTATAATGGCCGTCCGCGAGTGCGGCAAAATCGGTTTTGCCTGCTCAACTGAAGACTGAAAGGAATTGAAATGCCGCGTCGTCGTGAGGTACCCAAGCGGGAAATCCTGCCTGATCCGAAATTCGGTAATGTTGAAGTTGCCAAATTTGTTAACGTGCTGATGTTGTCCGGCAAGAAGTCGGTTGCTGAAAATATCATTTATGGCGCGTTTGATCACATTCAATCCAAAACCGGTAAAGACCCGTTGGAAGTGTTCGCCGCTGCGGTGAGCAACTGCAAGCCGATGGTCGAAGTGAAGTCCCGTCGTGTCGGCGGCGCTAACTACCAGGTGCCGGTCGAAGTGCGTCCGGTCCGCCGTATGGCGTTGTCGATGCGTTGGTTGCGCGAGGCTGCGAACAAGCGTAGCGAGAAATCCATGCCTCAGCGTCTGGGTGGTGAGTTGATCGAAGCGGCTGAAGGTCGCGGCGGTGCGATGAAGAAGCGTGACGAAGTCCACCGTATGGCTGAAGCCAACAAGGCATTCTCTCATTTCCGCTTCTGACAAAACTTCGCGGGGCTTCCCGGTGCTGCTGAGGAAGTCTCGTTTGTATCCAAAATTTGTTCGAGCCGAGCGTGTATTTTACGAAAATAGCGCTCGGTTTCGTGCGTTAAAAGACTTAGGAATGAACCATGGCTCGCAAGACCCCCATCGAGCGCTACCGTAATATTGGTATTTCTGCTCACATCGATGCTGGCAAGACAACGACCACTGAGCGTATTCTGTTCTATACAGGCGTGAATCACAAGATCGGTGAGGTGCATGATGGCGCCGCCACCATGGATTGGATGGAGCAGGAGCAGGAGCGTGGCATCACCATTACTTCCGCAGCGACGACCTGCTACTGGAAGGGTATGGCGAGCAATTTCCCGGCTCACCATATCAACATCATCGATACCCCGGGTCACGTTGATTTCACCATTGAAGTTGAGCGTTCGATGCGCGTACTCGACGGCGCCTGCATGGTTTACTGCGCAGTCGGCGGCGTGCAGCCGCAATCGGAAACAGTCTGGCGTCAGGCAAACAAGTACAAGGTTCCGCGTCTGGCATTCGTCAACAAGATGGACCGTACCGGCGCCAATTTCTTCAAGGTCTACGAGCAAATGCGTTTGCGCCTGAAGGCTAATCCTATCCCGGTGCAAGTGCCTATCGGCGCCGAAGATGCATTCGAAGGTGTGGTCGATCTGGTCAAGATGCAGGCCATCTACTGGGACGATGCCAGTCAGGGCATGAAGTTTGACTACTGCGACATTCCTGAGCACCTGAAGGAAGAAGCGCAAAAATGGCGTGAAAACATGCTCGAAGCGGCCGCTGAAGCATCCGAAGATCTGATGAACAGGTACCTGGAAGAAGGCGATCTGAGCGAAGCCGATATCAAGGCCGCGATCCGTCAACGCACCATTGCCGGCGAAATTGTCCCGATGATGTGCGGTACCGCGTTCAAGAACAAGGGCGTGCAGGCGATGCTGGATGGCGTGATCGAATACTTACCGTCGCCGGTTGATATCCCTCCTGTCCCAGGCGTGAACGAAGACGACGAGCCTGTTGTGCGCAGGGCGGAAGATGCCGAAAAATTTTCGGCGCTGGCATTTAAGATCGCAACCGACCCGTTCGTTGGGCAACTGTGCTTTATCCGTTGTTACTCGGGGATTCTAAATTCAGGCGACACCGTGTTCAATTCGGTGAAGTCTAAGAAAGAACGTATCGGCCGTATCGTTCAGATGCACGCCAACCAGCGCGAAGAAATCAAGGAAATGCTGGCGGGCGATATCGCTGCCGTGGTCGGTCTGAAAGACACCACTACCGGTGACACCCTGTGCGACGATAAAGCTGTTGTCGTGCTGGAGCGCATGGTTTTCCCTGAGCCGGTGATTTCGCAGGCTGTTGAGCCGAAAACCAAGGCTGACCAGGAAAAGATGGGACTGGCGCTGAACCGTCTGGCTGCGGAAGATCCATCGTTTCGCGTGCGTACCGACGAAGAATCGGGCCAAACGATTATTGCCGGTATGGGCGAGCTGCATCTGGACATCATTGTCGACCGTATGAAGCGTGAATTCAACGTGGAAGCGACGGTCGGTAAGCCGCAGGTAGCCTACCGCGAAACTATTCGCAAGACTTGCGAAGAAATCGAAGGCAAGTTCGTCAAGCAATCCGGTGGTCGTGGTCAGTACGGTCACGTGGTGCTGAAGATTGAACCGCAGGAGCCAGGCAAAGGTTTTGAATTCGTCGATGCGATCAAGGGCGGTACCGTTCCTCGCGAATTCATCCCGGCAGTTGAAAAGGGTGTGCGTGAAACACTGAACACCGGTGTGCTGGCTGGCTACCCGGTGGTTGACGTCACGGTCACTTTATTCTTCGGTTCCTACCATGATGTCGACTCGAACGAAAATGCGTTCCGCATGGCCGCTTCGATGGCGTTCAAGGATGGTTGCCGTAAAGCCAGTCCGGTCATTCTGGAGCCAATGATGGCTGTCGAAGTTGAAACGCCGGAAGACTACGCCGGTACTGTGATGGGTGATTTGTCGTCCCGTCGCGGTATGGTGCAGGGCATGGATGAAATCGCTGGCGGTGGTGGCAAGATCATCAAGGCAGAGGTGCCGCTGTCTGAAATGTTTGGGTACGCGACTTCGTTGCGTTCGGCAACACAAGGTCGTGCAACTTATTCGATGGAATTCAAGCACTACTCTGAAGCGCCGAAGAATGTCATGGATGCGATCGTCACTTCGAAGGCCAAGTAATCCAGGTTTTACCTGTTCTCTGCATTGGCAGAGGCAGGTTTTTAATTGTTGAGAAAATCGTTCTTTTTGAAGGAAATGCAAGATGGCAAAAGGCAAGTTTGAGCGGACGAAGCCGCACGTGAATGTGGGTACGATAGGTCACGTTGACCATGGGAAGACGACACTGACGGCGGCGATAGCGACAGTGCTGTCG
>JBAPMF010000084.1:0-15739 GCA_049278475.1 Herbaspirillum sp. | reverse complement strand
GCGCCAGGCCGCTGACGGTGGCGTTCGATGACGAATTCATCCGCACCGCGCGCGCCGACGCCGAGCTGGAACGCATTGCCTGGCAAGATGTCGAACATATCGCCATCGCCATCAGCGGCGGTTCTTTACCGATGCCTTGCTGGACAATCGCTACCGCCAAAGCCGGTATCCGCCTGCCCAACGATACGCCGGGCCTGGAAAATCTGCTGGAAGCGTTCAAGACGAAACTGCCGGGCTACGACGACGCTGCGATCCATGCAGCGGTGATCAACGCCATGGGAGCGCTGGAAGGCAGCTTCGACATTTGGCACAGACCGGTGTTTTGACCGTCTTGGAACCATCCCTTTCAGGGCGTGAGTTCCGGCCTGCTGCTCAAGTCATCTATCGACGCGACGCAACTCGTCCTGCACGAACAATACCGCGCCTATACAGATCGCGCTATCGGCGATATTGAATGCCGGCCAGTGCCAGTTGCCGATGAAAATATCGAGAAAATCAATCACATGACCGTAGAGGATGCGGTCGATCACGTTGCCGATGGCGCCGCCCAGGATCAGCGCCAGCGCCCAGCAAAACATGCGTTGGCGGGCGTGTTTGCGCAGCAGATGGACGATGTAGACCGAGGCGGCAATGCCGATCGCGGTGAACAGATGACGTTGCCATCCCGATTCAGTCGCCAGAAAGCTGAAGGCAGCCCCTTTGTTATAGACCAGCACCAGATTGAAGAAGTCGGTGACAGGGTATGACTGGCCGACATCGAACAGTTTGGCAATGGTGATCTTGGATAACTGATCCAGCAGCAGCACAATCAGGGAAATGCCCAGCCATGGCAGCAGGCTGCTGTGATTGCTGGGGTTGCGCATGAGATTTTTTTTGTTGGAGGCCATGAGTGCAAAGGTGAGTCAGGCGAAATGACGACACTCGCCGTTGCCGAACAGGTTGGATACGCAACGGCCGCATAAGCCCGGGTGTGCGGCATGCGTGCCGACATCGGCACGGTAATGCCAGCAACGCTCACACTTTTGATGCGCGGACGGCATGACGAGAATGGCTTCATCGGCTTGCGTCGCCACTGGCGTGACCGTGGCGGATGAGGTAATCAGCACGAACTTGAGATCGTCGCCCAGGCTTTGCAACAGCGCCACCTTGCTGCCGCTGACCTTCAGTTCGACTTCTGCCTGTAGCGACGAACCGATGCTGCTGGCGATGCGGACTTCTTCCAGTTGCCTGATCACGGCCGCGCGTATGGCATGCAGCTCCTTGAACCTGGCGAGCAGCGCATCGGCTTGCGCCACTTCTGGCAGCGCATAATAGGTCTGCGTGAAAATGGTCTCGCCGCTGTCGGCAAAGGCTTCCTCGCCCGCAAAAAAGCGCCAGGCTTCTTCTGCCGTGAACGACAGCATCGGCGCCATCAGACGCAACAGCGCCTGCGCGATGTGCCAGATGGCGGTTTGCGCGGAACGGCGCGCGTGCGAATCGACGCCGCTGGTATACAGGCGATCCTTGAGGATGTCGAGGTAGAAACCGCCGAGGTCTTCCGAGCAGTACGTTTGCAGCCTGGACACCACCGGATGAAATTCATAGGTCTCGTAGTGCGCGAGAATATCCTTTTGCAGATTGGCCATGCCGGCAATCGCGTAACGGTCGATTTCCAGCATCCCGGCCACCGGCACGGCATGTCTGGCCGGATCGAAGTCGGATGTGTTGGCGAGCAGGAAGCGCAGTGTATTGCGGATGCGGCGATAAGTTTCCGTCACGCGCTTCAGGATTTCATCGGAGATCGAGATTTCACCGGAATAGTCGCTTGATGCTACCCATAGACGCAGGATTTCCGCGCCCAGCGAGTTGACGATTGCTTGCGGCTCGATACCGTTCTTGAGTGATTTCGACATCTTGCGACCTTCGCCGTCGACCACGAAACCATGCGTCAGCAATGCCTTGTATGGCGCGCAGCCGTTGAGCATCGAAGAGGTCAGCAGTGATGAGTGGAACCAGCCGCGATGCTGGTCCGAGCCTTCCAGATACAGATCAGCCGGGAATTGCAGTTCCTGCCTGTGCGAACCGCGCAGTACGGTCTGATGGGTCGAGCCGGAGTCGAACCAGACATCCAGCGTATCCTTGTTCTTCAGATAGTGATCAGCTTCGTCGCCGAGCAATGCTTTCGGGTCCAGTGTTTGCCATGCTTCGATGCCGCCCTGTTCGATGCGCTCGGCGATTTGTTCCAGCAGCTCGGGCGTGCGCGGATGCAGCAGACCGGTTTCCTTATGGATGAAGAACGCCATCGGCACCCCCCACTGACGTTGACGCGACAGCGTCCAGTCGGGCCGGCCGGCGATCATGCCGTGCAGGCGCGCCTTGCCCCAGGCCGGAAAAAAGACGGTGTCTTCGATGCCTTGCAGCGCGGTTTCACGCAGACTCTTGCCGCCGTCCTTCGGGGTATTGTCCATGCTCGCAAACCATTGTGAAGTGGCGCGGTAGATGGTCGGCGTTTTATGGCGCCAGCAGTGCATGTAGCTGTGGTCGAGCAGCACCAGCTTGAACAGCGCGCCGGCTTCTTCCAGCCTGGCGCAGATCGGTTTGGAGGCTTCCCAGATGCTCAGGCCGGCAAACAGCGGCAGCCACGACGCATAGCGGCCGTCGCCCATGACCGGATTGAGGATGGCGTCATCCTGCATACCGTGCGCCTTGCACGACGCAAAGTCTTCGACACCGTAGGCTGGCGCCGAGTGGACGATGCCGGTGCCGCTATCGGCGCTCACGTAGTCGCCCGGATAGATCGGAGACAGGCGATCATAACCTTTGTCGGCAGCAGCCAGCGGGTGGCGGAAAGCGATCAGCGACAGCGCTGCGCCTTTGGTGGTGGCGATGACTGCGCCCTCCAGACCGAAGCGTTGCAGGCAGGATGCCACCAGATCGTTGGCTAGAATCAGCAGCAGCGGCTCGCCGTTGCGCTCGGTCCGCACCAGCGCGTAGTTGCATTCCGGATGCACGTTGAGCGCCTGGTTGGCTGGAATGGTCCAGGGGGTGGTGGTCCAGATGACGATGTAGCCCTTGTCTGTCGGCAGTCTGGGCAGGCCGAAGGCGCGCGCGATCTTGTCGTGTTCCGCAAACGGAAAGCCGACGTCGATGGCCGGGTCGCGTTTGTCCTGGTATTCCACTTCCGCTTCAGCCAGCGCCGAGCCGCAATCGAAACACCAGTTGACTGGCTTCAGACCACGATAGACATAAGCTTTTTCCAGAATCACGCCAAGCGCGCGCAACTCATCGGCTTCGTTGGAAAAATTCATGGTCTTGTAAGGTTTGTCCCATTCGCCCAGCACGCCCAGGCGCATGAAATCCTGCTTTTGTAGTGCAATCTGCTCGTTGGCATAAGCACGCGCCTTGGCTTGCACTTGCGCCACCGGCAGGTTTTTGCCATATTTTTTTTCGATCTGGATTTCGATGGGCATGCCGTGGCAATCCCAGCCCGGCACATAGGGCGCGTCAAAGCCGGCCATGTTGCGCGCCTTGACGATCATGTCCTTGAGGATTTTGTTGACAGCGTGACCCAGATGGATTGCACCGTTGGCATACGGCGGACCGTCGTGCAGGATGAACTTCGGACGGTTCTTCGATGCCGCCCGGATACGTTGGTAGATCTTTTTGCTGTGCCATTCCTCGATCCATCGAGGCTCGCGCTTGGCGAGGTCGCCCCGCATCGGGAAGGCGGTTCCGGTCATGTTGACCGGATATTTATCCGGCGCTTTACCTTTCGGCTCATTGGCATTCGCGGACTGGTCCGGTTGGGAAGAATCGTTGTTCGACATGAGTTGTTTTCAGTTAAATGCTGGTAATCCGTGACGGCGCAAGCCGGAAGGGAGAGATCGCCGCGCGGGGGCGTCGGCAAGCAGGGCAGGTCGGCGTCAAATTCGGTCGGTGGCGGAAACGGCGAAACCGGTCTGTCCTTTGAACCAGGCGCGCGCCTGCTGCGCATCGTGTTCGATGGCCGCTGTCAGTGTTGGCAGATCGACGTATTTTTCTTCGTCGCGCAACTTCTTCAAGAACTCCACACTCACCAGTTTGCCGTAGCAGTCGCCGCTGTAATCGAAGAGATGCGTTTCCAGCAGCATGCGCCCGCTGTCGTCCACAGTCGGACGCATGCCTAGGCTGGCTACGGCCGGCAGCAGGTGGTTGGCAAGGCCATGCACCTGCACGATGAAAATGCCCGACAGCGCCGGGCGTTTGTGGCCCACGCGCATGTTCAGCGTCGGAAAGCCGATGGCGCGGCCAAGTTTTCTGCCGTGGAGTACATGGCCGGAGATGGTATACGAATGGCCCAGCAGGCGGCGCGCCAGCGGAAAATCCGCCAGCGCCAGCGCCGCGCGGATTGCCGACGACGAAATGCGTGCGCCGTCGTTGTTCACGTTGGGCATGATGCGGACTTCAAAACCGTATTGTCTGCCGGCATCGATCAGGGTCTGGACATGGCCGGCGCGGCGCGCGCCGAAGCAAAAATCTTCACCGACCAGCAGCCAGCGCACATGCAGACCTTGAACAAGAATTTTTTCGATGAAATCCTGCGGCGACAGCGCAGCGAAGTTGCGGTTGAAATGTTCGACGATGACGCGGTCGATACCGGCCTTGGATAGCGACTGTAGTTTGTCGCGCAGGTTGGCGATGCGTTGCGGGGCTTTTTCCGGAGTGCTGGCCAGTTGCGCGAAAAATTCGCGCGGATGTGGTTCGAAGGTCATGACGGCAGCATCCAGGCCAAGACGAGCCGCGGCTTCACGCACCTGCGCCAGCAGCGCCTGATGGCCCCGGTGTACACCGTCGAAATTGCCAATCGTCAGCGCGCAGGGCGCGCGTGATCGAGCGTTAGGAAGTCCGTGAAATACCTTCATGGAAGAGGCTGACCGTGATACCGCTGCAAAAACTCCCTATTATAGATGTTTTCGGAAGTTTGCCCCTGATGGATCTGCGCTACCAGCCCCTCCAGAAACTCCTTGACATGCGACAGGGCGCGCGCGCGGTCATAGAGGTGGTGGTCCGCATCGGGAAACGCATATAAGTAAAAATTTTGCTTCTTCCGCTCCACGAATTTTTGTTTGAGCGCATAGGCGGTCTCGATGGGAACGCTTTTGTCCTGTTCGCCCATCGCCATCACGATGGGAATATCGAGTGAGAGTAAAAGATTGCCAATATCGACATCCAGGAACGATGACCAATATTTATAACTATGGCCCCAGGCGCTTTGCGTGGTGCTGCCCGGATCAGCAGCAATTGCCGCGAATTTCTTTTCCGGTGCGCGCAAGTATCGCATCTTCTGCGAGAGCAGCTGAAGATTCTCCCGCACGGTCGAGCCGCCACTACCAATCAGGGCGAGATGTGTCATGCGCGCATCCATGGAAGCAATTTTTGCAGCAACGATTGCCCCCTCCGATGCGCCCATCAGCACAATTGTCTTTGGCGGCGCAGCCTGCATGGCCAGTTGCGCATTGATGAATTCTGTTTGATCCGCGACTGTTTGATCAAAATAATCTGTCAGGGTGAACCTGCGCGGGCAGATATTTCCATGTGAGTTTTCCTCGATGCCCCGTTTTTGCAGCACAAGCACATGGGCATCGAGCTGATGTCGTATGGGATCAAAATAGTCGGGGAAGCGCCTCTTCACGCTGGCGCATCCCGATCCGCTCACAAAGAAAATCAGCGCGCTCTCGGCAGATGGCGCGCCAACAGTGAAGGCGTAATAGAGGGCTTGTCCGCCATCTTTGAATGTGAATGAACGGGGGCGAAGTGTATCGTGTTTCACCTCATCTGATTGTGGAGTAAGCGACGCGCAGCCTCCCAGCGCCCCGAAAACGGCAAGTGTCAAAAACAACCACGAAAGCGACTGGATGTGCTGTCTCAACGTTTGAATTAGACCTTGAACAAGAATTTTTCGATGAAATCCTGCGGCGATAGCGCAGCAAAGTTGCCCGCGGCTTCACCCACCTGCGCCAGCAGTGCCTGATAGCCCCGGTGTACGCCCGTCGAAATTGCCGATCGTCAGCGTGCCTTCTCCCCGTTATGCCCGAATGGCAGATGCCCAAGATCGTGCGCAATCGCGGCAAATTGAACGAGGTCTAAATCAATCGTTTCGCCCTGAAGATCGTCTTTGTACTTTTCGTTCAATGTCAACGCGATGCCGCACGCGATCTGGGCAACCTCTAGAGAATGCGTAAGCCTGTTACGAAAGAAGTCGGACTCGTTTCCCGGATACAACTGAGTCTTCCCTTGCAATCGCCGAAACGATGGAGCGTGTAATAGCCTGGCATAGTCTTTTTTGAACGGTGTCCATCCACGTTCTCGACTGTTGTCTACCCCGTTGGCCCCACTAAGCCGGGTGTAATCGTTTTGGTCGTATAATTTTGGCATAAAAAAAGCCAAGCAATGGCTTGGCTTGATCAGGCGAGTTATCTATCGCACGCTGCTTTTCTTGTTTGCGCTCAAGCCGGGCGTGACCCGTAATGCACTGCTGGCATGGTGATGCGATTTCCCGCTGGGGAGCGTGGATTGCCCCCGATAGCTGCTACTGAGTCGCCTAGCTACTAGCGCATTCGCGTAGTCGAACGCGAGAGAACCGGTTCCACTGATGGAGCTGCTGGCAGATTTTTTGGTCATGATCACTCCTCATTTTTTCAGATCATACAGGCGAATTCACTTTAGTCGTAACAATAAAGATCGTCAAGGTTGAGGCTTGAGTTGCCACGCTTCAGGCAAAATGCAGGATTATTTTTTCATTTCATCTTCGATATAGGCTTTCACGATACTGGTGAAATCGCTGTCGGCAGTAAAACCCAGCGCCCCGGCGCGCCTGGCCGCGAAGTTGCCTGGCCAGGAGTTGACGATGCGCTTGATGGTGTTATCTTCTTTCCATGTGATCAGCTTGACGGCATCGGCGCCGGCAACCTGTTCCAGCGCATCGACCATCTGACGCACCGTGACCGACAAGCCGTCGATGCTGAGAAAGTGCGTCAGGCCGAGGTCGGCGCCGTTGATTTCATGGCCATGGATCAGGTTGTCGATGGCCTTGCGCGGTGACATCAGCCACATGCGTGTTTCAGGCGCGACCGGGCAGACCGAGGGTTGGCCGTTGAGCGGTTCGCGGATGATACCGCTGGCGAAGCTTGATGCCGCCTTGTTCGGCACGCCGGGGCGCACGGAAATGGTCGGCATGCGCAGTGCGCGGCCATCGATGAAGCCCTTGCGGCTGTAATCGTTGACCAGCAGTTCGCCCATCGCCTTTTGCGCGCCATAGGAACTTTGCGGCATCAGCAGGGTATCATCCAGTACTTGCGCCGGCAGTGCGCCGCCGAAAACCGCGACCGAGCTGGTAAATACCACGCGCGGCTTGGTGCCGAGCGCGCGGGCGCGTTCCAGAATGAGGCGTGTGGCGTCGAAATTGATCTTCATGCCAAGTTCGAAATCGGCTTCGGCATGGCTGCTGACGATGGCAGCGAGGTGGAAGATGGATTGCGTGTCTTTGCTGATGATGCGTTCGATCACGGCCGCATCGGCGATATCGCCGACCACCGATTCGATGCGCGCATCATCGAAACCCTGGGCAGCGACCCTGTCGAGCAGGGTAATACGGGTGATAGTGTGCTGTTTGCCGTCACTGCCGCTCAACTGACCGCGCTGGAGTAATTGGCGCGCCAAGCGGCTGCCCAGAAATCCGGCGCCGCCGGTGATGACGATATGCATGTGTTCTCCTGGATGATGCGAGAGGATGCGGATGAATGCGCAAAGTTATCATGCAACTTTGCGTCCAGTACAGGATAGTAGCGCTACAGACGAAAAACGCTGCGGAAAATTGTAGCGCTTTTTGCCTGTGCAACTGACGGGCAACTAATCAGCTGCGTACTACTTTCCTGTATTCGCTGGTGCGTGTGTCGATTTCAATCATGTCATCCTGGCTGACGAACAGCGGGACCATCACGGTCAGACGGTTTGCCTCGATGGCGTTTTCGATCTTGGCTTCTTTCAGAACATTGCCAGAAGTATTGCCCTTGACGGCCGGCTCCGAGTACACGATCTGGCGCACGACGGTAGTCGGCAGTTCGACCGAGATAGCCTTGCCGTCGTAAAAGACCGCTTCGCACTCCATGCCGTCTTTCAGGTAGCCGAGCGCGTCGCCCAGGTTTTCGCCTTCGATTTCGTACTGGTTGTACTCGGCGTCCATGAACACATATAACGGATCGGCGAAGTAGGAGTAAGTGACTTCCTTCTTGTCCAGTATGACCACGTCGAACTTGTCATCGCCCCGGAAGACATTTTCCTGCGGGCTGTTGGTCAACAGGTTCTTCATCTTCCACTTGTAAGTGAAGCCGGTGCGGCTGGAACCATTGACATCGGAACGCAGGACGATCATCGGTTTACTGTCGACCATAATGATGTTGCCGACGCGAATTTCTTTTGCAAATTTCATGGCGAATCATCGATGAATAAAAACAAGCCTCGCATTTTAACCCATATTCGGACCGTTTTCCCTGGTCGATTGCTGAACTGTGTGCGCAAACTGTAGCAAGTTGCTGACCAGGTCGCCATTTGCCGACAATCGCGCCTGCCAATCCATAGATAGCCTGGCAATGTCGGGCATGTCGGCAGCAAAAGCCGGCCACAAGGTTTTCATGGCGTCCTGTGTCACGCCGTTCCATGCCAATGTCAGCGCGACCAGATTGCCGGTAGCGGCGCCATAGTTGTCGAGGAAGGCCTTGAGCTTGATATGGTGCAGATTTCCATTCTGCGGATAAATATGCCAGATGAATGGCTTGCAGGCCCATTGGGCGCGCACGAAAGAATCTTCCCCGCGCACGAAATTCAGGTCGCAGGCCCACAACAATTTGTCGTAGTCCGGTTGCGGCATGAACGGCAGCACCCGCACGGTCAGCGCGCCATGCGTGGCGTTCGCCCCTACACTGGCCGTCTGGCCGAGAAAGGCGCTGATGGCTGCCGCTGCCACATCTTCGGGGACGAGGCACAGCACTGGTTTATCAGCATGTCGCCAAGTATCCAACAAGTCCTGGATCGGCGCCTGTGGATAGCAGAATAGCGACACTTTGAGTGCTGCCATCTCATCCGTGGTCACGCCGAACCGGTTGAGAAAATCCCGTATCGTCGCCGGATCCTTCTGAAAAACGCTGCGCTGCGCGTCCAGTCCGGCTTCGCGTTGCAGGCCACCGGTGCGTGGCGTGAATCCCGGAAAGAAGAAATATTTTGTCAGTGATAATCGGGTATGCGGCGACGGCAGTGTATGACAGCTTTCGACCCAGTTTTCAGCACTGAGTCCTTCCAGATTCAACCAGACCGGATGCGGCGTGCATCGGGACATGGCGTCGATGTAGTCCGGCGGAATAGCACAACCGAAAAACTCGATGACCACGTCGGGAATCTCTGCGGCGTCGAATCGACCTTCCTGCTCGCGCCAGTGTCTGATCATGACGCCCTGGATTTCCTGCGTCTGGCGATCGCTTGCTCCTTCAGGGCAAATCCGCTGAAAGCGGTCGAGATCATCGACCCACAAGGTGACGGCGACACCATATTCCCTTTGCAATTGCCGCGCCAGCCGCCAGCAAATACCGATGTCGCCATAGTTATCGACTACTTTGCAGAACAGGGCGAGCGTGGTGGGCTTCGCTGCGGTTGCGGAAGAGCGCGTCGGATGCATGGCGGCATGATACAGGAATACCGGAGACTCGAAGCGTGTCGCGTTTGCCGGAAGAGGAGGGGCCGGGCGTGGTGTAAAATCCGCTGGTTCGCTTCATTGTTACAAAATTTTTGTGAACTTTTTAACTCGCGACATCTCAAAGTGCTGAGATTGTTGTCAAAAGGTTATGTCGTTGGCCTTTCATCGGCGACTGGCATTCGTGTTTCGACGATCTCACCGCCTTGGCGGACACGTTTCATCATGATGGGAGAAACCGGGTGATCGCGTCGCCGTTCCGTTGTATTCATCTTCAGGAGAGATACCATGCTGCGCTCAGAAACCCTCTTTGGGAAACGGGAGACCAATTCGCTGAATTCATTCAACACCGAAAACAACGCGACGCAACCGGGCGTGTCCAAGACGGGGAGCAATGGAGCATCTTTCTCCGCTCAGTCGGCCAGCTCAGGTCTCAACGAAAGGGGCAGCAAGCTGATCGTCGGTCCCAATATCAAGTTGAAGGGCGTCGAGATCAACGACTGCGACACGCTGGTGGTTGAAGGTCGCGTCGAAGCGACCATCGATTCGCGCGTGATCCAGATCGCCGAAAAGGGCGCTTTCAAAGGTTCTGCCGAAATCGATCTGGCGGAAATCCGTGGTGATTTCGACGGCGATCTGATTGTGCGCCAGAAGCTGGTGATCTATGCCAGCGGCAAGGTATCGGGCAAGATCCGCTACGGCAAACTGGTTATCGAAGAGGGTGGTCAGATCATCGGCGACGTGCAGGTCGGCAGCGCAGTAGTGGAGCAGCGCGAGTTGTTGCAGGCTAAAGCAATCTGAGAACGAGCTCCCGACGGGATCGGGAGTTCGCTCTACCACTGTTTTCATCATTCCGGTCCGCTTGCGGCGGGTCGGGGGTTTTGTACGTATGCACCGGGCATGCGACAATGGCGCTTTATATCTTTTTGCTGCAATGCACGCAACATGCAGCGGGCGGCAGTGTTTTCAAGATTGTTATGGCGTACCCGGAATATATTCTCACCATCTCTTGTCTCGACCAGCGTGGCATCGTGCGTCGCGTGTCGGGTTTTCTTGCCGATCGTGGCTGCAATATCATCGATTCCGCCCAGTTCGGCGATGCGCAGTCCAGGTTGTTTTTCATGCGTGTGCATTTCGCGTCGGAAGATGCTTGCATGACCGGTGAGGTTTTACGCACAGATTTCGGTATGCTCGGCGCCGCGCTCGATATGGACTGGCAATTGCATGATGCCGGCAAGAAGTTGAGAGTCATGTTGATGGTGTCCAGGATCGGTCACTGTCTCAACGATCTGTTGTTCCGTCATAAGAGCGGCCTGCTGCAGGTGGAAATTCCAGCAATCGTGTCCAATCACTCCGATTTTTGCCAATTGGCGGCGAGCTACGGCATTCCCTTCCATCATTTTCCGCTGGCTGCCGGTGCGCCGGAGCAGATCAAGCTGGCGCAGGAAGCGCACATCCTTGAAATCATCGAGTCCCATCAGATCGATCTGGTGGTGCTGGCGCGTTACATGCAGATTTTGTCACCATCCATGTGTATTGCGCTCAAGGGCCGAGCCATCAATATCCATCATTCTTTCCTGCCCAGCTTCAAGGGCGCCAAGCCCTACTATCAGGCACATGATCGTGGGGTGAAGCTGATTGGCGCGACGGCCCATTTCGTCACTGGCGATCTGGATGAAGGCCCGATCATCGAGCAGGGTGTCGAGCGTGTCGATCATTCGATGGGACCGGACATGTTGAGCGCTATCGGCCGCGATATCGAATCCGTGGTGCTGGCGCGCGCTGTGAAATGGTTCACCGAGCACCGCATTTTGCTCAATGGTCACAAAACGGTGATCTTCAACTAAGCATTGCTGAGACAGCTCACAGGAATACCTTATCTTTTTTATGTAAACGCTTTGACAAGAAGCGCGAATAGAGTAGACTCAAGACTTCCTGCCGTGTTCGCGAATGCCATATATTCCTTGAATCATTTATGCGCACAGGTTGTGGGATTTTGTTTGATGGGCGTGAGCGTCGCCAGTCCGATGAACCCAAAATTGAACTAACTGCAGCCACCTTGAACCGTTTGGTTCAGGATGCCGGCGTAGCGGCACAGGCGGGATTGGATGCGATAGCGACTGTAGCAATACAGTCGCTTTTTTTTAAACTAGATCCGCTGCCGAGATGAAGGAATCGGCGAAGAACGCTTCTTCCGGCAAGCCGCATCTGGCGACGAAGTCACGCTGGGCCGATTCGACGACGATCGGGGCGCCGCAGGCATATACCTGATGGTCCGACAGATCGGCATGGTCGTCGATCACGGCCTGATGAACGAAACCGGTGCGCCCGCTCCAATTGTCTTCCGGCCTGGCGTCGGATATCACAGGCACATAGGTGAAATCGGGCAAGGTTTGCGCCCAGTGCCGGCACAGTCCGTCCATATATAAGTCCTGTGGACGGTGACCGCCCCAGTATAGTGTGGCCGGGCGTTGCGATTTGCTGTGTTCCAGCTGTTCGACGATGGCCTTGATCGGCGCGAAGCCTGTGCCGGATGCCAGCAACACGATCGGCTTGTCGCTATCTTCGCGCAGGAAGAAGCTGCCCAGCGGACCTTCGAAGCGCAAGATGTCGCGTTCCTTGAGCGTTGAAAATACCTGGTCGGTGAACAAACCGCCTGGCATGTGGCGAATGTGCAGTGTCAGGTACTCATCCTTGTGCGGCGCGTTGGCCATGCTGTAGCTGCGACGCTTGCCGTCGCGCAGCATGAACTCGACGTATTGGCCGGCCTTGTATTGCAGCCGGTCGTTGGCCGGCAGTTGCAGCGACAGGACGATGACGTCGTCGGCGACCTTGTCCAGCTTGACCACGCGCACCGGTACTTTTTTGACCGGAAAATCGCCGGCGCCGATGACTTCACGCGCTTCGATCACCACATCCGAATGCGGTCTGGCGCAGCAGAGCAGCGAAAAACCCAAACTTTCATCGTGTGCCGACAAAACACGTTCTTGATGCGGATCGTGGCTGACGCCGCCTTCGAGCAGCCTGCCTTTGCACGAACCGCATGCGCCATTCCTGCAGCCATACGGCAGACTGACGCCGGCGCGGATTGCAGCGGCGAGAATAGTTTCGCCTTCAGCACAGGTAAATTGATGACCGCCGGGCTGAACGGTAACTTGAAAACTCATACAATCCTGACCATGAATAATAAAGTAAAACAAATCGGCCGGCTGCGTCTCTTGATGCTGGGTTGCGGCAACATCGGCATGCGCCTGCTGCCGCTGCTGTGCGCGCGCTTCCGCGTATTCGTCGTCACCAGCAACCCGGCGCGCTGCGCGGAATTGCGCGCAGCCGGTGGGATTCCACTGGTCGCCGATCTCGATCAACCCGCTACGCTAGGCCGGCTGGCGCGATTGGCGCGGGTCATCGTGCATCTTGCTCCGCCGCAATCTTTCGGCGACAAAGACCAGCGCACCCGCAATCTGGCCGCCATTTTACCCGACCGCGCCAATCTCGTTTACATCAGCACCACCGGTGTCTATGGTGATTGCGACGGCGCCCGCTTCGATGAAACGCGCGCCACTAGACCGGCCAGCCCGCGCGCGCAGCGCCGCGTGGATGCGGAAACTGTTTTGCGCGCCTGGGCGCGGCGTTCCGGTAGCCGCCTGGCAATTTTGCGCGTGCCGGGCATTTACGCGCGCGACCGTCTGCCGCTGGAGCGCTTGCAAAAAGGGACGCCGGCCTTGCGCGCCGAGGACGATGTCTATACCAATCATATCCATGCCGACGATCTGGCCATGATTGTCGCGCGGGCGATCTACCGCGCACGGCCATTACGCGTGTACCACGCTGTTGATGAGTCTAAGATGAAAATGGGCGACTACTTCGACGCCGTCGCCAGGCGTTTCGGCTTGCCATTGCTGCTGCGCCTGCCGCGTCACGAACTGCAGCAGCAGGTATCCCCGATGATGCTGTCCTTCATGGCGGAGTCGCGCCGCCTGCGCAACGACCGTCTGTGCTGTGAACTCGGCGTGCGCCTGCGCTATCCGGATGTGGCGACTTTTCTGATGGCGTTGCCGGAAAAGCGATAGTATTCTAAATCCTGTTATTTGCGCGATTATCGCCCGAATAGAGCGAATACCGGATAAATCTTCCATCCATACTCTTGTGACAGCTGCCTTGCCTGCTTAATATCGCCGCAGAATAAAATAATTCGCACATCTTTGCTGCAATGTGATGCTGCTTTTACTATCCATCTTGAAGGAGACACCATGTACTTCGACGTCGTCGACTCCGGCGTTTATCCGGAACTGATTTATCCTCCCTACCGATCCACCGTCAAGCGCGGACCGACGCAGGCGCCATTACGCATCAAGGCGCAGGCAGCCACCACCACCAATCTGTTCGCCTCGCCCAGGCTGATTCTGCCGCATGATATGGACATGACGGCACAAGGCAGGAGCGAGCCGCTCGGTGAAAAAATCGTGGTCACCGGCCGCGTGTTCGACGAAGATGGCAAACCAGTGCATAATTCGCTGCTGGAAGTCTGGCAATGCAACGCAGCCGGCCGCTATTGGCATAAACGCGACCAGCATGATGCACCGCTCGACCCCAACTTTTCCGGCTTCGGTAAAATGCTCACCGATGATGACGGTCGTTACCGTTTCGTCACGATCAAGCCGGGACCTTATCCATGGGATAATCACTACAAGGCATGGCGTCCTGCGCACATCCACTTCTCGCTGTTCGGCAACGTCTATGCACAACGCCTGGTGACGCAGATGTATTTTCCCGGTGATCCGCTGTTCGACTACGATCCTATCTTTCAGAGCATCCCTGATGTTGCCGCACGCCAGCGCCTGATTTCCCGCTTCAGCCTGGAAAAGACTGTCGATGACAAGATGCTCGGCTACGAATTCGATATCGTTCTGCGCGGGCGTAACGCTACCCCCTCTATGGGAATCTAAGATTCAGGAGACGACATGGCCAATAAAATCACCACATCGCAAACCATTGGCCCATTCCCGCACGAAGCATGGAACTGGGCAGTGGACCTGACTGCCAAGGTCGAGAGCAGCGCCGCGACGATTGTTGTCAAGGGTGCCATTTTCGATGGCGACGGCATCGCCATCGATGATGCCTGGATAGAAACCTGGATGCCCGACAGCGTGTCGTTCGAAACCGCGCATGCCATTCCCGGTTACCGCCGCGTGCCGAGCAATGACGAAGGCGGTTTCAATTTGCAGATCAGCATGCCGCAGGCGGCAACCGCCGGCAAACCGGTGGCTTATGTCACCGTGTTCGCGCGCGGGCTGATCAAACACCAGTTCACGGCCATCTTCCTGGAAGACGATGCCGGGCTGGCGCAGTCGGCGATTTTCGGACAGGTGCCGCAGCAACGTCGTGACACGCTGATCGCGCGCAAGCAGGCGGACGGTTCCTATTTGTGGGACATTCATATGCAGGGCGCGCAGGAAACGGTATTTTTTGATTACGTCTGAACAGTCCGGTTAGATTTTTGCGCGATGGAATTCCAGTGAGCTTTCCTCTATTCGACAGTTTTTTGAGTACGCCGGAGATGATCGAGGTCTTCGATGATGCCGCCATCGTGCAGGCGATGTTCGATTTCGAAGCGGCGCTGGCCCATGCCGAAGCCGCCGAGGGCGTCATCCCCGAAGCCGCTGCGCATGCCATCGCCAATGTCTGCAACGTCCAGCTTTACGATATTGCCACCATGATCCAGGCCGGTCGCCATGCCGGCACGCTGGCGATTCCCCTGGTCAAGGAATTGACCAGGGCAGTCGCGCTCCACAGCCAAGAATCGGCCATCCATGTACATTGGGGCAGCACCAGCCAGGACGTGCTCGATACGGCGATGGTGCTGACCACGCGCACGGCGCTGAAGCTGCTCGATGATGGCTTGCGCGAACTGACGACGCAGCTGCTGACGCTGGCCGCACAGCATTTGTCAACGCCGGTGCTGGCGCGCACGCTGATGCAGCCGGCGCAAGTCATCAGCTTTGGTTTCAAGCTGACTGGCTGGGTCGCGCCGCTGTTGCG
>JBAPMF010000083.1:0-10786 GCA_049278475.1 Herbaspirillum sp. | reverse complement strand
GTAATGGGCGGCACCCCGGCGCAGGTCGAGAACGCGGCCGAGATCGGCATGGAACACAACCTGGGCCTTACCTGCGACCCGGTCGGCGGCATGGTGCAGATTCCCTGCATCGAACGCAACGCGATGGGCGCGGTCAAGGCGATCAACGCGGCACGCATGGCGCTGCGCGGCGATGGCAGCCACTATGTCTCGCTCGACACGGTCATCAAGACCATGATGCAGACTGGTGAAGACATGAAGTCGACGTACAAGGAAACATCGCTTGGCGGCCTTGCGGTCAATGTGGTGGAATGCTAATTCATAAAACGGTGGCTAAAAAATCCACATCCGGTGACCAAGGCAACTGCCAGCCAAATAAAATCGCCATGCAGGCGTTATAGGATTTGATCCATGCCCTGACGCGTTGTTTGAAAACGCCATGTACATGAGGCATAATGGATTCATGAAAACCGCAGCCAACACCTTTGTCATTGGAGAGTTCCCCCAGCTCCGGCTGATCGCATGGAACCGTAATCCCCATGATACGATCACCGCTGAGGAAGCGTTTGACCTCTACGAGCGGAACTGGCGTTTTGTTGATGAAATTGCCATGCCTCCCCATGAGCGTGCTGTAGTTGATCGGCTGACGCGTGAATATGGCCATGGCATCTTGCATGTTTGACCGTCCTCATCACCAGCGCATCGCCAAGTTTCTCGCCTCCCTCAACGCAGCTTTTCTTGCCCGGTCCGGTTGTTATTTCGGTGGCGGAACGGCCATCGTGCTGTCCCTGAGTGAGTACAGAGAGTCGCTCGACGTTGATTTCCTGTGCAGTTCAATAGATGGCTACCGAGCCTTACGCAATACGATCACCAGTGTGTCGCTTGGCGACATCCTTACACAGCCTGTAGATCTGGCACGCGACGTACGTGCGGACCGCTACGGTATACGAACCTTCGTGCGAGTGGACGATACACCAATCAGGTTCGAGATCATCAACGAGGGACGAATCGACATCACTGGCACTATGGATCCGGTTTTCGGTGTGCCAACGCTGTCGCGCGAGGATATGTACGCTGAAAAGCTACTTGCCAATGCAGACCGATGTGGCGATGTGTCCGTTGCCAGCCGCGACGCCATCGACCTGGCAATGCTGATCGAGTATTGGGGTGCCGTGCCGGAAAAGGCGTGGGCAAAGGCTCGCCGGGCATATGGCCAAAGTATTGACACCGCGTACATGAAGGCTATCGAACTGGTCAGCGATCAGGCTTACTTGGTATCGTGCTTGCAGAAGATGCACATGGAACCTGCTTTGGTCGAGCGCATTCCCGACCTCTTGCGAGGCTCGCAGCCGGTCTAAAAGTATTTTGTCGACTTGTTATACCATTGCCACCACCGTCGAGGTCGAAACCGAAGTCCGTAAAAGCCGCTTCATCGGCATCGTCATGCCAGTTGACAGCCGCGATGCCGCACAGTCCGAACTGAAACGCCTGCGCGCGCGACACAGCACGGCTTCGCACCTGTGCTGGGCTTTGATGGCCGGCGGCCAGTCCGGTATGTCGGACGACGGCGAACCCTCCGGCACGGCTGGACGTCCGATGCTGGAAGTCTTGCGCCATCACGAACTGGACGGCGTACTGGCGGCGACGCTACGCTACTACGGCGGCATCAAACTGGGAGCGGGCGGACTGGCGCGCGCCTACACCGATGCCATAGCGGCGGCGTTGAAACAGGCGCGGCGCATCGCATGCATCGCCTACGCCGAAGTGGAAATCGCCATCGCCTATGCCGATGAATCTCATCTGCGCCACTGGCTGCGGCAAAAGCAGTACGCCCTGCTCGGCAGCAGCCACGACACGCTGGCGCGGCTGCAGGTACGGCTGCCCGCCGCCGATTTCGCGCAATTGACAGCATCCCTGCCGCGACTGACTGCGCCCGCCATCATCAGACGACGCAGCTAAACGCCGATAGTAAGGCGCGCCGACGAAGACAGTACGAAGGCAACGCAGCCATCGGCGTTGTATTAGCGGCTCTAATCCATCCTGACCGGCAGATGTGCCGGACAGGGTATCACCACCCTATCTGTTCAAGGAGATCGCAACTTATGCTGAGACGCAATCCTTCCGGAGATTTTCCCCAGGTACACGAATCCGCCTATGTCGACCAGACAGCCATTCTGTGCGGCAAAATCATCGTGCATGAAAATGTCTTCATCGGCCCCTACGCTGTCATCCGCGCCGATGAAATCGATGCGAATGGCGGGATGGCTCCCATCATCATCCACGCCCATTCCAACATTCAGGATGGTGTCGTGATCCATTCCAAGTCCGGCGGCGCCGTGACCATTGGTGAGCGTACCTCGATCGCTCACCGCGCCATCGTCCACGGCCCCTGCACAGTCGGACACGACGCCTTCATCGGCTTCAACAGCGTGCTGTTCAACTGCGTCATCGGCGACGGTTGCGTAGTGCGTTACAACGCCGTGGTGGACGGCTGCAATCTGCCGCCCGACTTTCACGTGCCGTCAACATTGCGCATCGGACCGCAAACCAATCTCGCAGCGCTGCCGCGTGTGTGCGCACAGACATCGGAATTTTCCGAAAGCGTCGCCCGCACCAATAACGAACTGGTGCAGGCCTACAAGAAGCTGCAAAATGAATTCTGATCCGGCGCGTCCATGAAAAATCCGGTTCTCCTGCGCAGGAGAACCGGATTAAATCGCCAACAGTTCTGAGGAGCCGGTCTGGAATCAGACACAGTTCATTTGTCGGCAAAATACAGAAGTTCGCGATTATTCCGGGGCTGCAGATCACGATTGTTACGCATGTAGTAGCGATGGAAATCGGCGATCTGCATGGCCGACAAGGTCAGCGGCTGCGGCAGGACGTACCACTCGAGGTTTTGACTCAGCGGCGGCGTGGTCAGCGACCCGAGGTAATGATAGTAGCTCTTGTCGCTCGGCAGCAAACGGCTTATGTCGAAGCTGGCGATCGGTTCGGCCTTGCCATGCGGCACCACGCGCTGCATGATCTCTGTGAAAGCCGGATTAGCTTCGCCTTCGCGGAACATCACGCCCAGCACCGCCAGCCTGCCATCTTTTGCCTGATAGACAAAATGCGCCTCCAGTGGGTAACGCACACCATTCAGCGTATGCTCGGAGGGTGCATGAAAATGAAATTGCTGCAACTGGAAACGACGCCCCCGAATGGTAGCGAAATTGCCCGGCAGAACATTGACCTGAACCGTATGCGTATTATCGACCACGACGGCATTACGGACGTTTCCATCGACTTTGATGGTGTCGTCACTATCATCATTGGTATCCTGGATGGCCTGGGCCGACTCGATGGCGATACAACATATTTACGATCCGGATATCAAATCAGATACAAGACACGCTTCTCTGTGCAAGCCGCCGGCCGAAGCCACATCAATCACCCGCGACCGTCATGCTCTCGATCAGGATGGAACCGGTTTCCTTGGCGCCACGCATCAGCGTGTCATTACCGATGGCAACGATCCGGCACAGCATGTCCTTCATGTTGCCGGCGATAGTGATTTCTTCGACCGGATACTGGATCACCCCCTGCTCCACCCAGTAACCCGATGCGCCGCGTGAATAGTCGCCGGTCACGTAGTTCACGCCCTGCCCCATGAGTTCCGTCACCAGCAGGCCGGTATCGAGTTTTTTCAGCATTCCCTCGAACGTGTCCGCAGCCGCAGTCAGCGACGAGCTGATCGACAGATTATGCGAACCGCCTGCATTGCCGGTTGTCTGCATGCCCAGTTTGCGCGCCGAATACGTCGACAGGAAATAGCCTTGCACCACGCCACCGCTGACGACCTCGCGGCGCTGCGTCTTCACGCCTTCATTATCGAAGGGCGCTGAACCGATGCCACCGATGACATACGGATCTTCGAGAATCCGGATATGCTCCGGGAATACTTGTTTGTGCAGCGAATCGAGCAAAAAAGTCGATTTGCGATAGAGCGCGCCGCCCGATACAGCCTGCACGAAAGTCCCCAGCAGGCCGACCGCCAGCGGTGCCTCGAACAGCACCGGGCACTTCCGCGTCGACAGCTTGCGTGCATGCAGACGCGCCAGCGCGCGTTCGGCGGCATAACGGCCGATGGCTTCTGGTCTGGCCAGTTTATCGGGGTCGCGCATGGACGAATACCAGTCATCGCGCTGCATGTTGGCGCCCTGACCGGCAATCGGCGCAACCGAAATAGTATGGCGCGAAAAAGGATAACCGCCGATGAAACCGCGCGAATTGGCGGTGACGAAATGCGATTGCTGGGCGTGAACGCTGGCGCCTTCACTGTTGGTGATGCGCCTGTCGACCGCGAAAGCGGCGGCTTCGCAACGCTGCGCCAGCGCCAGCGCTTCTTTCGTCGTGATCAGCCACGGCACGTACAGCTTGAAATCGCGCACATGCATCTCCAGATTTTCCGCATCGGGCAGGCCGGCGCAATCATCGATCGCGGTGAAGCGCGCGATGTCGTAAGCCGCTGCCACGGTTTGCCTGAGCGCCTGCTGCGAAAAATCCGACGTACTGGCATGGCCGCACCGGACATTGCGACCGTTACCCATATACACGGTCACGCCGACCCCTTTATCCATATTTTGCTCGATGGTCTCGACCTTGCCCTTGCGCACCGCTACCGACAGTCCCTTACCCTCACTGATATCGACCGCCGCATCGGAGGCGCCCTTTTCTCTGGCATAACGCAATACATCCTGCGCCAGCTGCTTCAATTGGTCTTGGCTATGGGTAAATACGGTATCGCTCATGATTTCTTCGAAATGCGGATAAAGCAGGTATCATAGCAGCCGTTTAGCTTATTTATCTGCATCATGCCAAATCCCAATCGCGGATCCTGCGGCTTCCAGTCCAGGGAATTCGAGCAGGAATACGAACGCCCCTCCAAGTCCCAGCTGAAACGTGAAATGACTGCGCTGCAGAAACTGGGTGAAGAACTAGTTGCCGCGCCGCGCGACCGCATCGAGCGCGTGCCAATGCCGGAAGATGTGCGCGACGCCATCCTGACCTGCCGGCAGATCAGGGATCACGAAGGCCGGCGCCGCCAGTTGCAATATATCGGCAAAAAAATGCGCGCGCTGGAAGAGAACGACATCGCCGCCATCCGGAAAGCCCTCGATAGCTGGCGTGGTCTGTCCAAGGCGGATACCGCGGCGATGCACGCTCTGGAACGCCGCCGTGAAAAATTATTGAAAGATGACCAGGCCCTGACCGACCTGCTGTCCCGGCATCCCGATCTGGATGCGCAACGCCTGCGCGCCCTGATCCGCAACGCCCGCAAGGAACAGACCGAAAACAGACCGCCCAGGGCGTATCGCGAAATTTTCCAGATCCTCAAGCAGTTGCAGGAGCAATCCCATACTGCCGCAGCAGGAGAAGATCAAGCCGATGAGCGGGAGAACTGATCCCTGCGCTTGCTGATCGGCCTGGTTTCCACCTCCGATCGCGCTGCCGGTGTCATGCCTCCAGTTCGGCATGGTTCCAGCAGCCAGGGCTTTCGCAATCGAAAAACTTAACCTGCTGCGTCGCCAACTCAAGTTCCTTACATACGATTTGACTGGTCCGGTCGCAGTAATCCTGATCGCAGTTCAGCACTGAAACAGCAACACGGCAGATGCCCTGCCTTTTCATCCGCTGTAGAAGATGAAGGTCATGTTCACCAAAATCCCAACCGTAAATCACTAGCGACTCACGCTGAGAAGGTAAGACTTCTCTGTACACGGTCGATAGGTAGTAGCTGCTTTGGATGGAGGCCACTTTCTGTTCCTTCGTACCCTCGCTGACAAAGAGCGGGACGACTTCCCCATTTTTCCATTTGTCCAGAATGGCCCGAAGCAGGCTATCACCACGGCTGTGGATTTTCGACTCCTGTTCGATACGGTCACGGCACAAAATAAGACTCCCGTGCGGATAAAAGACCAGCGTTGTTGACTGCTGCGGCTTCATAGGTTTCCTGAACCTCTGCCAGTCGTCATCGAACCGGCCACTGTTGAAGCAGTCTTTCAAGGCATGACCGCCATCGATGTCGTTCCCGTACATCATCGACCAGTACAACAGCAGATCGTAGTTCAGCGATACGACCGTATTGAAGGACTTGAGGAACTTGTAGATCCGGGGCAAATGCTCGCTGACCGCAGCGTACTCTGGGTGTATCTGACGGACGGTCTGGATCAAGCAGTCTCGCACGTGGTGGTAAGCCTCGCGCGTCCGCTCGTCGGCGATGTTCAACAACTCGTTGACGTTCGATGCTTGCCAAACAATCCGCAGGATCAACTCAAAATCCGACGTACCAAAGGAGTCAAAAAGCTGTTTCACGTCGGGCGTCAGCAGGCCATTCTTTTTGGCATGTTCAAATAGAGAGCTATAGGAGAAGCGGCGATCGACAGAAATGCTGGCTCCGTTCCCGAGCAGAATGGTCTCCCGGTAGTCATCGGCCAGCGTGGCCCACGGTAGTATTTCAGACGGCATGGTCGGTTCCTCGCGGCGTCTTGTTGTATCGGCGGGTCACGGGGTACTGACTCTTGAGAGAACAGATTCTACCGGGGACAAATCAATTGATTCTGCCCGCCGCACAGCATAGCGTGGTTCAACAGATCCAGATACTGTTGCAGCTTTTGCGGCGTAATGCGCAGGGTGTATTCCTTCAGCTCGTTTTCGGTGGCCGGCCGCCAACCGAACTGCACCAGGAACAGGTTTTTCGTTCCCTCGATGACGGCGATGAGGCTACCTTCCCCAAATGGCGCACCGCCCCATCGATCGCAAAAGCCGCCGCTGACCGAGCCGTGGGCGCCATTGGTCACGCTGTCTTTTTGCTTCATCGCCGTAAAGTGACCCGCGCAGTCGCGTTGCGCCCCTTGCAGCACACGCTGAACGAGCTGGGTCGATGCACGCGCGCCGACGTTGAGCTGCGCCGCACTGCGCTGCACCGACATATAACCTTCGCGCCAGTTCTCATGGTTCTCGTTAAACGGCATAAACTCGACAATATAGTCGCCATTCGGATCCCCATTCATAGCCGCCAGCCGCCAGCCGGCAGGCGGCTGAATGATCAAGTTTTCACCATGGGGCTGAAACAGGCGGCCTTCGGGCAGCGCCGCACCGGATGAGAACGGCATAGCCAGGCTTGCCAGGGTCAATGACAAGGCCAGTATTTTTTTCATCACGATTCTCCATAGTATTGTCGTATCATGACGCTTTCCGCTCACCACTGCAAACCCGCATCTTGCCACCGGCCGCGCCGTCTCAAATCGAAGAAAACACCTATGTTCTCGCCAAACGCTCCACTGCAAACCATTGAAATCGACTCCGCGCTCCATCCCACTGCCGCCGTCATCTGGTTGCATGGACTCGGCGCCGACGGCAATGACTTCGTACCGGTGATGCGCGAACTCGATCTGTCCGGCTGCCGGCCGATCCGCTTTCTGTTCCCGACCGCGCCAGCCATGCCGGTGACGATCAACGGCGGTCGTGTCATGCACGCCTGGTACGACATCTTTTCCACCGATCTGGCGCGCCGCGAAGATGAATCCGGGCTGCGCACTTCGCAGACATTGGTCGAAGCACTGATCGCCAGGGAAAAAACGCGCGGCATCCCGGCCGATCGCATCGTCCTAGCCGGCTTTTCGCAGGGCTGCGCCATGACGCTGCAAACCGGCCTGCGCCATTCCGAACGGCTGGCTGGCCTGATGTGCCTGTCCGGTTATCTGCCGCTGGCCGGCGCCATCGCCGCGGAAGCCAATAATGCGAATCAGGCGACGCCGATTTTCATGGCGCACGGACGCCAGGATACAGTGGTCGGCCTTGCACACGCAGAACGGTCGCGCGATATGTTGAACGCACTGGATTATCAGATCGAATGGCATGCCTATCCGATGCAGCATACGCTCTGCCCGGAAGAAATCGAAGACATCGGGCATTGGCTGGCGCGGGTGTTGCCGAAGTAAGAGCGGCTGACAAAACGCCGCTCTAAGCGCAAGCGCATCCATGGACCGCCTAGCCTCCAATGCGCCTGGCGGTCAACGCTCCGACAAGGCATCCGTGACGCACAAGGCAGTCATGTTGACGATACGGCGCACTGTTGCCGATGGCGTCAGAACATGCACCGGTCTAGCGCAGCCCAGCAGGATAGGACCGATGGCCACGCCATTGCCGGACGCTGTCTTCAACAGGTTGTAGACGATATTGGCAGCGTCGATGTTCGGCATCACCAGCAGGTTGGCAGCACCTTTGAGCGGCGAATCCGGCATGACCTGCGCCAGCAGTTCCGCATCGAGCGCCGTGTCACCGTGCATTTCACCATCGACTTCCAGGTCAGGGGCCTGTTGCTGTATCAATGCCAGCGCGGCGCGCATTTTGCAGGCCGATTCGCTGTTACTGGAGCCGAAGTTCGAGTGCGACAGCAGCGCGGCGCGCGGATGCAGACCAAAACGGCGCATTTCTTCCGCCGCCAGAATGGTGATTTCGGCCAGTTCCGCGGCAGTCGGGTTTTCGTTGACGTGCGTGTCGACCAGCGCCAGCTGACGATTCGGCAGGATCACGCAATTCATCGCGGCATACACATTCACGCCTGCGCGCTTGCCCAGTACCTGATCGATATAATGCACATGCAACTGGGTGGTGCCGTAGGTGCCGCAGATCATGCCGTCGGCATCACCCTTGTAGATCGCCATGGCGCCGATCAGGGTATGACGACGGCGCATTTCCAGCCTGGCGTACTGCTCGGTGACGCCCTTGCGCTTGGTCATCGCCAAGAAAGTCTGCCAGTAGTCGCGATAACGGCTGTCGAAGTTCGGGTTGATGACTTCAAAATCAGCGCCCGGACGCAAACGCAGGCAGAATTTCTTGATGCGTTGTTCGAGCACTTCCGGACGTCCGATCAGGATCGGCCGGGCCAGACCTTCGTCGACCACGACCTGCACGGCGCGCAGCACACGTTCTTCTTCGCCTTCAGCGTAGGCGATGCGTTTTCTGGAGTCCGGCGCTTTCTTTGCAGCCTGAAAGACCGGACGCATGAAGGTGCCGCTGTGATAGACGCATTGCTCCAGCTTGTCGGCGTAGGCGCCCATGTCTTCGATCGGACGAGCTGCCACGCCGGAAGTTTCGGCAGCGCGCGCCACGGCTGTGGCGATCCTGGTCATCAGCCGCGGATCGAAGGGCTTGGGAATGATGTATTCCGGACCGAAGGACAGATTCGGCACGCCATAGGTCGCCGCAACGACATCGGATTGCTCGGCCTGCGCCAGTTCGGCAATAGCGTGTACTGCGGCAATCTCCATCTCACGCGTGATCGTGGTGGCGCCGGAATCCAGCGCGCCGCGGAAGATGTACGGAAAGCAGAGAACGTTATTGACCTGGTTCGGGTAGTCGGAACGGCCGGTGGCGATGATAGCGTCGTCACGCACTGCCTTGACGTCTTCCGGCAGAATTTCCGGTGTCGGATTGGCCAATGCCAGCACCAGCGGACGCGGCGCCATCTTCTTGACCATATCCTGCTTCAGCACACCGCCGGCGGACACACCAAGAAAAATGTCGGCGTCGGGGATCACATCAGCCAGGGTACGCGCATCGGTTTCGCGCGCGAAACGTTCCTTGTCCGGATCCATCAGTTCGGTGCGGCCTTTGTAGACCACACCGGCCAGGTCGGTGACGTAAATATTCTGGATCGGGAAGCCGAGGTCGACAATCAGGTCCAGGCAGGCCAGCGCTGCCGCGCCCGCGCCGGACACCACCAGTTTGACTTCCCTGATATCCTTGCCAACGACCTTCAGACCATTCAGGATCGCGGAGCCGACGATGATGGCGGTGCCGTGCTGGTCGTCATGGAAAACGGGAATCTTCATGCGATCACGCAGTTTGCGCTCGATGTAGAAGCACTCGGGCGCCTTGATATCTTCCAGATTGATGCCGCCGAAAGTCGGCTCCAGCGCGGCAATGATGTCGCACAGCTTATCCGGGTCGGTTTCGTTGATTTCGATGTCAAAGACATCGATGCCGGCGAATTTCTTGAACAGCACGCCCTTGCCTTCCATCACCGGCTTGGACGCCAGCGGACCGATATTGCCCAGACCGAGCACGGCGGTGCCGTTACTGATGACGGCGACCAGATTGCCGCGTGCGGTGTATTTGAACGCGTTGGCGGGATCGGCGACGATTTCTTCGCAGGCCGCGGCAACGCCCGGAGAGTAGGCCAGAGACAGGTCACGCTGATTGGTCAATAGTTTGGTAGGCGTGACGCTGATCTTGCCCGGCGCTGGAAATTCATGGTATTCCAGCGCTGCCTGACGCAGTTGCTGACGTATTTCTTCTTTCTTGCTGTTCATCGAATCCATACTCTACGCTCTCTTTTTTAGGCTTGTCGAAGGCTTGTGATTCTAGCAGAGGCCGGCACACGCTGATAGCACGGAGCAACTCTTCCATGCTGCAATGCAGCATTGCGCAAGCCAATACTGATGCGGCTCTGTCAGCAGAATCCGATGGGATATTCGCTACAATCACGTCCATGCTCTCCGAATTTGAACTCATTTCCCGTTATTTCACCCATCCGCCCGCGCCAAACAGCCGCGCCGCGCTCGGCACCGGCGACGACTGCGCGCTGCTTGCGCCTGCCCCGGGCATGCAATTGGCCGTGTCGACCGACATGCTGGTCGAAGGCCACCATTTTTTTCCGCATGCCGATCCCTATGTGCTGGGACAGCAATGCCTGGCGGTCAACCTGTCGGATCTCGCTGCCATGGGCGCGCAACCGATCGCCTTCACCCTGGCGCTG
>JBAPMF010000082.1:0-6386 GCA_049278475.1 Herbaspirillum sp. | reverse complement strand
TCGATGGCGGTGGAGCCTTTTTCGTCTTGCAACAATCGAATCAACTGGTTTTTCATGGCTATCTCCATAGTGGTGGTGAATGAAACTCTGCATTACACGATATGTCAGCAATGCAAGCGCCCGATATCGCTCTCTCCTTACGAGGCAGCCCCGGTCAGGGCAGTCACGACCCTGGCGAACAGCGCCTGCAGTCCGCTACCGACACTCTTCAGAGCAGCGACGATGCCGACAGCGATCAGACCGGCGATCAAACCATACTCGATGGCGGTGGAGCCTTCTTCGTCTTGCAAAAATCGAATCAATTGGTTTTTCATGGCTATCTCCATAAATGGTGATGGGTGAAATTCTGTATATCCTGCCTAGTCGAGTTGATAGGTGTAGGACAGATTCAGGCGAAGCGGCCTGCCGTCGGCATTGAGCGGCGTTTGACCGACCGGCTTTGCCAGCGACAGATCGAAAGAGTAGTAACGTTGACCGGAAAACCGCACGCCGGCTCCGACAGAGGCGATCCTGTCATGGGCAAGCGTCTGCGCATTGGCATACACCCGGGAAGCATCCGTCATCACATAAGGTTGAATCTGCTTGAGCCAGGCGGCTTCGAAAGGAATCGCGCGATTCAGTTCCAGCGCCAGTCCCCAGCCCTGATCTCCCGCAATTTCGCCTGCCGGATAAGCCAGACCGAACAGCTTGAAGCCAAACCCGATCTGCTCCGATGAAGGCAGGATACTATCGCTATACTGCCCGCTGCCGCTGAAGACGAGGCCGAACCCTGCCGGTAACTGGAAAGCCTGCATGAATGCAGTTTTAAAGCGTGTGAAGTCGAGATCGATCTGGCTGTTGGTCAGGCTGGCCCCTGCCGTATCCACACCTCGATAGATGCCGGCGGACAATTGCGTGCCGTGTTTTTCCGTCATCCTGGTCCAGGCCAGTTCCAGACTCAATGCGCGAATATTGGAGCCTAGTTCGACAAGCGGTATTGCTGCCGGCACGGAGCGTGTGTAACGTTCCATATTTTCCACCCCATAGACGCCACCTGTGAGGGTGAGATTAGTACGGTTGTCCAGCATCAGCGGATAAGCTAGATTGGCGCCGACACGCCAGGTTTCGCTCTGATAGCGCGGATAGAACTGCAGCGCCGTCAGGCTCTGGTTTTCCGGCTTGCTGCTGTAATCCGACGCGCTGAGCTGGAACAGCATGCCCTGCCTGCCTATCGGCTGCATGTAGGTGAATCCGTAAAACTGCTCGTGCAAAGAACCGCCCGGCGCGAGCGTACTGACAGTTATCTGTTCGCCGAACGGCGTCAAGCCACTTTCAGTCACGCTGAAGATGCCGCGCACATCGGAGGCTGAGACTGCATTGTCCAAGGCGACTCCCAGGGTCAACGCTTTGCGCTGGACCTGCAGAACCATTTCCGCCGCGCCATCGGTCGTGGTCGGCGGTTTGACCATCGCGTTGATACGCACCCCAGGCTGCTGACTCAATACGCCGACAATGCGCTCAAACATCGCCTGGCTCAGCGGACGATCGTTCTTGAGCGGCCCGGCAATATCGCGCAAACGCTGCACCGAGGCGCCCGGGTCACCCTCGATGCTGACTGTGCCGACATAACCTTCAACGACATTGATCACTACAACGTTATTCTGGAAAGTCTGCGCCGGGACAAAGGCGAACGACAGCGGATAACCTTTGTCTTTATACATCTGCGTCACCTCATTGGCGGCCTGCAGCAGCTCGGCAACGCTCACTTCCCGATGCGTCATGCCGGCAAACCGCGCGGCAACAGTATTAAAATCCAGCGTCTTGACACCGAGAATTTGGAAATCCGAAGGAACGATGCGCAACGCCAGCAGATGCCGCAGCGCGGCATCCGGGTCTTGCTTCTGGATCTGGATGCCGCCGACAGTTTGCGCCGGAGCAGGCGTCAGCTTGGGGAGACTGTCGAAAGGATTGCCTGCGCCGGGACTACGCACATCCGCTGCGCTAGTGCTGGGAAACAGCAGCACATGAAGCGATACACAAAGTACCGTGATCGCACTAGTCCCACAGATAGACCTTTGCATGTGCATTTCCTTTTCAACCAGCTGATTTTCCGGTGTGATATGCAAGCGACGACATCGCACTAGTCCCATTCAATTTTGGGCGCTAAATCGTCTATATTTCTATAAATTAGTCTAATAAATTCTATACAATAATCAAATGTTATTTGATTAATTTTGTTGCAGATACGCGAAAGAAGCTATCGAAACCATACATCCGCTCAGGGCGTGTCAGCTACGTTGAATAACCAGCAGCAACACGGTGAAGATGACGCCATGCATGCCCGCCAAATGACGACAACCGGTTTACCCGGTTGTCGTCTGCTGCTCACCTCTTCCGAAACATCCTGCTTGACAGGATGAAACCGGCTTCCTTACTTACTGCTCCAGGCGTTGCCGCTGGTCACGGTCCCGTTTTTACTATCACGCCAGCTGTCGCGCCAACTCCAAGGTTGATTGGCCTCAACAAACCGCCCAGAAGACCACCCGTAGCCGTGGTGCCGGGAGTACCGGGCGAACCGCCAGTAGGCGAACCACCCAGTACCGAACCCACCAGCGACGTTACCGGCGTCAGCAGTCCCGTGGTGCTGGGAGTACCGGGCAAACCGCCAGTAGGCGAACCGCCCAGTACCGAACCCACCAGTGTCGTTACCGGCATCAGCAGTCCCGTGGTGCCGGGAGTACCGGGCAGACCGCCAGTGGGCGAACCGCCCAGTACCGAACCCACCAGTGTCGTTACCGGCGTCAGCAGTCCCGTGGTGCCGGGAGTACCGGGCAAACCGCCAGTGGGCGAACCCAGTACCGAACCCACCAGCGACGTTACCGGCGTCAGCAGTCCCGTGGTGCTGGGAGTACCGGGCAAACCGCCAGTGGGCGAACCCAGCACCGAACCCACCAGCGACGTTACCGGCGTCAGCAGTCCCGTAGAACCGGATATGCCTCCTGATATGCCGCCTGAAGCGCCGAAACCTCCGAGGACACCGGTAATCGGCGACAGAAGACTGTTGGGGTCGAGAAGGCTGGCCAGGTTGCCAAACGGAGAGACCGTGCCGCCCGTTGCCGGCGTTCCGCTACCTTGCAGGAGCGCGCCCGTCGTTCCGAGGACATTACCGACGATCTGACCTCCCGCATTTGTCACATTTCCCACCGTGTTACCCGCCGTATTACCCACAGTGGTCAACAGGGTTTGGGCTGGCTGTCCCCCCCCTGTTATCGCGCCCGCCGACTGGCCCAAGGCGGTGGTTACCATGTTGCTCAACGGCGCGACGGCCTGACTCACCGTCCCCACTACATTCCGGACCGGCGCCAGCAACGATCCTGTTGTAATCGAGCCTGTAACAGAGCCTGCGCCCGCAACCGGAGTGGCCGGAGTGGCCGGAGTGGCCGGAGTGGCCGGAGTCACAGGAGTTACACCCGTAGGAGAACCCTCTATAGCATCGCCTGAGCCCACGACAGTGTCCTGGCCGCTGGCGTAGCCGGACAGCAGTGAAATGAGAAGAAGACCTGTCACACCCGAGATACGTTTATGTATGCGTTTCATGTTAACTCTCCTTGGCTTGAGACTTGAATCCCGATTTGAGAACCTACCCTACCTCTCAATGGCAAAGTGCGTGCCACAAAAAACCCCAGGCTGATTTTCTATCTTCAGACTTTCAGATGAAAATTTAACTCTTTTTAAATCAATGCACTACATAAATTTCAAGAACGATTCTCATCCTTATCATTGATTTGCCATGCGCCATTACACATTCCTCGTAACGTAACGACGGGAACAAAATGTTCCTCCTCTGCTTTGCACAATATCAAGACCTGACGTTGTACTGGCGCAATAACGCAAGGAAACAGCATGTTTCATTCAGCAGCCGGCTCATGCTACTCAAAGATAAAGTCGCGCTGGTTACCAGCGCTGCCAGCGATATCGGGTCTGAGCTTCGTGTGCATGCCGCTGGCGGAAAAACAGATTTCTGAACAAGCCAGGGAATTCTGGCATCAGCGAAGAAGACGTGATCCGGAAGATCATGCTGAAAGATACTGTGGACGGTGAATTCACCACGACAGCGGACGTCGCGCGGTAGCAGCTTTCCCGACCAATGCCCTAGCCAGACAATCGGTCGTGGTGAACCATGGCTGGTTCATGCAATCAGAACTGTCCCGTCACGCATTATTTGCCGATCTCATGGCCTATCACGCCACCAACCGCGGCACCGCCTGCCGTTCCGATACCGCTGCCGCCGGTCAGTATCGCGCCGCTTACGGCACCAATGCCGGCACCGATGGCCGTATTTTTGTCGCGACGCGACATATTGCTGCACCCGCTCAACACGGCCAGTGCGCACACCGTAACGGAAATGACTGTGATCCTGTGCATTGCTTTCATGATAGCGCTTCCGTAAAAAAATAAAGGATGCTGCATTGGCAGCAAGTCAATGATGTCGATATCCGATGACGAACATTATATTTTTAGACCTTTGTATTCCGGATAGTTTCAGATCACAGGACATGCAAAACAAGCTTTCACAGTTGTTACATATACTAGACAACGTGCAGCATACGCGGCACTCTTGTACCCTTATTTCATTCGTAACTCTGAGGAAACACCCAATATGCCTGCTTATCGTTCCCGTACCACCACTCAAGGCCGCAACATGGCCGGCGCTCGCGCACTGTGGCGCGCCACCGGCATGAAAGATGGTGATTTCGAGAAACCTATCATTGCCGTGGTCAATTCATTCACGCAGTTCGTGCCGGGCCATGTGCATCTGAAAGATCTGGGCCAACTGGTAGCGCGCGAGATCGAGGCGGCCGGCGGTGTGGCGAAGGAATTCAATACAATCGCCATCGACGACGGTATCGCGATGGGACACGGCGGCATGCTGTATTCGCTGCCGTCACGTGATTTGATTGCCGACTCCGTCGAATATATGGTCAACGCGCACTGCGCCGACGCGATGGTATGCATCTCGAACTGCGACAAGATCACGCCGGGCATGCTGATGGCGGCGATGCGGCTGAACATCCCCACAGTGTTCGTGTCCGGCGGGCCGATGGAAGCAGGCAAGGTGGTCAAGATCATCGACAACGACAAAAAGCTGATCAAGCTGGATCTGGTCGACGCAATGATCAAGGCTGGCGACAGCAGGGTGCCGGATACCGAGGTAGCCGAAGTAGAACGCTCCGCCTGCCCCACCTGCGGTTCGTGCTCCGGTATGTTTACGGCAAATTCGATGAACTGTCTGACCGAGGCCCTGGGCCTGGCGTTACCGGGGAACGGCACGATCGTCGCCACGCATGCCGATCGCAAAAATCTGTTCCTGCGCGCGGGCCGGCTGATCGTCGAACTGGCACAACGCTATTACGAGCAGGACGATGACGCCGTTCTCCCGCGCAGCATCGCCACCAGGGCGGCGTTCGAAAACGCCATGGCGCTGGACGTCTCGATGGGCGGCTCCACCAACACCGTGCTGCATCTGCTGGCCGCAGCACATGAAGCGCAGGTGGAGTTCACCATGACCGACATCGACCGTATCTCGCGCAAAGTACCCTGCCTGTGCAAGGTGGCGCCGATGACGGACAGGTTTCACATCGAGGATGTGCATCGCGCCGGCGGCATCATCGCCATCCTTGGCGAACTGGCGCGTGCCGGCCTGCTCGACACTTCGTTGCCGACGGTGCATAGCAAGACACTGGGCGCAGCAATCGAGAAGTACGACATCCGCATCAGCAGCGATCCTGCCATCCACACACTGTTCCGCGCAGCGCCGGGCGGCGTGCCGTCGCAAACGGCATTCTCGCAGATGGAACGTTACGGGCAAAACGATCTCGACCGCAGCGCCGGTTGCATTCGCGACCGGGAACACGCGTATTCGCAGGACGGTGGTCTGGCGGTCCTGTACGGAAACATCGCAAAGAAGGGCTGCATCGTGAAGACCGCCGGCGTGGATGAGAGCATCCTAAAGTTTTCCGGCACGGCGCGCGTGTTCGAGAGCCAGGATGCGGCGGTGGAAGGTATTCTCGGCGACAAGGTGCAGGCGGGCAGCGTCGTCATCGTCCGCTATGAGGGTCCGAAGGGCGGACCGGGCATGCAGGAGATGCTGTATCCAACGTCGTATATCAAATCAAAGGGGCTCGGCAAGACATGCGCGCTGTTCACCGACGGCCGTTTCTCCGGCGGTTCCTCCGGCCTCGTGATCGGCCACGCTTCGCCAGAAGCGGCGGAAGGCGGCGCGATCGGCCTAGTGGAAGAAGGCGACACGATCGACATCGACATCCCCTCCCGCACGATCGATCTGCGCGTCCCGGCTGAAGAACTCGCGCATCGTCGCGCCGCAATGGAAGCGCGCGGTCATGCCG
>JBAPMF010000081.1:0-12186 GCA_049278475.1 Herbaspirillum sp. | reverse complement strand
CGCCTATACCGCACGGCGCCGGTCGATGCCGGCGGCAATGATTATGTCAACGCCGTGGCCCGGCTCGCCACCGCGCTGACGCCACATGCCTTGCTGGCCGCGCTGCAAGACATCGAACAGGCGCACGGACGCCAGCGCCCTTACCGGAACGCGCCGCGCACACTCGATCTGGATATCCTGCTGTACGGTGAGCTGACGATCAGCGACGACACGCTGACGGTGCCGCATCCACGCATGACGCAACGCGCGTTCGTCCTGATTCCCCTGCTGGAAATCGCGCCTGATATCATCATTCCCGGCATCGGCGCCGCGCTGACGCTACGCGCTCAGGTGGCCGATCAAGCCATCGAAGCAATCGCTGGCGAGGAATGCCAAGGCTCTTGATCACGGCATGCAAAAACCGAACGCCTACAAAAATATCAGGGCTGCCTCCGGAACGCCAGTTGAGCCGTCGCGTTGGCGCTTTGCCGGCGCGGCGTTCTGGTGAAGAAGCCCTCTGAGACCGACGCCTTGGCGACATCGGCGGGCAATACCGCCAGCAACTTGCCCGCCAGACCGTCATCGGTATCGTTGCGTGTCTGCCACATAGCCAGAAACTGTTCACGGCTGTAAGTGCGATTGCCCACGCTGGAGTCAGCCAGCCATACCGTGTCGCCGCTGACGCCGCGCAACACCGAGAAATGATCATCCCTGCGGTGCTTCACATAGACCACGACCGGCATCTTCAGGCGCTCAAGCTGTTCCCAGCTCGCGGCGAAACCCTGCGCCCGAAAACCAAACTGCGGCAAGACACGCGCCATGTCCTCGAAACTGGCCCGCCCTTCTCCCTTGTCCATGGCTTTGAGCAAAGCCTCTTCGGTGATGTTCTGGCCATAGTAGCTGTCGAGCAAAGTCGCCAGAGACGCTGCGCCACAGGAATAGTCCAGATTCTGCTTGACGATGCGCGCATCGCGCAGTGTCTTCCAGCTCTTGACGGGAATGCGACCGTGAGCGGAGTAGGTCGCCAGCAATACCCCTTCGGTGGCTGACTCCCTGGCGGCATCCTCAGCCTGCACAGACGTGGCCAACAACACAGCACAGCAAACCAGCATTCCGGAGCGAACCAAGTTTTTCTTGCTTGATAGAATACGGCTTCCTTCGACATAAATCGCAAGACCTAGCACAAACACTCCTCCTGGATAAATATCCATATCGCGCTGCTTCCCTTCCTGATATTATTTTCAATTCAGGGCGATGATATGAGCAGAAGAATTGGCATGATGTGAGATGTAGGGCGGGCTTCTACATAATCAATGTAGAAGCCCGCCTCTCCTTTCAAATCAAATTAAAGCTTCGGTACATTCACTGCGATAAGCATACCTGCTGCTGAGGCATTAAGAGCTGCTGAAATAATAGATATAATTGCAAGAAATGCTGGCAAAAACGCTCCCTCGGTCTCCTTCATCTCTTGCTGCGACAACATCGCCAGTTGCATCGGTTGATCCATCTGCACGAACATCGTATCGATGTCCGTCTGGGTGAAAGCTGCCACCGACAGGGCTTGCACGTTTTCCTGTTGGACCTCATTGGCGTAGGCCTGGGCGTAGGCTTGGGCTTGAACTTGGGCGGACAGCAGGCTAGCAGTGACCAGTATGAGCGTAGCGCGTTTAAATTTTTTCATATAGACTTTCTAAAAAGTACAAAGACAAATCTCGAAATCAACTTCGAGACACCCATTGCCGGTGTTTGTGCCACCGGCAATCCCTGTACGGGCGGCTTGACCGCCCGTTTTCTCCAAAGATCAAAGCATGTACAGCCAGTTCACCCGTATCTCGGCGCCGTCGCGTCCCGATGCGTTGAGCTTGAGCGTGGTGTTGAGAGTATTGTCTTTGGCAAAGCCATAGCCGACACCCAGCAGCAGGTCAGTGGCGGTACGGGCGATGCCCTGGGCCTGTCCGTCGAAGCGGTCGGCGGCGCGGCGCGTCCATTGCACACCGGTGGTCGTGGTCACACGATCATTGATGGCGAAAGCCAAACTAGGGCTGAGCAGGAACAAGCTGCCGGGTTGGTAATGCTGCGCACCGTCTGCGCGCTCATGATTGAAGCGGTAGGCGCTAGTGAGTGAGAACACCACCGGGTCGATGGCCTTGTAGGTCGTCAGGCCCAGCATGGCCGACTTAAAGCCTGAACTGCTGACGCGGTATTTTTCGCGCAGGGCGATTTCGGCAAAGCCAAGGACGGCGGGGGTGTCATTGTCCTGCTTGAACTGATAGTTGACCCCAGCCCAGGCGTCGGCGAAGCGCGACTCGCTGCTGGTGCGGGAACCGTCCAGGCCGTTGCTGCGCTGGCTGGATGCCAGGCCACTGAGGCGCGCATAGATTTCGGCTTTGGCGGTGAGGCCATAACGCAGGCCCAGCGTGGCCACGGTGGTGTCGCTGTTGCCAACGCTCTCGCCGATCCGCGTGGGCAGTGTGATGAAAGAGGCCGGGCCGGTTTGAATGGTGATGGGATCGGCGGTGGAGATGCCGCGCCGGTCGGCATTGGCGTAAGACATCGACAATTCGAGCTTGACCTTGCCTTTGTCAGTGATGAGATCTTCGACCGTCAGCGGCAGGTCGGCCCATGCCAGATGAGGCAGTGACGCCAGCAGGACACCCAATATGAAACGCATGCACTCCCTTTCATTTTAGTGTCCCCTCGTTTTAGTCTTGGTATTGTGATAAATAAAACTAGAGGGGAAGATTTATACCCCCTCTTTCCATTGGCTGTCAATACCCTGATTGCGTTCCACAGAGCGTGTTATGCGCTTTCCGGTACACGTTACCCCAACCAAACGAGCATTCCTCGCTTGCTCCTGCAGAGGCAGAAAAAAGATGTTGAACCGGTTCTCAGGAAGACCGGACATCCTGTCTGTGGTAAGCCATCACCAACAGAATCAGGCCCAGTACGATCATCGGCGCCGACAGCATCTGTCCCGCCGAGAGGGTGATGCCGGCGCAGCTCACGTCATAATCCGGCATGCGGAAATATTCCGTGAAGAAGCGCGCGCAGCCATACAGCAGCGAAAACATGCCGGCCACCGCCATACGCGGACGTGGCTTACGCGCGAAGCACCACAGGATGATGAACAGCAGGATGCCATCGACCAGCATCTGATAGATCGGCGACGGATGGCGCGGCACATTGTCGACATGCGGCCAGATCATCGCCCACGGCAGCGACGGATCGGCAATGCGGCCCGGCAATTCGGCGTTGATGAAATTGCCCAAGCGTCCGGCTGCGTAACCAAGCGGCACCATTGGCGCGATGAAATCCATACTATCCATCAAAAGACGGCCATGTCTGCGGCCCCACAGATACATCGCGAACAGCACGCCGAGGAAGCCGCCGTGGAAGGACATGCCGCCTTTCCATACAGCGATGATGTCAGCCGGATGAGCGAAGTAATAAGCCGGGTCATAGAACAGCACTTCGCCGAGACGGCCACCGATGACCACGCCCAGCGCGCCATAAAAAAGCATGTCGTCGAGATCTTCCTTCTTCCAACCGGCGGCGGCGATGTGCGGCTGCCTGATGCGCACGCGGCCCAGTATCAGGAATTGCGCGAATGCCAGCAGATACATCAGACCATACCAATGGACCTGCAATGGCCCGATGGAAAAGGCGACCGGATCGGGCATCGGGTGAATCAGCATGGATGAATTCTTTCAGGGAGATGATGGATGAGGGCGGCGCGGCATCATGCCGCAGGCGTCGCCGCCGGGGCGCTGCGGCCTGGACACGGATTATGGCACAGGCGGCAGCCCCATACCGGCCGACAGCAGCGGCAGATGAAGATCGGTAGAATACACAAAACTTCCTGGAAAATAATCATGAAATGGTCTTTATTCATCGCAGTGCTGGCATCGAGCGTTCCCCTCCAGGTTTTCGCACAATCGACGCCTGCCAACCTGGCCAGATCGAAGAATTGTCTGGCCTGTCATTCGGTCAATGCCAAAATCGTCGGCCCTGCCTTCAAGGATGTGGCGCAAAAGTACAAAAACCAGAAAGATGTCGAAGACAAACTGGCCCAGAGAGTGCTGAAAGGCAGCTCAGGCGTATGGGGCGCCATCCCGATGCCGGCCAATGCACAGGTTTCCGAAGCGGAAGCGCGCACGCTGGTGAAGTGGGTGCTGATGCAAAAATAATCGTTCAGGCACGGGTCAGAGTACCACGGCCAGCGCCATCGTCAACAGTAAAGCCGTCAGCGAACAGGTCGGCCCAGCTGCCGATCAGCATCAGCGCCACCGGCAATAATGCAGTAGCCATGCCTGTCTCCCAGAGGTCGGCGGTCTTCGCCGCCGTGATGTATATCGAACGTCATCATCATGGCATAGCGTGACGGATTCTGGAATATCATGACGTCAAATCAGATTTCCAGGATGGATGTGAGATGAATGATGCAAACTACCAGAGCGGCATGATCGATCCGCTCAGCAAAGGCATTGGCGATTTGTCCCGGCCATTGCAGCCCGGCCGTGCCGATGGCCTGAGCTGGAATCTCCTGAAAGAAGATCTGAGTCTGCCGACCGCCGTACTCTATGAAGAACGCCTGTCGCATAACTTGAACTGGATGCGCAGCTTCGTCACCGAATACGGCGTCAAACTGGCCCCGCACGGCAAGACGACTATGGCCCCGACACTGTTTGCCAGACAATTGGCCGCCGGCGCCTGGGGCATCACCCTGGCAAGCGCGCACCAGACCCGGGTCGCCTACCACCATGGCGTGCGCCGCGTCCTGATGGCGAATCAACTGGTCGGCAGACAGAACATGCGCATCATCTCGCGCTTGCTGGAAGACCCCGGGTTTGAATTTTTTTGCCTGATCGATTCGGCCGAACTGGTCGATCAGCTCGGCTGCTTCTTTGCCGCGCGCAAGCAAACCCTGAACGTGTTGCTGGAATTTGGTCCCGATGGCGGGCGCGCCGGCGTGCGTAACGACACGCAACAGGAAACCGTACTAGCCGCGCTCCAGCGCTGGCAAGGCAGCATCGTGCTGTCCGGCGTCGAAGTCTACGAAGGAGTGCTGCAAGAAGAGGCTGATATCCGCCTGTTCCTGCGCCGCGCAGTGCGCCAAAGATCTGGCCCGGCGCGGCTGCTTCGGTCATCGTTCGGCGCAGCAGCCAGCGCTGCTGAGCGGCGCCGGTTCGGCCTGGTACGATGTGGTTGCGGAAGAATTCGCCAATACCGACATCGGCCTGCCGCTGGACATCGTGCTGCGTCCCGGCTGCTATCTGACACATGACGTTGGCATCTATCGCGCCGCGCAAGAACAGATCCAGACCCGCAATCCGGTGGCGCGCAAGATGCACGGCGGATTGCTGCCGGCGCTGCAACTGTGGGCCTACGTGCAATCGATCCCGGAATCCGGTAAGGCCATCATCGCGCTCGGCAAGCGCGACGCCGCTTTCGACGCCGGCCTGCCGCTGCCGGTCAAACGCTTGCGCCCCGGCCAGGACACGATGCCGGTCGCCACGCCGGCGCACTGGGAAATTACCGGCATGCTGGACCAGCATGCCTATCTCAGAATCGCGCCGGGCGACGACATTCGCGTGGGCGACATGATGGCCTTCGATATTTCGCATCCCTGCCTGACCTTCGACAAATGGCGTCACCTGCCGGTGCTGGATGCGCAATTCAATGTGATCGACATCGTATCGACTTTTTTTGAATGTGGGAATCCCTCATGAGCGAACGTCTTCTCGTCATTCTGGCAGGCTTGAACATGTTCATCGCCGTTGCCGCTGGCGCCTTCGGCGCGCATGGACTGAAACGGATTCTCGATCCCGACATGCTTGCCGTCTGGCAAACCGCCGTCACCTACCATCTGGCGCATGCTCTGGGCATGTTTGCCGTCGCCCTGCTGATGCCAAGATTCGATGCCGCCATCCTCGGCTGGGCCGGCGGTGTGATGTTCACTGGCATCGTGATTTTCAGTGGCAGCCTGTATCTGCTGGCGCTGACCGGCATCCGCTTGCTCGGCGCCATCACGCCGGTCGGCGGCATCGCCTTGCTGGCGTCCTGGCTGCTGGTGGCGTGGAGCGGCTGTAAGACGCAATCCTTATGAATACCATGACCGCCTTTGATTCCATGCTGGGTCACTCGCCACTCTCGGCGGCTTGCCGCAGCGCCAGAAACGCCTCTTTCAGTGTCTGGTTGACTGCCGAATCCGGCTCATTCAAAACCAGCGCCTGATAGGTGTTCAGGTAATCAGTCCGAATGCGGTGAAACAGGTACAGGAAGTACCGCAAAAACCCGATGCAATCGAGAATGGCAATTTCAATACCGTCCGTTTTTTCGTAAAACGTCGCGGCATATTCGGCCACAAGCGGGTCGATCACGTCGGTGGTGACAAACAGGTAGTTGTGAATTCTGTTCGGCGATCTGGCTATCTTGGTCACTGCTGCATCAATGTCATCCTGCGTGATCCGCTTCATCTTCATTTCGTAGGCGGTGACAACTGAGTCCTCACCCATCAAACAAATTTCAACATCGCCAATAGAGCCGGTTTGAAGATCAGCGGCGTTGTGCGAGTTCAGAGGCAGCATGCCTTCGGACAGTCGCTCCCCTGCGGCCTCATAGGCAGCAGCGACAACCAACACTGGCAAGCGGCTGGCATTTTTGCAGGCAAGGTGCTGGCTTACCAGCGTGACGATGGCCTCCGACGAGAGGGGCAATGCACCCTCAGTACACTCTAGGGCATCCAGCAAGGAAGCCATGCGGGCCAGTTTCTCATCGCGCAGCAGCATCAGCACGCGCACAGTTTCCACGAAAAGCACGTCAGCGGCGATGCGCTGCAAGGCTATATTTTCCAGTAGCTCAAGCATCTTTTTGTAGAGGTTACGCGGCTTGCCGACAAGCTCCCGGTCGGTGGTCAGCGCATGGTCGATATTGCGTAGCGTCGGAGTCAGGAATGCGGTGGTCGGATTGAGCGGTAGCCGGTGCTCGTTGATGAATTTGGTCAGGTAGCGTTCGTCATAGGTGCGCCCGGAAAAACTGTCCGTCCCTCCGATCTCGGTGTAAGGCTTGCGCGGATCGATGTTCGGTTTGTCCAGTTTCCCCAACAGGCAAGACATCAGCAACCGCACCCCGGCGCGGTTACTCATGCAACGGCAGACATAGTCAACCCGCTCCCGAATTACCGGGTCAGTGATGACAGAGGCATACAGCGTGGCGACGGCCCGCTGCTGGATGCCTTGTAATATTTCTTCTGGCGTCATCGAAACTCCCTTTGCTTTTGTGGCCGTGACCACACGGAAAATATGCAAATCGTCGAAGTGACATTGATACCCCAGCCCTCACGCAAAGAGATTTTTACGATTCTTGGGATCGTAGTTCGTCCAAAGAACTTCCGACCGCCTGCCCTTGGTTGAGTGGATGGTCTTGTCAGGGCCTTGGATCTTGAACCAGCGCCCCGGCTTGAATAGCTCATCCATCAGTGGGTGCTCATACCCGGAAACGGCCACCATGCCCTTGCACTCATTGACCACCCCGGCAAACTCCCGGTGCTGGCCCTCGTCCATCTCGAAGCCGTAAGCCTTGGCATCGCCGCGTGTGGCGTGCAGATAGGGTGGATCGCAGTAAAAAAGCGTCTTGTGACTATCGTACAAGTGGATCACATCGACGGCGGGACGGTTCTCGATCTGCACCCGGATAAGCCGCTGAGCGATGTCATCCAGCGCATCCACGCCACCCAGCCAGCGCGATACAACGCCCGACATGCCCGCCCGGCTCGTATCCTTGCAATTGGCCCATCGGCCAAGGGAAGCGGTTTGAGCAAGCCCGGTGCGGGTCTGGCGGGCCTTGATATAGAACCGCCTGGCCCGTTCCACCTCACTAATACCGCTTGTGCTGCCATAGATAGCCTGGTGATATTCCTCGCGTGAAAACGGCGTCAGGGCAATCGCCCTGATCAGTTCTTCGTGACGATCGCGCAGCACCCGAAAGAAGGTTGCCACGTCGCCGTCGATGTCGTTGTAAGTCTCAACTGGTGCGGACTCACGATTGATGAGCACAGCGCCAGACCCCGCAAACGGCTCGCAATAGTGGTGACACCTCGGCAGCAACGGCAGCAGCCAATCGAGGTGCGAGAACTTCCCGCCATACCAGCCAAAGACAATACGCCGCCGCCTGCGGCCGCGCATGTAAATGACATTTGACTGCTCCGGCTGGCCGTCCTCGGCCAGATAAATCGGGGATACTCCCCGTCCACGCTTTGCGGCTTGCACTGCCTTGGTCATATACTGTTTGTCCCTTTCAATAGACAGATATTTTAATCAGCAAAGGTCCGGCAAACCATCAAAAGATGCTGATACGCAAAACGACCATTTAAAAGACCGATAATGCTGGTCTCCGAAGTAGAGTCAGTCATGATGAACACTAACCAGCACACGCATGCATCATCCAGAACGAGAAACTGCTGACGTCCACCCCGTGCGTCCATGGATCGTCCTCACCACCACCTATGACGTGGAAGCGTGGATAGACAGTTACAACCGGGATTTGCAGCAGGCTGTCAGGAAAGACGCCCAGGGCTGCGGCATCTGCTTTTGCCTGGCGCTGGGCGGGAAAATCTATATGCACACCACATCCGAGGGCGACATTTTGCTCGACCTCACCGAAGAGGCTGAGTGGGTAGCCCCGGTCATCACAGCCGCGACCGGAACGCCGCCGCCGGCTTCATCGATCTGGACGCTGTCCGGCGGGTCGCTGACGCAACTGATACTGGGTTTGAGCAGCCTGATTGCCGCCACACGCATCGTCGTCAGCCACGTCTACAAGTACTGACTGCATGCGATGTCGTTACGTCGCCTTGAAGCAAAACTTTTAACCTCCTGCCGCGCAGACAGCTAGTTCTCACGCCTTGCCAATGCCAGATAAGCGCCCAGTCCCAGCATGGTGATGCCTGACGCCATGGTGAGCAGCCGGGCGCGCGCGGCGTTTGACCTGAGCAGGCGATCAGCGGCGAAAACCGCGATGATGTCGACGAGCGTGTTGAGCGCGACGCAAATGCTCCCGAGCAGCACCAGTCGTGGCGCCGGAGATTCGCCCGGCACCACGAACTGCGGTAGAAACGCCAGAAAGAAAAGTGCTGTCTTGACATTGAATGTCTCGACAATGATTCCCTCGTACAGTGAACGGCGCGCGCCCTGAGCAGTCACAGGCTCTACCGTATACGCCTGGTCCCTGCGCAGCAGCAGGCGCATGCCCATATAAACGAGATAGGCAGCGCCGAGATATTTGAGCAGGCTAAAGGCCACGGCGGACTGGGCAATGATCAGCGACAGGCCGAGCGCCGCTGCAAGAACGTGGAGCATTCCGCCGATTGCGGTGCCCAGGCATGAAGCCAGACCTTCTGAAAAACCGCCGGCGACCGTGCGGGCGATGACATAGGCAAGACCGGGACCAGGGGTGACGGCAAGGACCGCGGCGGTAAGGGTGAAGGCAAGCAATGACATGGTTCCGGCATCTTTCAGGCAAAGGTCAGCAACGACGACGACAAATGATACGGCATACGGCGTCACGCATGCAGCATGTTGCCTGTCCCTGCCTCTTACCAGACCCGGAACATCAACAGCCAGGCGCCATTCATCAGCGCGCCGATTCTTCGCAGAGGAAAGCACAGGGCAGACTCAGGCGACAAGAAAAAGGGAAATCGCCTAAAATACTCGGCTTCGCGCATCTATGCGAATGTGATTCCAGCCATGACCATCACGGGATACTCCATGACTCAAACTCAAGACCTGCCGGCGCGATACGGCCCGCGCGAGGCAATGGAATATGACGTCGTCATCGTCGGCGGCGGCCCGGCCGGCCTGGCCTCAGCGATTCGCATCAAGCAACTGGCCGCCAAGGCCGGTAAGGAGGTGGCCGTCTGTGTGCTGGAAAAAGGCAGCGAAGTCGGCGCTCACATTCTCTCCGGCGCGGTCATGGACCCGCGCGCGCTGACCGAACTGTTTACCGACTGGAAAGAGCGCGGCGCGCCGCTGCGCACCGCCGTCACGGAAGACCGTTTTCTTTTTCTTTCCGCCAGTCAAGCTTATCAGGCGCCATCGTGGATGCTGCCGGCCTGTCTCAAAAATCACGGCAGCTATGTCATCTCACTGGCTAACGTCGTGCGCTGGCTGGGCCGGCAGGCCGAAGCACTGGGCGTGGACATGTTCGCCGGCTTCGCGGCAGCTGAGGTCCTGTATCGCGACGACGGCGCCGTCAAGGGCGTGGCGACCGGTGACATGGGCGTGGACCGTCACGGCGAACCGACCGCCGCATTCCAGCCCGGCATGGAACTGCATGCCGGATACACTCTCTTTGCCGAAGGCGCGCGTGGCCATCTGGGCAAGCAACTGATCGCCAACTACCGGCTCGACGCCGGTAAAGACCCGCAAACCTATGCCATCGGCATCAAGGAAATCTGGGAAATCGATCCGAAGCTGCACCAGCCCGGCCTGGTGGTCCACACTGCCGGCTGGCCTTTGGACAGCAAGACATACGGCGGTTCTTTCCTGTATCACCTGGAAAATCATCAGGTCGCGACCGGCTATGTGGTCGGTCTGGCTTATGAAAATCCTTACCTGTCGCCGTATGAAGAATTCCAGCGCTATAAAACCCACCCGGAAATCCGCAGATTCTTCGCGGGCGGCAAGCGCCTCGCCTATGGTGCGCGCGCCATTACTGCCGGCGGCCTGCAATCGCTGCCCAGGCTGACCTTCCCGGGCGGTGTGCTGATCGGTTGCAATGCCGGCTTCCTCAATGCCGCGCGCATCAAGGGTAGCCACGCCGCCATCAAAAGCGGCATGCTGGCCGCTGAAGCCGTTTTCGATGCATTACAGGCCGGTCGCCGGCACGACGAACTAACGGCTTACAGCGCGGCGTTCGAGCAATCCTGGCTGCATGCAGAACTGCACGAGGCACGCAACTTCAAGCCGTCGATGAGCAAGGGACTTTACACCGGCGCGCTGCTGGTCGGCATCGATCAGATGCTGTTCCGCGGCAAGGCGCCATGGACGCTGCATCGCACGCATGCCGATCACGCATGCCTGAAGCCGGCGGCAGCCTGCACACCGATCGTTTATCCGAAGCCGGATGGCAAGCTGAGCTTCGATCGTCTGTCATCGGTATTCCTCTCCAGTACCAATCACGCGGAAGACCAGCCGGTTCACCTGAGGCTGAAAGACCCGGGCGTGCCAGTACGCATCAATCTACCGGAATACGCCGGGCCAGAAGCGCGCTACTGCCCTGCCGGGGTGTATGAATTCGTAAAGCATGACGACAATACCGACCGCCTGCAAATCAATGCGCAGAACTGCGTGCATTGCAAAACCTGCGATATCAAGGATCCAACGCAGAATATCGTGTGGGTGACGCCTGAGGGCGGCGGCGGGCCGAATTATCCGAATATGTAATCCGTTCATTTGAACCTGGCGATCGCCAAATCAAATTGCTGATAAACTTGTCGCACAACAATTCAAGGCCTTTACCGGGCCAGCATACAGACAGTCGCTCATGCCATTCTTCGTGCGATTTTTCTTTTGGAGACACTGATGTCACGTATTACCGCCGCCCTGCCTGCCGTACCTGTCATCGGCGCCGGCAACAAATACAGACTTTGCATCGTAGTGCTGATCGTGGTCGCGCTGGCGGAAACCATCGGCGCAAGCAGTTTCAGGCTGGGTCCCGGCAAAATCGTGCTGCTGCCCATGCTCTGGGCGCTGCTCATTGCGGCGGCCTGGGGCATCGTGCAGCGGCGTGTGCCGGCATGCGCGCGCATCTCGACCGCTCTGCAAGCCTACGCCAGCGGTCTGCTCAATGCCGGCCTGCTTTTGTTTGTCGCAAAGCTCGGCCTGACCGTCGGCGGCGCGTTTCCGGAAGTTCGCCAGGCTGGCTGGGCGCTGCTATTTCAGGAATTCGGCCACGCCTTCGGCACGCTCGTACTCGGATTGCCGCTGGCGCTGCTGCTCGGCATCAAGCGCGAAGCCGTTGGCGCGACCTTTTCGGTCGGACGCGAAGGCAATCTGGTCATCATCGGCCAGAAATACGGCATGGCTTCGCCCGAAGGCCGCGGCGTGCTGGCTGAATACATCACCGGCACGGTGCTCGGCGCATTGTTCATCGCGCTACTCGCCGGTTTCATCACCAGCCTGCACATCTTCGATCCGCGCTCGCTCGCCA
>JBAPMF010000080.1:0-12478 GCA_049278475.1 Herbaspirillum sp. | reverse complement strand
GGGCATGCAACTCAAGAATGGCATTGTCCGCATCGTCATGGATGACAATGTGATCGATCTGCGCCAGATCGAGTTTCACGGCGGCAGCGGCACCCTGCGCGCGACCGGCAAGGTGCAGCTGGGCGACGCCGATCCCGACCTCGACGCCACCCTCATCGCTGACCGCCTGCAACTGTTTGCCAGCCCGGACCGCCAGTTGATGCTGTCGGGTCAAGCCAAACTCGCCAGCGTCCATGAACAATTGCGCATCGATGGCAGCTTCGTGGTCGATCAAGCCTCATTCGATCTGCCGAAAAGCAGCGCGCCCGCACTTGGCGACGACGTCGTGATCCTGCGCAAGAATGGCAAAAACCGCACTGACGCGGCTGCGCCGGTGAAGCTGACGGCGGCAGGTGGCAAACCAGCCGGCCGGTTCGCGCCGGTCATGAACATGCAGGTCAATCTGGGTAAGCGTTTCCGTTTTCACGGCGGTGGCGCCGACCTGCTCCTGCACGGCGATATGACAGTGCATGGCGAGCCTTTGCAGCCGCTGCGCGCAAGCGGCACCATCTACGTCGCCGAAGGCAGCTACGAAGCCTTCGGCGCCAGGCTCAATATCGAACGCGGTATCATCAACTTCCAGGGACCGATCAGCAACCCCAGTCTGCACATCCTGGCGATGCGCCGCCATCAGGACGTCGAAGCCGGCGTGGAGGTCAGCGGCTACGCCAACCAGCCGCGTGTGCGGCTGGTGTCGGAGCCAACCGTGCCCGACGACGAAAAACTGTCGTGGATGATGTTCGGCCATGGCAGCGACGGTTCCGGCCTGGGACAGCGCAGCGCCAGCAACCAGGCCTTATCCTTCGTCGGCAACTTTGGCGGCAAGAAAATTGCCAGGGATATCGGCCTCGACCAGTTTTTCATCGGCGCCAGCGAATCGGGCCTCTCCGACGGACAGGTAGTTCATCTCGGCAAGGCCATTTCAGAAAAACTCTCGGTCGGCTACGAACAAAGTCTGACCGGCGCCGCCAGCATCGCCAAGGCTACCTGGCAATTGTCGCAGCGCTGGTCGATGGTGGCGCGTACCGGCGCCATCGATGGCCTGAACATGTTGTACAGTCGCCGTTTCGATTAAAGCAATGCAGGTTCCCAGAATTTGTTTACAATCTGCTACCATTCTATAAAGCATTATTTTAGGTTGGCGAGAAACCACATGAGCATTTTCAGAACCAAAAGTCTGGATGAATTGATCCAGACCAGCAAACGCCCGGGTGGCCTCAAAAAGGTACTCGGCCCAATCGATCTCGTCATGCTGGGGATAGGCGCCATCGTTGGTACCGGCATATTCGTGCTGACCGGCACGGCAGCATTGACGGCCGGACCTGCGCTGATGCTGTCCTTCGTCATTGCTGCGATAGCCTGCTGTTTCGCAGCGCTGTGCTATGCCGAATTCGCTTCCGCGATACCGGTGGCTGGCTCCATTTACACTTACAGCTACGCCACACTGGGCGAAATCATTGCATGGCTGATTGGCTGGGATCTGATACTGGAGTATGGACTTGCCACATCAACGGTCAGCGCGGGCTGGTCGGGTTACTTCCAGTCGCTGCTGTCCGGCTTCGGACTTGCTCTGCCCAAGGTGCTGACCGCAGCACCCGGCGCAGTGCCTGGCGTGACCACATGGATCAATTTGCCGGCGCTGCTCATCATGCTGGCTGTGACCTGTCTGCTCTCCATTGGCATACGGAAGTCCGCGAAGTTCAACAACTTCATGGTGCTGCTCAAGATCAGCGTTGTGCTGCTTTTCATTCTGACTGGCATGCGCTACGTCGAACCGGCAAACTGGCAACCATTCGCTCCCTTCGGCGCATCGGGAATTCTGGGAGCTGCCGCCATTGTTTTCTTTGCATTCATCGGATTTGATGCGGTGACGTCGGCTGCGGAGGAAGTCAAAAATCCGTCACGAGACCTTCCTATCGGCATCATAGGCTCACTGCTCGTGTGCTCGGTGTTGTATGTGACAGTCTCCGGGATCATGACAGGCATCGTTCCCTTCCAGAAATTCCAGGGCGTGGATCACCCTATCTCTCTGGCTCTGCAATATACTAGGCAATTCTGGGTAGCAGGCTTTGTAGATTTAGGAGCCATTCTTGGCATGACCACAGTCATACTGGTCATGGCCTATGGGCAGAGCAGAATCATATTTGCCATGTCGCGTGACGGCCTCTTGCCGGATCGGCTGTCAACAATCCATCCAAAATATGGAACTCCTCTCTTTACGACATGGCTGACAGGCATCATTTTCGGGTTGATTGCCGCCTTTATTCCATTGAACGTACTCGCCGAACTGGTGAACATCGGCACCCTGTCTGCTTTTTGCCTGGTTTCCATCGCCGTTGTCGTGCTGCGGGTGAAGCAGCCTGATTTGCCTCGCGCATTCCGCTGTCCAGGAGTTCCCGTCATTCCTGCGCTGGCCATCATTTTCTGCGTCACCCTGATGATGCATTTGAGCCAGCACACATGGATTGCTTTTGCTGTCTGGATGGCAGCGGGAATCTCCGTGTATTTTCTCTATGCACGCTCCAGGTCGAAATTGAACAAGTAACCGACGGAATGCCGGGACTACCTATCCTGAACGACTCCATAACGAATTCGGTTTCAACTGTCCATCCTCAACCTTCAGCCACGCGCCTGGCGATATGCGCCAGCGCTTCTTCGACCTGGTCGATCAGGATTAGACACAGGTCGTCTTCCTGCAAAGACGCCAGCGCCGTATCGATGGCCAGGAACTCGCCGTGGATTTCCCTGGTTTTCCTGGTGCGGCGGGCGTGGGACAGGCCCTGGCGCAACAGCGCCAGCACTTCGCCGTTGGCGCGGCCGCGCTGGCATTGATCTTGATACAGCACAACTTCGTCGAAGGCATCGCCAAGGATTTCGGTCTGTTGACGAATGTCGATGTCGCGACGATCACCGGCGCCGCTAATGACGACCGAACGGCGTCGGGCCGGCATGTTTGCGATCGCCTTGACCAGCGCCTGGATGGCATCAGGATTGTGGCCGTAGTCGGCGATCAGCGTGGCGCCCCGATAGTCGAACAGGTTGAAGCGGCCCGGAGCAGTGCTGACATCGCCGCTGAAGCTGCGCAAACCTGCGCATACGATGTCCCAGTTCAGGTTCAGCGCCCAGACGGCGGCAATCGATGCCATGACGTTTTCTACCTGGAAGCCGATAGCACCATTGCGCGTCAACGGGATGTCGCTCAGGGATAGGCGGTATTCCTGAGCGTCCCATGCGGCGACAATCTCATTGCCGTCGCGATAGACGACCTGGTATCCTTGCGCGCGATGCGTCGCCATGACCGGATGCAACGGATCGAGAGCGAAGAAAATGACCGTGCCGGGACAGGACGGCGCCATGCTGGAGACCATGGGGTCGGCGGCATTGAGTACGGCATGGCCCGATGAGGCGACGTTTTCGACGATGACCCGTTTGACCACGGCGAGGTCTTCCACCGTGCTGATATAACTCAGACCGAGGTGGTCGCCCATGCCGATATTGGTGACCACGGCAACGTCGCAGCGGTCGAAGCCGAGACCTTCGCGCAGCACGCCGCCACGGGCGGTTTCCAGTACGGCGGCATCGACGTCGGGGTGGAGCAGAACATGACGGGCGCTGCGCGGACCGCTGCAGTCGCCGCTGTCGATGCGCTGCCTGTCGATATAAATGCCGTCGGTATTGGTCATGCCAACGCGCAGACCTTGTTGCGCGAGCAAGTGCGCGATCAGGCGCACGGTAGTGGTTTTGCCATTGGTGCCGGCCACCGCTACGACTGGAATGCGCGCATCGTCGCCATCGGCGAACATGGTCGAGATGATGGTGTCGCTGACGGCGCGGCCCTTGCCGTAAGAAGGCATCAGGTGCATACGCAGACCGGGCGCGGCATTGACTTCGACAATGCCTCCTTCCTGTTCTTCCAGCGGCCTGTGCATGTCGTTGCAAACGACATCGACGCCGCAGATGTCGAGTCCGATCATTTGCGCCGCAGCGATGGCGCGCGCGGCCAGTTCCGGATGAATGTCGTCGGTGACGTCGGTGGCGGTGCCGCCGGTGCTGAGGTTGGCGTTGTTGCGCAGAATGATGCGCGCACCTTCCGGCGGGATCGATTCGGCGTCGTAACCCTGCTTGGACAGGGTTGCCAGGGCGATGTCGTCGAAGCGGATCCTGGTCAGCGAAGTCGCATGACCATCGCCGCGCAATGGATCGCTGTTGACCTCGTCGACCAGCTGGCGGATCGTGTGTACGCCGTCGCCGATGACTTGCGGCGGATCGCGGCGGGCGGCGGCGACCAGATGCTTGCCGACCACCAGCAGGCGATAGTCGTGGCCGGGGATATAACGCTCGACGATGATATCGTCGCTGATCCTGGCTGCGGCACGGAAGGCGGCGCTGACTTGCGCCTCGGTGCTGACATTGACGGCGACGCCTTTGCCCTGGTTGCCGTCACGCGGTTTGATGACGACCGGCGCGGCGATTTCCTGCGCTGCTGCCCAGGCATCTTCGACGGTATTGACCACGCGGCCGTCGGGGACAGGAACGCCGGCTGCATGCAGCAGCATCTTGGTCAGTTCCTTGTCTTGCGCGATCGATTCGGCGATGGCGCTGGTGTCGCTGGTTTCTGCCGCCTGAATGCGCTTCTGGCGGCTGCCCCAGCCGAACTGTACCATGCTGCCATCGGTCAGGCGGCGGAAAGGGATGCCGCGCTTGACGGCTGCCGCCACGATGGAGGCAGTGCTGGGGCCAAGGCGCAAATGTTCGTCGAGTTCGCGCAGGCGGGTCAGCGCATCGGCCAGGTCGAACGGCGTGTCTTCCACGGCGGCGGCGCATAGTTCGCGCGCCAGTTCAAAGGCCAGGCGACCGACGGCTTCTTCGCTGTATTCGACGATGACCTGATAGACGCCGGTCTCGATGGTTGGCACCGTCCGGCTGAAGGTCACCGGGCAGCCGGCCTGGGATTGCAGTCCGAGCGCAGCGGCTTCCAGCGCGTGCGCCATGGAGACCGCCTGGATGTCGCCGGCGGGTTGCAGGAAACCGATATGCGGGAAGCGCACGCGCAGGCGGATTTCAAAATCCCGGATACTGTCGATGGCGCGTTCGTCCTCGGTGCAGGATACGATGGCTTCTATCGCAGTGTGTCTGCTCCAGAGGTTGGGACCGCGCAATGCGCGAATACGTGATACGTCCATCAACAAGTCAAGCTTCCTGAAATAATAGGTTTGTTTTCACTGAGTCGATGCGTGGTTCTCAGGCCGTTTGCGCCTTGCGCTCTTTGTTTTGCTCTTCAGCCTGTTCGGCGCCGAACAATTCGATGCCGGCGCGAATCAGGTCAGCGGAGATGCCCAGCGCCCATGCCGCAGCCACGGCAGCCAGAACGTTCTCGATCTGAAAACGCACGGCGCCGCCGCCGGTGATGGGGATAGTCGCCACGGCGCCGACGCGGATTTCCTCGTCGCTGCGGGCCATGATGACATCGCCATCGCGCACGAACACGCCACGCCTGCCCTGTCTGAGGTGCGCAGCCATGACCGGGGCGCTGGCACTGGCGGCGAAGAACATCACTTCGCCGTCGCACAGGTCGGTCATGCCGGCGACCAGCGGATCGTCAGCATTGAGGACGGCGACGCCATCCGGCAGCACGACATCGATCTGGGTGCGCTTGACCTTGTCGGCCATTTGCCCGGCATCGTCGATGTAGTACTCGGGCAGGCGGTCGGCCGGATCGATGTTGGCGACCACGCCGACCTGGCAACGGTCGTAGGCGAGTCCTTCGGACAGGATGGAAACACTGCCGTTTTCAAATACGGCGGCTTCCACGGCGCGATTCAGCAGGACACGGCGCGCAGCGCTGCGGTTGGCGTGATTGCCTTTTCCTGCCTGGCGCTGGCCGAAGTACAGGCCGTCGCCGCAGGCCAGACCGACATGTTTACCGCTCAGGTCGATGATGCGCGCGACCAGGCGGGCAATGGTGGTTTTGCCGTGGGTGCCGGTAATGCCGACGATGGGAATGCGGCCTGTATCTTCAGGTTTGAATAAATGCCCGATGATGGCCTGGCCGACCGGACGCGGTTCGCCTTCCGAGGGTTTCAGATGCATCAGCAGGCCGGGACCGGCATTGACTTCGACGATGGCGCCGCGCTGTTCGTCCAGCGGGCGGGAAATGTCTTCCGTTACCAGATCGACGCCGGCGATGTCCAGACCGATCACACGCGCGGCCAGCGCAGCGGCGGCCGTGACGCTGGGGTGGACCTGGTCGGTGACATCGATGGTCACATTGCCATTGCGCAACAACAGGATTTTTTTGCCGCTGGGCGGCACTGACCCGGCGCAGAGACCTTGACGCTCCAGTTCAAGCCGGGCGGCGGGATCGCGCTCGAGGACCACGGGATTCAACAGGTGATTTTCCAGATCGCCGCGCCGCGGATCGGTATTGAGCGCGGCGATCAGTTGCGACATGGTAGACTTGCCGTCGCCGGTGACGAAGACAGGTTCGCCGCGCGCGGCTGCCGCCAGCTTGCCGCCGACAATCAGCAGGCGATGTTCGTTGCCGCGGATGAAACATTCGACCAGCACACTGCTGCCTTCTTCCAGCGCTGCCTGGTAGGCGGTTTCGACCTCGCTCCGGGTGCTGAGGTCGATGAAGACGCCGCGGCCATGATTGGCGTCAGACGGCTTGACGACAACCGGCAGACCGATGTCTTTGGCGGCTTCCCAGGCATCTTCCGGGCTGTCGACGATGCGACCTTCGGGAATGGCGACGCCGCAGGATCGCAACAGGATTTTGGTGAGGTCTTTGTCGCGTGAGATGCGCGCGGCGATGGCGCTGGTCCGGTCGGTCTCGGCCGTCCAGATGCGGCGTTGTCTGATACCGTAGCCGAGCTGCACGAGATTGCCTGCAGACAGACGAATCGACGGAATGCGACGCTCGTCGGCGGCATCGACGATGCAGGCGGTACTAGGGCCGAGACAAAGCACATCGGCCATGCTGCGCAGTTTTGCAACGACGGCGTCGACGTCAAAGGGATGATCTTCGATGGCTGCCATGACCAGATCGCGGCCGGCATACAGGGCCGCGCGGGTGACCTGTTCGTGGTGAGCGCGAACCACGACTTTGTAGATGCCGCGCGCCGAGGTTTCGCGGGCCTTGCCGAAACCACCGGGCAGGCCGGCCAGATTTTGCAGTTCCAGCGTGACATGTTCCATGATGTGGCCAGGCCAGGTGCCTTCCTCGAGCCGTCGCAGGAAACCGCCGCGTTCGCCGTGGCTGCAACGATGTTCGATCAGGGAAGGGAGCCAGCCCGTCAGCCGTTCATTGAAGCCGGGAATGGCATTGGATGGAAAGTCTTCCAGTTCTCCAATGTCGATCCAGACTTCCAGCGCAGGCCGGTAAGTCCAGATGTTGGGACCATGCAAAGGGAGGATGCGGAGAAATTTTATGTTTTTTTTCATGGGTAAACAGTGGTGCCGCCGAATATTGTCCGCTCCGGCGATCCAGGTATGGTTGACGCATGAAACGGTGATCGGTTTGTCCGATTACAATAAAAACATAATATATAAAAAATTTGAATTTTATACTGAATTTTTTGTTTTTTATTTCTTGCAGATGATCTGTGTCCGGCGACTTGCCGCCATCGTCGAGGCATGGCAGTGCGTTGTCGGGAGCGGCAAATCAGTACGATATAATATACGCGGCATGGATTGTCGGCAAAAAATTGCCAGCAACATCATTTTTTATGGCCCACACAGGGCATACATGCCGTCTTCGATGAATAGAGAAACCCTGATCCCAGCTCATTCCGGTTTACCCACCCATTGGCGCACACAAATCCAGGCCCGGCTGGCGCCTGATGAGAACATCGTTGCCTGGCTCGAACTGGATCTCGATACTGCGCTGCGATTTACGCCCGGACTGGTGCTGCTGACGGATCGCCGCCTGCTGGCGCAAGACCCGTCCGGCAATGGCTGGACCGGCTGGGAGTACCGTCAGGAGCTGGTGCTGAAACATGATGATCATGCCGGCGTCGGCAGTCTGGAGTTGCAGGATGGCCAGGCGCGCCTGGCCTGCTGGCGTTATACGCTGGCGCGGCATCCGCAGGCTTTGAGCCTGATCAGTCGATTCGTGCGGCAGCGTGATAGGCGCGTCTCTGGCGCGACCGTGGCCGGGGAGGAGTGCAAGGCATGTCCACCATGCCAGGCGCTGCTTCTTCATGGCCGGGAGACCTATACGATCTGCCCGGAAACCAGGAAAGCGCCACCGTCGGACTGGGCGCTGTTGCGCCTGACGCGCTTTGCCAGGCCGTATAAAGGCTCTCTGCTGCTGGGCTTTTTGCTGACGCTGGCATCGACCGCCGCCACACTGGTGCCGCCATACATGACCATGCCGCTGATGGACGATGTGCTGATTCCATTCCAGAATGGCGCGCCGCTGAATGTCCGCCTGGCCGGCTTCTACCTGAGCGGCTTGCTGGGTGCGGCGCTGGTGGCCTGGGTACTGGGCTGGGGACGTACTTATATTCTGGCGCTGGTGAGCGAGCGCATCGGCGTCGATTTGCGCACTACCACCTATGAACATTTGCTGCGCCTGTCGCAGGAATATTTCGGCGGTAAGCGCACCGGCGATCTGATGGCGCGCATCGGCTCGGAGACCGACCGGATTTGCGTGTTCCTGTCACTACATTTGCTGGATTTCATCATCGATGTCCTGATGATCATCATGACGGTGCTGATCCTGATTTCCATCGATCCGTGGCTGGCGCTGGTGACGCTGTTACCGCTGCCGTTCATCGCCTGGATGATTCATCTGGTGCGCGACCGCCTGCGCTATGGTTTCGAAAAAATAGACCGCATCTGGTCCGAAGTGACCAATGTGCTGGCCGACACGATACCGGGAATACGCGTGGTCAAGGCTTTTGCCCAGGAAAAGCGCGAAACGGCGCGTTTCAGGGAAGCCAATCGCCGTAATCTGGCCGTCAACGACCGCGTCAACAAAATCTGGTCATTGTTTACGCCGACGGTCACCATGCTGACTGAAACCGGTCTGCTGGTGGTGTGGGTGTTCGGTATCTGGCTGGTCTCGCGCCATCAGATCACGGTCGGCGTACTGACGGCTTTTCTGGCGTATATCAGCCGTTTTTATGCGCGTCTGGATTCGATGAGCCGCATCGTGTCGGTGACGCAAAAAGCCGCCGCTGGCGCCAGGCGCATCTTCGACATCCTCGACCACGTTTCCAGCGTGCCGGAACCGGCCAATCCGGTGCATATCGCGCAGGTGAAGGGTGCCATCGAACTGCGCGATGTGGGCTTTCGCTACGGTAACCGTTCGGTCATGCGCGGCATCGATCTATCGATCGCGCCGGGCGAAATGATCGGTCTGGTCGGGCATAGCGGTTCCGGCAAAAGCACTATGGTCAATCTGATCTGCCGTTTTTATGATGTATCGGAAGGCTCGATCCACATCGACGGCGTCGATATCCGTTCGTTGCCGATTGCCGCATACCGACGCCATATCGGCCTAGTGTTGCAGGAACCCTTCCTGTTCTTCGGCACCATCGCCGAAAACATCGCCTATGGCAAACCGGACGCCAGCCGCGCTGCCATCGTCGCGGCGGCACGCGCGGCGCATGCGCATGAATTCATCCTGCGTCTGCCGCAGGCTTATGATTCCCTGGTCGGCGAACGAGGGCAGGCTTTGTCCGGCGGCGAGCGTCAGCGCATTTCGATTGCACGCGCCCTGCTGATCGATCCGCGCCTCCTGATTCTCGATGAGGCGACCTCTTCGGTGGATACCGCAACCGAGAAAGAAATCCAGAAAGCCATCGACAATCTGGTCGAGGGCCGTACCACGATCGCCATTGCGCATCGCCTGTCGACCTTGCGCAAGGCCGATCGTCTCGTGGTGCTGGACCGCGGTCAGGTGGTCGAAGTCGGGCCGCATGAGGAATTGATGGCGCAACGGGGGGCCTATTATCGTCTGTATCAGGCGCAGTTGCGTCAAGCTGACCGTGAAGCGCAAAGCGACGATGCCGAAGAAAAGGACGAGCAATGATACCTGTGCAAATGAACGCGCCAGCGCATCGCTTCTGCTTGCGGCATGACACGCTGGGGCGTCTGGTTTTCATCGATGCGGACGGCAGCGAACACGAAGAGGTGATCCCGGTGCGAGCCTTCCCGATCGGTGCACCGGACCAGGGTATCGCACTGGTCAACAGCAACGGTCACGAACTGGCGTGGATAGAAAAATGGCCGGATGTTTTGCCGGAAATCAGAGCGAAAATCGAGGCTGAGCTGGCGCTGCGCGAATTCATGCCGGAGATCAACCGTATCGTCGGCGTTTCCAGTTTCGCCATGCCTTCCATCTGGGAGGTCGACACCAATCGCGGCGCCACTTCATTCACGCTCAAAGGCGAGGAAGGTATCCGCCGTCTGCCACAATCGGCGCTCCTGATTTCCGACAGCCATGGCATTCAGTTTCTGATCCGCGATACCAGACTGCTGGACCGGCACAGTCGCAGGCTACTAGACCGTTTCCTGTAATGCAAGCGTTGCTAAAAGCGCAAAAACATGCTGCACATAATCCTGTAACCGATGTTACAGGGTGTAAAAACGATGGAAGGGTCGTCGCGGAGCCGATACTCTGGTGGCTCCCTCCCCTCCAATCCATCAGCCCCCTGAGGATTGGATTTAACCCGTGTGCCGTAAGGTCCGCGGGATTTTTTTGCCGCGTCAGTTAGCTCCCAGGCAACATCAGGTCATGTATACTATTGACACATGTCAATAAAGCATTGCTTCCGTCTCCCCGAGCTGTCTGGTCTGCTCGTATTGGTCGTGGTTTGTCTGATGCCTGAGCTTATCCATGCGGAATCGACACCGGCCAGACAGAAGACCCGCGCTACCGACGCTGGTCAATTCTCCGACTTCAGCCAGTGGCAGGAAGTCAGCACCTTCATCGACGACATGGTCACGCATAACGGCTTCGACAAGGCGGCGCTGCAAATAGTCTTCAGCAAGGCGCGCCATCTCGATACTGTGATCCAGTTGATCGGACCGGTATCAGGAGACAAGCCGAAAAACTGGCGAGCCTATCGCGCGCGCTTCGTCGAACCCAGACGCATCGATGCCGGTGTCGACTTCTGGAACGAGCATGAACCCGCCCTGTCGCGCGCCGAGGCGCAATACGGCGTGCCGGCAGAAATCATCGTCGGCATCATTGGTGTGGAAACCGTCTATGGTCGCAATACCGGCGACTTCCGCGTGATGGACGCGATTACCACGCTGGCTTTCAACTATCCCAAGAGCGCCAATCATGATGCGCGTACCGCTTTTTTCCGTAAGGAGCTGGAAAGCACGCTGCTACTTGCGCGTGAATCGCATATCGACCCGTTCTCGCTATCAGGCTCCTACGCCGGCGCCATCGGCTGGCCTCAATTCATGCCGAGCAGCATCCGCCGGTATGCCATTGATTTCGATGGCGACGGCAAGATCGACTTATGCAACTCGCCAGTGGATGCCATCGGCAGCGTTGCCAGCTTTCTCAAGATGCATGGCTGGCAACGCGGCGCGCCGACGGTCTTTCCTGCCACCATCACCGATGGCAGCAAAATCGCCAAGCTGATCGATCAGGGACTGGAAGCCAAATTCACGCCGGACGAACTCAAAGCCGCCGGCATCATGCCGGATGCCGAACTGCCTGCCGGCCTGCACTACGGCGTAGTCGACCTGCAGAACGGCGCGGCACCGCCGGAACACTGGCTGGCGACCAACAACTTCTTCGCCATCACACGATACAACCGCAGCTATTTCTATGCCATGTCGGTGATCGATCTCGCCCGCGCCATTCGACTCAAGAAAGCAGTTAACGCAAATCACGGATAAATCCCTGGCTTTTTCTCGTCACTGGGATCCGGCTACCAGGTGTATTTCACACCCACGCGAAGCACATACTGGTAAGAACCCAGCCCATCCCAGACGCCGGAAACATTGGACCATCCCGCCCAGCGCTCGTCGAATTCCCCGCTCACACCCAGCTCGAGTTCATAGCGGTCCGATGCATACGGGCTGTCGACCGGCGTTTGATCAAAGGAGAGCTTCCTGTTCTCGCCGGCATACCACCAGTTGACCGTCACATAAGGTTGCACTTTCCGGGAATCCTCGCTCACGAACGTCCGGTATGTGCGCACGCCCAGCCGGCTCGTCCAGCCGTCCGAGTCCTCCCCAAGTACCTGTGTGCCGTTCGACTCGGTGACGCCGTTTTTGCGATAGCTCACATAGAGCAGTTGCCCCTGCGGTTCCACGACCCAGTCATCGCCCAAGGGCAGGGCGTAGCCCGCCTCGCCCGAGATGGCCCAGCCCTGGGTATGGTACTTGACGGTCGGAAGCTGATCACCGTTCACGCGATTGCTGAACCAGCCATACTGGAGCCAGGTATCGACATAGGCACCCAGTTTCT
>JBAPMF010000079.1:0-46080 GCA_049278475.1 Herbaspirillum sp. | reverse complement strand
GTGTCGGCCTTTGCCGTGGCGCGCGAAGCCTGGCGGGCGCGCTGGCCGATGTCGGTCATGTAATGGTCGATGTCGAACGTCATGATGTCCTCTGCAATCAAAAATTCAGTAGCCGCGCGCCAGCTTCAGACCGAGCTGCGCCAAGGCATCCCAGGCGTTACCGGAAAAAGTTTGCGCGTGCAGGCCCTTGACCATCCGGTCGATCTGCGCGGCTTCCCGCAGCGCAGTTTGTAGCGTGGACAGGCTGATGCGGCGCAGTGCCGGTTCCATCAGTTTTTCGCGTGGACCCCAGATGCGGTACTCCTTGAGCAGCGTACCCAGTTGCTTGCCCTGGGTGATGCCGGATTTTAGCTTGAGTAGTGTGCGTACTTCTTCGGCGACGGCCCACAGCACCAGCGGCAAGGCTGCTCCTTCACCCTTCAACCCATCCATCATGCGCATCAGGCGCGCGGTATCGCCTGACAGAATGGCTTCGTTGAGCTTGAAGACGTCATAGCGCGCCACGTTCAGCACGGCGGCGCGAATTTGTTCGAACGTCAGCTTGCCGGCCGGATAGAGCAATGCCAACTTTTGAATCTCCTGATACGCCGCCAGCAGATTGCCTTCGACGCGGTCGGCGATGAAGTCCAGACATGGACGGTTGGCGCTTTGCTGCTGGGAGGCAAGGCGGCTGCCGATCCAGTCCGGTAACTGCGCGCGCTCCACCAGCGGGATATCGATATAGATACCAGCCTGCCGCAAGGCGCCGACCCAGGCCGCTTTCGCGGTAGCCCCGTCGAGCCTGGGCAGGCTGATGATGGTCAAATGGTCCGGATTCAGCCGGGTGGCATAGTCCTGCAGCATCTGGCCACCGTCCTTGCCAGGTTTGCCGGTGGGCATGCGCAGCTCGATTAGTTTCCTGTCGCCGAACAGCGATTGCGATTGATTGGCCGCAAGCAATTCGCCCCATTTGAAACTGCGTTCGACGACCAGCACTTCACGCTCGGTATAGCCGTTGGCGCGCGCCGCCTTGCGAATCCTGGCGGCAGCTTCCAGCGCCAGCAGATGCTCGTCGCTGGCGATAATATACAGTGGTGACAGTGATCTCGTCAGGTGCGTGTCGAGCGCGTCTAGCCGCAGCTGCATCTGTCATTCCTTGATAGGTCTAGCGCTGCTCGGTTTAGCCGCGGACAGGCGGCGCAGGATCTGCTGCACCAGATCGCTTTGCATATCGCGGTAGAGCAGTGCTTCTTCCGACTGCTTGGCCAGTTCCTGGCTGGCGTCATAGCTGACGTCGCGCTTGAGCGCGATGTCGGTGGGTGCGACCAGTATCTTGCCGGCCTGATCCCCGATCTGGAAACGGAAACGTTGATACAGACTGTATTCGCGTACCCGGCCATTGGTGCCAAGCGACAGGATCTTCTTTTCGCGCGTATCGGCCAGCACCTGCATCACGGCTTCCGCTTCAGCCGCCTGATCCGTTACCTTTACGCCGCCTGCGCGGAGAGCACGCTTCAATTCCGCGCCCAGCGAGGAGTCGCCGGCAAAGCCGAGGTAAATTGTCCTGAACGGTAAATTCACCGACCCGCGCAGGTGAAAGCCGCAGGCGCTGAGCATAAGCGCTGTCAGCAGCACCAGCAAGCATGGCAATACCTGGCGTCGGTAAAGTGGCAATGGCATGGCGGCGTCTGTGGTCGATTCAGGTTCAGACAACGATGTTGATCAGCTTGCCGGGTACGACGATGATTTTCTTCGGCGTGCCGGTGAGGAACTTGCGCACGCTTTCATTGGCCAGCGCCAGCGCTTCGATCGCTGCCTTGTCGGCATCTCTGGCGATGGCGATACTGCCGCGCAGTTTGCCATTGACCTGGACCATCATGTCGATTTCGCTTTGCTCCAGCGCGGCGGCATCGACCTGCGGCCAGTCGGCGTCGAGGATGTCGCCATGCCGTTCGGCGAAGCCGAGTTCCTGCCACAGCACATGCGTGATGTGCGGCGCGACCGGATTGAGGACGCGCAGGAAGATCGACGCGCATTCGGCCAGCACGGCGTTGACAGTCGGGTTGTCTTCCGGACTGGCCGCTTCGAGCGTGTTGAGCATTTTCATGCAGGCCGACACCACAGTGTTGTATTGGATGCGTTTCAGGTCGTGATCGGCCTGTTGCAGGATTTTATGTACTTCGCGGCGCAAGGTCTTGAGCGCATCGCTCAGCCGGGCAGTATCGACTGTGCCGGCGTGCCGGATGCGCGCCGCATTGTGATAGCCGAACGTCCAGACACGGCGCAGGAAACGGTGGGCACCTTCGACGCCGGCGCCCGACCATTCCAGCGTTTGCTCCGGCGGCGATGCGAACATGATGAACAGGCGTGCCGTGTCGGCGCCGTACTGGTCGATCTGCGCTTGTGGGTCGATGCCATTGTTTTTGGATTTCGACATTTTTTCGATACCACCGACCACGACCGGCTGACCGTCGTCCCTGAGAATGGCTGACACTGGACGTCCGCGCTCGTCATGCCTCAGTTCGATGTCGACGGGGTTGATCCAGATTTTCTTGCCGGCGGTATCTTCACGATAGTACGTCTCATTGAGCACCATGCCCTGCGTCAGCAGTCTGGTGAATGGTTCGTCGAACCCGACCAGACCGAAATCACGCATGACTCTGGTCCAGAAACGCGCGTACAACAAGTGCAGCACGGCGTGTTCGATGCCGCCGATGTACTGGTCCATCGGCATCCAGTAATCGTTGCGCGTATCGATCATGGCCTCCTTGCCGCCGGCTGCGGGCGAGGTGTAGCGCATGTAATACCATGATGAATCCACGAAGGTATCCATCGTGTCGGTTTCGCGCCGCGCCGGCCTGCCGCAGCGCGGACAGTCGACGCGCAGGAATGTTTCATGCCTGTCGAGCGGATTGCCGCTGCCGTCCGGCACGCAGTCTTCCGGCAGCACGACCGGCAGGTCTTGCTCCGGCACCGGCACGTCGCCGCAGTCGCCGCAGTGGATGATCGGAATCGGCGTGCCCCAGTAGCGCTGGCGCGAAATGCCCCAGTCGCGCAGACGGAAGGTGACTTTCTTTTCGCCGATCCCCTTGGCGACCAGATCGGCGGCGACGGCATCGACCGCGGCCTGATAGCCGAGGCCATCGTATTTGCCGGAGGCGATGACTTTGCCGCTTTCCTTGTTGCTGTACCATTCTTCCCAGGCGTCAGTGGCGTAAGTCTTGCCTTCAACGGCGATGACCTGCCTAATCGGCAGGCCATATTTTTTGGCGAAGGCGAAGTCGCGCTCGTCATGCGCCGGCACGCCCATCACGGCGCCGTCGCCGTAGGTGATTAGCACATAGTTGCCGACCCACACTTCAATTGGTGCGCCGGTCAGCGGATGCGTGACGGACAGGCCGGTCGGCATGCCCTTCTTTTCCATCGTCGCCATGTCGGCTTCGATGACGCTGCTCTTCCTGCATTCGGCGATAAAATCTTGCAGCGCGGGGTTGTTCTTCGCGGCATGGGTCGCCAGCGCATGTTCCGGCGCTACGGCGCAGAAGGTCACGCCCATGATGGTGTCGGCGCGCGTGGTGAAGACCCACAGCTTGCCATCGTCGATTGGTTTGTCGTCATCCTCGATGTCGTGCGGAAAAGCGAAGCGCACGCCAGTCGACTTGCCGATCCAGTTGGCCTGCATCAGACGCACGCGTTCCGGCCAGCCTGGCAGCCTGGTTTCGACATATTCCAGCAATTCGCCAGCGTAGTCGGTAATCCTGGCGTAGTACATCGGGATTTCACGTTTCTCGATGACGGCGCCCGAGCGCCAGCCTTTGCCGTCGATGACCTGTTCGTTGGCCAGCACGGTCCGGTCGATCGGATCCCAGTTTACAGTACCGGTCTTTTTGTAGATGATGCCCTTCTCTAGCATTTTCAGGAACATCCACTGATTCCACTTGTAGTATTCCGGCGAGCAGGCCGTCATTTCACGCGACCAGTCGATCGCCAAGCCGATGGAAACCATCTGCTTCTTCATGTACGCGATGTTGGCGTACGTCCATTGCGCCGGCGGCACGCCGTTGGCCATCGCCGCATTTTCCGCCGGCATGCCGAAAGCGTCCCAACCCATCGGCATCAATACGTTGTAACCGTTCATGCGCAGATAACGGTACATCATGTCGTTGATCGTGTAATTGCGCACATGTCCCATATGCAGCTTGCCCGATGGGTAGGGCAGCATCGAACAGGCGTAGAACTTCTTCTTGTCGCGGCCATGCCTGTCTTTGGCGTATTCGACAGTCCTGTAGGCGTCAGTTGCGATCCAGTGTTGCTGCGCGGATCGTTCGACTTCTGCGGGGCAGTATTTATCTTGCATGACGGGTCGAGGCAAAGGAAAGATCGAAACCCGACATTATACCGGCTCATTGGCGACCTGGTTTTGTGCCAATGTCGATCCTATGGCTACCGCAGCAGGCTCCAGCTACCTCTCACTATATGGTGCGTTTTTCAGAATGAAAATCAGCGCTGACTTGATCGTCTATTTCGCGAATCCCAAACCACACAATCAAACATGCCATCAACAACACAGCGCTCGACAGCGTAGCAGCCAGTTGCAGTCCCGGCACAATGTGGTCATGGGTTCCGGCGACAAAACCACCGAAGGCCGCTACCCCGATCGTACCGCCCGCTTGTCGTGCCGCATTTAACACTGCTGACGCCGTACCCGACCATGATTTTTCAACGCTGCTCAGAATAGTCGCGGTCATTGCCGGCACCGCTAGCCCCATCCCGCCCGGAATCAACACAAACGGCAACAGCATTGCCAGATAGGCGCTGTGCGCATTCAAAGGAATCAACAGCGCGTAACCGAGCGTGGCAATCGCCGCTCCTGACACCATCGGCACACGCACCCCATAACGTCCCATCGTCCAACCGCTCATCAGATTCGACACAATAAACGTCGCTGTCAGCGGCAAATATGCTAACCCGGTTTCTGTCGCCGAATATTGTTTGATGTGCTGTAAGTACAGGCTGAGAACAAAAATAATGCCGTAATACGCCAGATTGACGGCAATGCCGAACACGATCGCGGCGCTGAAATTTGGCAATCGAAAGAACCGCAACGGCAATATCGGTTGCGTGGCTTTGGCCTGGCTTCTTGCAAACATGCCGCCACTCAATAAGGCAAGCACCAGACCACTCAATATCAGAGGATGTCGCCACCCCAATGATCCACTTTCTATAACAGCACCTGTCAGTCCAATCAACGCCAGCATGGCAAACAGTTGTCCTGACCAATCGAAGCGGTGCTGTAATTTCCGCGCAGTTTCCCCGATACGCAAACACATGATGATGCCGATCACGCATACCGGCAGATTCACCAGAAAAATACTGCGCCAGCCCAAGCCTTCCAGCAGAAAACCACCAACTATCGGACCAGCAGCAATTGACACACCTCCTGCCGCGGTCCATAAACCAATCGCATGCGCACGTAATTTGTTGTCATGACCGCAGGCATGATTGATCAAGGAGAGTGACGACGGCACCAATAACGCTGCGCCCATACCCTGCATGGCCCGCGCCACGATCAATTGCGTGATGGTTTGCGCGGCGCCACACATCAGCGATGTCAGTGCAAAAATGACCAAACCAAGTAAATATGCACGCCTGGCGCCCAATCGATCGCCCAGTACACCCGCAGATAACAGAAACACGGCAAACGCCAGGGTGTACGCATCGACCACCCATTGCAGTCCGGCGACACCGCTACTCAATGCCGCCGAAAGCTGTGGTAACGCGACGTTCACGATCGTCACATCTAACTGCACAATCGTGAAACCAAAGCTGGCAGCGGCGATAGTCCAGGAAATGGATTTGGAATGCGTCATCGTATTGCCCCGTTGTTTTTTCAGTGTTTAACTGATTTTTGCGCAGCCATCACACGTCATTTTTTTCAGTTATCACACAACGCTGACAAGCTTGGTGGGTGATGCTTTAGCCTTCCCGGTGCAGTGCATCGTAACGAGCACCACATTGTCAACCAAACGAGCGTCTTCTGAGTCACCTGTGCTGCACAGAAAGTCATCATTCCTCATGCCTTGCGATGATGCTTCGCACCTACACAGTCCAGCGTGTAGGTAGACACCAATGTCACGATGCCAGGCGTGAACATCCCTACAAGGAAAGATGACACAAATAGCGTCACGACATCGTTGCTGAACAACGGTAGCGCAACACCCAATGCCTTCAGCAGAAAACTCACGATCAGACAGCGCTTGAAGCCAAAAATGTCACCCAAATTCCCCGTCAGTAAAGGTCCAATTGCCGCCCCTAAACCGAATACAGCCCCAAAACCCCCGCCCGCAGTTTGAGCATCAAAATTGCACCACCTAATCCGGCTACTGTTCGCCAAAATGCACATGCGGACGTTCGCTCAATAAACCGCTATCGACGAGACGCCGCGCGCCATGAATATGGGCCGGTTCCTCCACCAGTGCAGGCGCATTTTCATACACGATGGTCGGAAAATTGACCGAACCGGTCGCCAGCGAAGCCATATTCGGCCTGAGCGACAGAGGATTGCCGCGTGCGCTTTGATCGCATCTCCGTCCGCCAGTGGAAAACTGCACGATCCATAATGGCCGATCGCATTTACTGTCTGCCTAATTCATGCATGGGCGTGCGATACGTTTCCCGTGCGGTAAAAATCGCCAGCGCGGCAATCAGCGAAGCGATGGTGGCAAATAATGCTACCGGCATCCAGCCACCTACGCCCGGCTTCAGGATAGAAGCGCTGATCGCCGGAGCGAAACCTCCCAGTGCAAAGCCGATCTGGGTGCCGACTGCCGTGCCCGACAAACGCACGCGGGTTGCAAACATTTCACCGTACAGGGAAGGCCAGATACCATTGGTCGCGCTGTACACCACACCGCACAATGACAGACCAAGCACGAAAATCAGCGGCACATTGGCCTGGCTGATCGCCCACAGGTAAGGCCAGATCAGCAAGGCACAGCCGATCGCGCCGGAAATGAATACCGGTTTGCGGCCGATACGATCGGACAGCGCGGCGAAGGCCGGAATCGCCGCCAGCGCCACGAGATTAGCCAGAATCAACACGGTGAGCATGGTCGCGCGCGGAATATGCATGGTATTGACCGCATACGACAGGGTAAATACGCTGAAGATCGTGTTGACCACCGATATCTGCGCTCCCAGAATGACGCGCACCAGATTGCCCTTATAGTTGCGGAACAATTCCACGATCGGCATTTTCGGCGTCTTGTGTGCCCTTGCTTCCGCATGAAAAACAGGCGTTTCAGGCAAGGTACGGCGTACCCACATGCCCACGGCCACGACGACGACGCTGAGCAGAAAAGGAATGCGCCAACCCCATGACAGCAGTTGATCTTCCGGCAATGCGGAAATCGGCAGAAAAACCAGGGTTGCCAGGACCAGGCCGGCCTGGGTGCCGCTCAACGTGAAGCTGGTAAAAAACGCGCGGCGGTGTGCCGGTGCATGTTCCAGCGTCATCGAATTGGCGCCAGCCTGTTCCCCGGCGGCCGACAGACCCTGCAACATGCGCAGAACCATCAGCATCATCGGCGCGGCGATACCGACCTGATCATAGGTTGGCAAGACACCAATCAGAAAGGTGGACACTCCCATGAGCAAGAGCGTGAATGTGAGGACTTTCTTGCGACCGTATTTATCGCCTACATGTCCCAGCAATATCGCGCCGACAGGACGCGTGATATAAGCGATGCCGAACGTGGCAAGTGCGATGATCGTTGATATCACTGGATCGAATGCGGGAAAAAATATCTTGCCAAACACCAGCGCCGCCGCGGTGCCGTAAATAAAAAAGTCGTAATATTCGACCGCGCTGCCTATCCAGCTTGCCAGTGCCGCCCTGCGCGGAGAAGCTGTGGATGGCTGTTGTTCTGCGCCAGGATTTTTTTCGGATACTGTATTTCCGGATATGGTAGATGTTGCCATGTCTCGCTCTCAATGATTTATATATATTAGTAATGGCTTACTGTCGGACGGGAAAGGATTCTGGGTGTGGTGTATGCTGTTTCCTTGTTGAGATGCCCTGGCTACAACTTGATCTGACAGACGCTGACATCTGCCTGCTACCGATGAAAGCCTGCATGAAGCTCTTGCCAAAGCAGTATTTTCTGGAATGGGTACGCTCTTTATTGTACTGTTCTTGCACCGCTGCAGAGCAGCGCAGCGTACCAGATTTTGCAACCGCGCAAGCCAGATTGCCGTGCATGACAATGCCGCATACAATTGCGGCGCCATTTTGGTACTCGCCGGCATGACCATGTTATTCGGCCTACGGGGAGCCAGGCTGAACGCTCTGCTTATCTATGCATCATGAAATTTGTCATTCCATCGCGCTGCGCAGCGGCCATACCTGCGCTGGTTGCCGCCTGCTCCGTTTGCGCCGCCTTTGCGTCTGCCGTCGCCACCGCACACACCGTGACTGACGGGAACCTGACGCCGATTGCCGTAACGGCGTCCCGCTTTCTCAATGATCCGGCGTTCGCAACCTTAGGCGCCATGGTGATCATGGCCGATGACATGCGTCATGCTGGCATCGATGACGTCAATGAAGCGATTCGTAAACTCGGCGGCGTATATGGCCGTCAAAGTCTGATAGGTTCCAGTGATTTTTCTCTCGATATGCGCGGCTTCGGCAGTAACGGGAATCAGAATCTGGTCATCCTGGTCGATGGCGTGCGCTTGTCGGAAAACGAGCTGGCGACCGCCTTGCTGTCTTCTGTACCGATCGATACCGTCGATCGCATCGAGATCGTGCGCGGCGGCAGCAGCGTATTGTATGGCGACGGCGCCACCGGCGGCACGATCCGGATCATCACCAGGCAGCCGACGGCTGACACGGCACACGGCGCGGTCATCGTCGAAGCGGGCAATGATGGCTTGCGCGGTGGCCGCTCCACCGTCTCGAAAGGCTGGGACGGCTTTGCGCTGCATGCTGCCTACAGCAGGCAACATACGGATAACTATCGCGACAATAATGCCTCCAGCCAGGAAAATTTCAGCGGCGGGGCACAATGGTTTTCCAGCCTGGGACGCTTGGGCCTGCGTGTCGATCTGGCACGCTCCGATTATACTCTTGCCGGCGCGCTGAGCATGGCGCAATTCCTTGCCAACCCACGCCAGGCGGCCACGCCGCTGAATCACGGCGCCTACGACAGTGATCGTGTCACGGTATTCTTCGAACGCAGGTTCGACACGCTCGAGGCAGCGGCAGAGCTGTCGCATCGTGAAAAAATTTCCCATTCCAGTTACGGCGGCGTGGTCGACGAAGTGCATAGCCGCACTACGCAGCTTTCGCCGCGTCTGCGCCGGATCGTCGAAGGCGACGTGCTGAAAAATGAACTGGTGACGGGACTCGATTTTTCCCAATGGCAGACCGGTCGCATCAATGGCCGCAGCGATGCCGCGCAGACCGCGCGCGCAGCCTATGTGCGAGACGAACTGCAAATCGCGGAGAATACGCGCATCGCGCTTGGACTGCGCCATGAAGTCGTCGACAAGAGCAGCATTTCCGGCAGTTACGATCAAACACAGGGCATCGATGCCTGGGAGATGCAGGCGAGTCATGCGGTCGTGCCATCGGCGCGTTTATTCAGCAAGACCGGGCGAAGCTATCGTTTGCCGACTGCTGATGAAAATGGTCTCACCGCACTGGCGACGGGGCGCATTCTCAAGCCGCAGGTGTCGCATGACCTGGAGTTCGGCGTGACCTGGGGAGGTGCGGACACCAACGCCACGCTCACGTGGTTCCGCCATCGTCTCAAGGATGAATTGTTCTTCGATCCTACGGTCGGCGTCTTTGGTGTCAATGTCAATCTGGATCCGACCAGACGGCAGGGAGTGGAGTTGGAAGCCAATGCACGCCTGAATGCGGACTTCAGCCTGAAGGTAAACTTCCGGCACGTCGCCGCGACATTTATTGACGGCCGGCATGTCGGCAAGGAATTGGTGCTAGTGCCGAAGAATACCGCTTCGGCGCGTCTGAACTGGGAAAGCGGCAGGCAGACCGTCAACCTCGGCGTGCTGTGGACCGATACGCAGCGCTACGGCAGTGATTTCAACAATACCTGTAATGCGCGTATGCCGTCATACGCCACGGTAGATGCGCGCTATGCCGCGCGCGCGCGCGCGTGGGAATTCGCGTTGACCGGCAACAACTTGACTGACAAGAACTATTTCTCGCAAGCTTTCGGTTGCGCCGGGGGCATCTATCCAGAGAGTGGCCGTGCACTCAAATTTACCGCGCGTTATGACTTCTAGGGCCTGCATGCGACGCGCGATAGGAATACTTTCCTGCCTGCTCATTGTGGCCGTGCTGGTCATCGCACTCTCCGGCGCATGCGGCAGTACCGGCTGCCTGCATCCGGGCGGCAATGCCGATGCGGCGATGCTGCTGCAATTGCGCGTGCCGCGCGCGTTGACGGCATTTACGGTTGGCGCGCTGCTGGCCATGGCTGGCGCACTGATGCAAATCCTCTTGCGTAATCCGCTGGCCGAGCCTTATGTCCTTGGCGTATCGGGCGGCGCTGCTGCAGGCGCTTTGCTGGCCCTGCTGTCGGCCGCTTATTCCGGATTGGCGCGCCACGACGTCACGGCCATCGGCGCAGCACTGGGTGCGGGCGTTGCCGTGCTGCTGCTGTTCGGCCTGGCTGGAAAATCCCTGCGACGCCTGCCATTGTCGCCGATGGCGGCAGGCCATCGCTTACTGCTGACAGGCGTCATGCTGGCAGCCGGATTCGGCGCGCTGATTTCATTGCTGTTGACACTGGCCGACGACTCCCGATTGCGCGGCATGCTGTTCTGGCTCATGGGAGATCTGGAAGATAGCCGCTTCCTGCCAGTTGTGGCAGTGATCGCTTTGTTGGTTTTGCTGTGGTCGGTATGGAATGCGCCGCATCTGAACCTGCTGGCGCGCGGCGAAAGTTTCGCCCAATCGCTCGGCGTGCCAGTGCTACGCCTGCGCGTGGCGACGTTATGCGCGGCATCACTGGCGACGGCGGCGGCAGTGACCATGGCGGGAAGCATAGGCTTTGTTGGTCTGGTGGCACCACACTGTCTGCGGCTCGTGATCGGCAACGATCAGCGCATACTGTTACCGGCGGCAGCGCTGGCCGGTGGCAGCGGTCTGGCGCTGGCTGATCTCGTGGCGCGCACCGTCGTCGCGCCGACGCAATTACCGGTCGGCGTGATTACAGCCTTGATCGGCGTGCCATTGTTCTTGTGGCTACTGACGCGCAGCCGTGCATGATGCCGATGCGCCCTACCCTGCTCACTACCGAAAAACTGACTTTGCGCACCGGTGCGGCGACCCTGCAGGTGCAGTTCGACTGGCAAGTCAGTCCGGGCGAATTTTGGTGCGTGCTGGGCAAGAATGGCATTGGCAAAAGTACATTGCTACATACCGTGGCGGGTTTGTTGCCGCCTGCCGGTGGTCAGGTATATTCGGATCAAGGAAATATCTTCCAGTCACAGCCGCCACGGCAACTGGCTTTATGGCGCGGATTGGTTTCTCAAGAACAGTTCGACGCCTTCTCCATCCGCGTGTGCGACAGCGTCATAAACGGTTTGCATCCTCATCGTACCGGCTGGAGATGGCCGGATGACCAGGACCGCCGTGCAGCGCTGGCGGCATTGCGCAGGCTGGGCATGGCGTCTCATGCCGACACTGACGTCATGCGTCTGTCCGGCGGCGAGCGTCAACGTGTCGCGATAGCCACTTTGCTGCTACAGGCGCCGCGACTTTATCTGTTCGACGAGCCGGTATCGCACCAGGATGTCGCCGCGCAGCAGAAAGTGATGCAGGTATTGCGCCATCTTGCCGATGACAGCCACGCCGTGATCGCCAGCATGCATGACATCAATCTGGCGGCGCGTTTTGCCACACATATCCTGCTCATTGGCGCGCGCCGCTGTTGGCAGGGAGCGACGCGCGATGTGTTGCGGCCAGATCTGCTGCAAATGGCATTTGATTGCCCTTTTGAGATGCTGGAATCCACGCGCGGGAAATGGCTGATGCCGGTCTCGATGGCAGCTTAGCGTGCGGCAAAGCGGTGGCGCACGGTGTCGAGTAATACGCACACCTGTTCGGTCGCATCGAGTATCCGTGGTCCGGGGCGGTTCAGCCAGTCGGCATGGACCGTCAATAAATTGCCGCGCATGACCGCCTTCATTTTTGTAAAACGCCGCCATCGCGCGAAGGCACGTTCCCCGGCATCATCGGGCGCAAGGATGACATCGGGATCGGCGGCGATGACGCTTTCGATGCTCACGCCAGGCGCCAGTTGCGGCATATCGGCAAAGAGGTTGCGGCCACCGCAGGTGCGTAATACCGACGACACCATATGCTTGCCATTGAGCGTCATCAGCGGTTGCTCCCATATCTGATAAAACACGCTGACCGGTGCGCGCGCGTGATAAGTGCGCGCCAACGCTTGCCAGCGCATGCGGAAGCCGGCTGCGGCCTTGCTGCCTGCGGCAAGGCCGCCGCTCAGCATGCCCAGCCGTTCCAGTGAAGAAGCAATCGTGGCGTAATCAGTTGGCTCGCTTTCAAAAACCGGCAGTCCGAAGGCGCGTAAGCGCTGCAATTGCCCGGCCGCATTGCCGCTGTGCCAGGCAACGATCAGGTCGGGCTTGAGCATGAGAATTTTTTCGATGTCGACTGTGCCAGTATTGCCGACCGAGACGACTTGCCGTGCTGCCGGCGGATAGTTGCTATGGTTGCTGACGCCGACGACATGCGCTCCTGCACCGGCGGCGTAGAGCAGTTCCGTGGTGTGTGGCGACAGGCTGACGATGCGGCGCGCCGGGCGTTCCAAGCGAATGTCATTGCCGAGGTCGTCCTTGACGGCGACATGTGCAGCCGCAACTGCTGCCGACCCTGTCAGAACGAGCAGTAGCAGGATTGACATCGGCGTACGGCGCTGCATCAAATTTCCAGATTGTCGATCAGGCGTGTATTGCCGAGCCTGGCAGCGGCGAGAACCACCAGCCCTTGCGCCATATCGCCGGTGGAGGGCGGTTGCAGGTCATGCCGTTTGCGGATGGAGATATAGTCCGGCTTCCAGCCGCGCTGCGCCAGCGCATGCATGGCCTCGTGTTCCAGTCCGACGAGATCCGGATGGCCGCCGCGCACTGCGCTGGCGACCTGCTGTAATACCTGATACAACGCTGGTGCTTCGGTGCGCTCGTCCGCGGACAGATAGGCATTGCGCGAGGACAGCGCCAGGCCGTCGTCGGCGCGGAAGGTTTCGGCGGCGATGATGTCGGTCGGCAACGCGAACTGGCGCGCCATGTTGCGCACGATCATCAACTGCTGATAATCCTTCTTGCCAAACACCGCCACGCGCGGCTGCACGCAAGAGAACAGTTTGAGCACGACTGTGGTGACGCCGGTGAAAAAACCGGGGCGGAACTCACCTTCAAGGATATTGCCGAGATCGTTCGGGGGGCACACCCGGTACTCTTGCGGTTCGGGATAGAGATCTTTCTCACTCGGCGCGAACAGCACGTAGACACCTGCCTTTTCCAGCTTCTCGACGTCGGCCTGGAAAGTACGCGGATAGGTATCGAAATCTTCGTTGGGGCCGAATTGCAGACGATTGACGAAAATCGATGCCACCACCGGATCTCCATGGTTGCGCGCCAGGCGCATCAGCGACAGATGGCCATCATGCAAATTTCCCATGGTCGGAACGAAAGCGGTGCGCAGCTGGCCGCACAGCTGGTCGCGCAGCTCTTCGATGGACGAGATGATTTTCATGGTGTTGATGTTGTCAATGGGGTGCGGAAGCAGACTGCAATTACGACAGCCGCACGTAAATCGGTGCGAAAGTCTCAGCCTGGGTAATGTCGATCAGCGTTTCCTTACCCAACTCGAGTAAAGCGATGAAGGTGACCACCACGACCGGCACGCCGCGCGCCGGGTCGAACAGATCGGAAAACTCGACGAAACGTACCGATTGCAGGCGGCGCAGGATGCCGGTCATGTATTCACGCACCGACAATTCTTCGCGGCTGATGTGATGGTGGGCAGTCAGCTTGGTGCGCCGCATGATGCCAACCCACGCCGCGCAGAGGTCATCGAGCTTGACTTCAGGCCAGCGTGTGACGACGGTCTGTTCGACGTAGACCTGTGCGCACACGACATCGCGGCCGACCTGCGGCAGCGCATCGAGCTCCTGTGCCGCTAGTTTCATCTGCTCGTATTCGAGCAGGCGGCGTACCAGTTCGGCGCGCGGATCCTCGACATCTTTGCTGACGCTGAGCTGTTTGGCTGGCAGCAGCATGCGCGACTTGATCTCGATCAACATAGCCGCCATCAGCAGATATTCGGCTGCCAGTTCGAGGTTGTGCTGGCGGATCTGATCGACGTATTCTAGGTATTGCAGGGTGACCTGCGCCATTGGGATGTCGAGGATGTTGAAGTTTTGCTTGCGGATCAGGTATAGCAACAGATCAAGCGGTCCTTGGAAGGCTTCCAGAAATACCTCCAGCGCATCAGGAGGGATGTACAGGTCGGCCGGCAGCTTGAACAGCGGCTCGCCGTACAGCCTGGCGAAGGCGAAGCCGTCAACCGTATCCGACGTCGATTCAGCGGCGTCGGATAGTGGGTTTCCGGCATTTTCGAGCATGCTGATGGACTAGTGGCTCTGGTAGACGTATGGCTGCTGCCTGACGCGCGACTCCTCGTCGCGCGCAGTCTTGTCCAGGTCCAGCGGCGCCTTATCCCACAACAGGGTGCGACCGGCGCGTTGCTGTTCTTCCAGTTGCGGATGCTTTTGTTTGAGTTCAGTGATGAATCTGGTGGCTTCCGACTCGTAGGAGGTGAAAAGTCTGCTGAAAAACATGATTTATCCTGGAAATCCCTGAATTTCCCGTCAAATGGCGAATAGGCTAGCCATTATTTTACCCTGTCCTGCGGCGTGAATAGCAAAAATGACAATGATCAGAAAGCCTGAGTCTTTTGTCGCGCCAAAGAAACAACAAAAAAAATATAGAAAAAAATCCTGTTAATATCAAGTAAAAACGCTTGGTTATTGTTACAACTATTTTGTAATAAATTTTTATCAACGTAGATATTGTTACTCGTCAATTATTGATATTACATCAATATTGCAGTGGGGAAAAATGACGGCGTCTTTAATGGAAAACCCGTTAACCACGTTTTGCAGTTTTACCAGGAACGAACAGCGCTTGCGCAAACAAGACCCTTATAAAGCACCTGCATAATGGAACGCCCGATCATGACTATAGACACCAACAATTCTTCTCTGTCTCAACCCACTTACGATCCCAATCATCTGCTCAACGCGCTGATCAAAAAGCTGCATCTGAAAAATGATGCTGCGCTATCGCGCGCCCTGGAAGTGGCACCTCCGGTCATCAGCAAGATTCGCCACCGCCGTTTGCCGATCGGTGCTTCGCTACTAATCCGCATGCATGAAGTGAGTGACCTGTCAATCCGTAATCTGCGCGAACTGATGGGAGATCGCCGTGCAAAATTCCGCATCAGCGACAAGCAATTCAAACCAAAACCAAAGCCGGATGCATCGGCCAAAATGGAGGCACAACCATGATGCCACTCATTGGCTGAACAGTGCTTTCGTTGGTGACATCACGTTGTTGATCAGGCCGGGAAAACGCCGGTGGACAGATAACGGTCGCCACGATCGCAGACCACGAACACGATGGTTGCATTCTCAAGCTGCTGCGAAACGCGCAAAGCCACTTCGCAAGCGCCCGCTGCAGAAATACCGCAAAACAAGCCTTCCACTACTGCCAGTTTGCGCGCCATGTTTTCAGCCTCGGCTTGGCTGAGGTATTCCAGGCGATCGACACGTGATTTTTCATAGATCTTCGGCAGGTACTCTTCCGGCCATTTGCGGATGCCGGGAATGGCCGAACCTTCTTCCGGCTGGGCACCGATGATCTGGATCTCTGGGTTCTGTTCTTTCAGATAGCGCGACACGCCCATGATGGTGCCGGTGGTGCCCATGGCGCTGATGAAATGGGTGATGCGGCCTTTCGTGTCGCGCCATAGTTCGGGACCGGTAGTCTGGTAATGCGCCAACGAATTATCAGAATTGGCGAACTGGTCGAGGATCAGCCCCTGGCCTTCCTTTTGCATCTGCTGGGCGAGGTCGCGCGCGTACTCCATACCACCGCTCTGGGGCGTGAGGATGATCCTGGCGCCGTAGACAGCCATACTCTGGCGACGTTCCTCACTGAGGTTTTCCGGCATCAGCAAAACCATCTTGTAGCCGCGCATTGCCGCTACCATGGCCAGCGCGATGCCGGTATTGCCGCTGGTGGCTTCGATCAGGGTATCGCCTGGCCTGATTTGGCCGCGTTCTTCAGCGCGGCGAATCATTAGCAGTGCAGCGCGGTCTTTGACGGAACCGGCAGGGTTGTTACCCTCCATTTTGCCGAGGATAACATTGTTGCGACGCACAACGTCTTCGCCGCCGATGCGTCGCATTTGAATCAAGGGGGTATTGCCGATGGTATCTTCGATGGTCAGGTAAGGCATGATCAGTATAATCCTTTCAACAATCTAGCCTGAACCGTGCGTATATTATTACTAATTAACTCCCTCCGAAAGTCGTTACCCGACTTTCGGAGGCCATTCAGCGTTGCGTTGCGGAATTTTTTATGACAGGAGAAAAACCAGTTACTTGATCTTGGTTTCCTTGTATTCGACGTGCTTGCGAGCCTTGGGATCGAACTTGATGATCGCCAGCTTCTCGGGTGTTGTGCGTTTGTTTTTTGTCGTCGTGTAGAAGTGACCAGTACCTGCGGTCGACTCCAGCTTGATTTTGTCGCGGCCGGATTTAGCCATGATGGATTTCCTTTACTCTGCTGGTTAGACTTTTTCGCCACGGGCGCGCATGTCGGCCAAAACGGCATCGATGCCAATTTTGTCGATCACGCGCAAACCGGCGTTGGACAAGCGCAGGGAAACCCAACGGTTTTCCGACTCGACGAAAATACGACGGTTTTGCAGGTTAGGCAAAAAACGACGCTTGGTCTTGTTATTCGCATGGGAAACGTTGTTGCCGACCATCGGCCCTTTCCCGGTGACTTGGCAAACACGTGCCATGTTGATGCTCCTTAAAAATTCCAGAAATTGGAAGATGGGGAATTTTATAGAGAAAACTCTGATTTTTCAATCACTTGTAAAAAACAATCGTGTCTTCATCTCTTTTTTGGTTTACATTTCTTTCGCTTCCAGGACTCACGCGAAAAATCGCGTCTGCCTGTCCTGAACGCGGACAGGATGGGCGTTTTTCAGATCTGGCGGTGCTCTGCAAAGGAATGCGTGCGTCACCCGCCCACGACGATGTGATCGACGACCTGGACCTCGATCAGTGCCAGCGCCCGCTTGATATGACTGGTCAGATGAAGATCCGCTTCACTGGGAGTGACTTCGCCGGAAGGGTGATTGTGCGCCAGGATGACCTTGGCGGCATTATGCAGCAGTGCGGCCTTGACGATTTCGCGCGGATACACGCTGGCATGGGTCAAGGTTCCACGAAACAATTCTTCGCTGTATATCAGGCGATTTTTGACGTCGAGAAACATTACGAGGAATGCCTCATGAGGCTTGCCGTGAAACAGCAGCTGCAGGTACTCCTTGACTGCTTTCGGAGATCCTAGCGACGTCCCGGCGCGCAGTTCTTCCGACAAGACACGCCGCCCCAGTTCCAGTACTGCCTGTAATTGCGCGTATTTGGCCGGACCCAGGCCATTGATGCGTACGAAATCAGCCAGTCGGGCAGAAAACAGCCCCTGTAACGAACCGAAATGCCCGACCATGTCGCGCCCCAGGTCGACTGCGCTTTTGCCGGCGACGCCGACGCGCAGAAGTATCGCCAGTAACTCGGCATTTGACAGCGCATGGGCGCCTTGATCAATCAGGCGCTCGCGTGGGCGCTGGCCTTGTGGCCAATCAGTAATTGCCATGTTGTCCTCTTTGATGATGATGATGATGATGGTGGAATCTGTTTCCTATTCTGCTGCAAGGCCATGACCCGGTGTCGGGCAAGGTGACTTACAATGACAGGCTGTCACGCTTACTGAAGATTTGTCATGTCCAGCATCTCTGTCCCCATCGTCACTGAAAACGCCTACCTCACGTTGCACTACCGCCTGGCATCGCAAGCCGGTGAAAACATCGTCAGCACTTTCGAGGGAAATCCCGCTACCTTGCAATTTGGACAAGGACAACTGGCTCCATTTCTGGAAGCTTTCTTGTTGGGATTGCCGGAAGGAGCCCATCGGACGTTCGAGCTGATACCTGAAAGAACATTTGGACCACGCAACCCTGAATTAATTCAGCGCATCACGCGCGTGACCCTGGAAGAAAATTCGCCGCTGGATGAAGAATACCGTGTTGGCGACCTGGTCGATTTCACCGCGCCGGGCGGCGGGCGCTTTGCTGGTGTGCTGCGCAAGATCGACGCACAGAGCGCGCTGTTTGACTTCAACCATCCATTGTCCGGAAAAATACTAAAATTCGAAGTAAAAATCATTGGGATTTTATAATATTCTCGATATGAACAATAATGAGCCAGAAATTTTATTGGCCCAACCACGTGGTTTCTGTGCTGGGGTCAATCGCGCCATTGAAATCGTCGAGCGCGCGCTGACGCAGTTAGGCGCACCGATCTATGTGCGCCATGCAATCGTCCATAATGCCTACGTCGTCGCTGACTTGCGCAGTAAAGGCGCGATTTTCGTCGAGGAGCTAGCCGATGTGCCGGCCGGGAACACCGTCGTTTTTTCCGCGCACGGCGTTTCCAAAGCCGTGCAGGCAGAAGCGCTGGAGCGCGGCCTGAGCGTTTTCGACGCCACCTGTCCATTGGTCACCAAAGTCCATATGGAAGTGAACAAAATGCGCCGTGAAGGCCGTGAAATCATCATGATCGGACACGCAGGCCATCCCGAAGTCGAAGGGATCATGGGACAGACCGACACCGGCATCTATCTGGTCGAAACCGTCGACGATGTATCGCAACTCGATGTCACTGATTCCGGCCTGCTGGCCTATGTGTCGCAAACCACGCTATCGGTGGACGATACGGCCGACATCATCACAGCACTCCAAAAAAGATTTCCCCATATCTGCGCACCGAAGAAAAGCGATATCTGCTACGCCACCACCAACCGCCAGGAGGCGCTCAAATTCATGGCGCCGCAGGTCGATATGATCATCGTGGTCGGCAGTCCGAACAGTTCCAACTCCAATCGCTTGCGTGAAGTCGCAGAAAAGAAAGGCGTCCTTGTCTACATGGTCGACAACGCCGACCTGATCGATGCCGATTGGCTGGTTGGCAAGCGACGCATTGGCGTAACAGCGGGGGCGTCGGCTCCCGAAGTACTGGTGCAGGCCGTCATCGACAAGCTCAAGAGCGGCACGAAACGCAGTGTTCGCATTCTGGACGGTGTCAAAGAAAACGTCATCTTTCCGCTGCCAAAGGGTTTGGGCGGCGCACATCAGGACGTTTCCCCATGAATCCCTTACTCGACAAGCTGCAACCCTACCCGTTCGAAAAACTGAAAAATCTGTTTTCCGGCGTAACGCCCCATCTCGGTTATCGCCACATCAGCTTGGGCATCGGCGAACCGCAGCACCCGACTCCGGCCTTCATCCAGCAAGCGCTGACCGACAATCTTGCCGGCCTGGCGTCCTATCCCGGCACCATCGGCACGGATGCTTTGCGCAGCGCTATCGCCGGCTGGCTGGAGCGCCGCTACGACCTGCCTGACATCGATCCGGCAACACAGGTGCTGCCGGTCAATGGTTCGCGTGAGGCCCTGTTTTCGCTGACGCAAACCGTCATCGATCCAGCGCAAAAAGATGCGTTGGTGATGTGTCCGAATCCGTTCTACCAAATCTATGAAGGCGCGGCCTACTTGGCGGGCGCGCAGCCTTACTTCGTCAATTCCGATCCAGCGCGCAATTTCGCACCGGACTTCAATGCTGTGCCGGATCACATCTGGGCGCGCGTCAGACTGCTGTTTTTGTGCTCACCGGGCAATCCGACCGGCGCCGTGCTATCGCTGGAAGACTGGCAACAACTGTTCGCGCTATCCGACCGCCATGGTTTCGTGATCGCGTCGGATGAGTGCTATTCGGAAATCTATTGCAAGACCCAGGCCCCGCTGGGCAGCATGGAGGCAGCGCACAGGCTGGGGCGCAGCTATGACCGCCTGATCATGTTCTCCAGTCTGTCCAAGCGCTCCAACGTGCCGGGCATGCGTTCCGGCTTCGTCGCCGGCGATGCCGCGATCCTGAAAAAATTCCTGCTCTACCGCACCTATCACGGCAGCGCCATGAGTCCCACGATCCAGAACGCCTCGATTGCAGCCTGGAACGATGAAACCCACGTGCAGGAAAACCGTGCTAACTACCTCGCCAAATTCAGCCTGGTCACGCCGCTGCTACAAGAAGTGCTGGATGTTTCTTTACCGGACGCCGGCTTTTATCTGTGGGCCAGGGTCGATAAGCTGGCCGCCATCAGCGATACGGAATATGCCAGGCGCCTCTATGCCGAATATAATGTCACGGTATTGCCGGGCAGTTACCTGGCGCGCAAAGCCAACGGCATCGATCCGGGCCGGCAACGCATCCGCATGGCGCTGGTCGCCGAAGTGGAAGCATGCCTGGAAGCAGCGCAGCGTATCGTCGCTTTCACTCGTCAGCTGGCCAGTTCCTGATTCGTCAAGGCATCCGTTGCCCGATTTTGATTCATTTTCAACCTAATAAGACAAGATGACACTATCCATCCAGCACATCATCGACCAGGCGTGGGAAGACCGCGCCGGCCTGTCGTCGAAGACCGCTCCTGCCGGCATCCGCAACGCCGTGGCCGAAGTCATCGCCGGCCTCGACGCAGGCACGTTGCGCGTGGCCGATCGTCAAGGCGTCGGTCAATGGCAAGTCAACCAGTGGGTCAAGAAAGCCATCCTGCTGTCGTTTCGCCTGGAGGACAATGTGCCGGTCAGCGCCGGCGTGCCGGGCTACCCGCAGTTCTATGACAAGGTTCCGACCAAGTTCGCCAGCTACACCGCAGAGGATTTCGCCAGGGGCGGCTTCCGCGTCGTGCCGCCGGCGGTGGCACGTCATGGATCTTTCATCGGCAGGAACGTCGTACTGATGCCTTCCTACGTCAACATTGGCGCTTATATCGATGAAGGCGCGATGGTCGATACCTGGGCCACCGTCGGTTCTGCCGCGCAAATCGGCAGGAATGTCCACCTGTCCGGCGGCGTCGGCATCGGCGGCGTGCTGGAGCCAGTGCAGGCCGGCCCGGTCATCATCGAAGACAACTGCTTCATCGGCGCGCGCTCGGAAGTCGTCGAAGGCGTGATCGTCGAAGAAAACTCGGTGCTGTCGATGGGCGTCTACATCGGCCAGTCGACCAGGATTTATGACCGCGAAACCGGTGCAGTGCATTACGGCCGCGTGCCGGCCGGTTCTGTCGTGGTGCCGGGCAACCTGCCGTCGAAGGATGGCAAGTACAGCCTGTATGCGGCAATCATCGTCAAGAAGGTGGACGCGCAAACCCGCTCCAAGACGTCGATCAATGAATTGCTGCGCGGCGCCTGACTGGCGCATTGCCGGCCATTATTTTGCAGCGAGGCCGGCATGGCAAGACGCCGGCCTTGATTTTTTGCAGAGCAAAATAGGGATTTCATGAACACACAGGTCACTCTCTACGGCATTCCCAACTGTAGTACGGTCAAGAAGGCGCGCGCCTGGCTCGATGCCAGCGGCATTGTCTACACCTTTCATGACTTCAAGAAAGCAGGACTCGATGCCGGTCTGATCAAGACCTGGCTTGAGGACATCCCCTGGGATACGCTGCTCAATCGCAAAGGCGCCACCTGGCGCAGCCTGTCCGACGCGCGCAAGGCGAGCATCACCGACAGCGCCAGCGCCAGCACGCTGATGCTCGAACTGCCGTCCATCGTCAAACGTCCGGTGCTGCAAACCAGCGGCCGGCCTGCGCAGGCCGGTTTCAGCGAGGCGCAATATCAACAGATTTTCAAGAACTGATTTCCAGCATTCACCATGAGTAAAACCCTTGCCCTGGCCCAGCAACTGATCGCGCTATCTTCCGTGACGCCGGAAGACAAAGGCTGCCAGGCGCGTCTGGCGGAGCTGCTGACGCCGCTGGGCTTCGTCTGCGAAACCATTCAGTCCGGCGCCGTCACCAACCTGTGGGCGCGCAAAGGTCAGGCGCAACCGTTGCTGACCTTTGCCGGCCACACAGACGTGGTGCCGACTGGCCCGGCCAGCGAGTGGCAATCGCCGCCGTTCGTGCCGACCCAGCGCGATGGCAAACTGTTTGGTCGCGGTGCCGCGGACATGAAAACCTCGATTGCGGCCATGGTCGTCGCGGCGGAGGAATTCGTCACAACGCATCCCGACCACAAAGGCTCGATCGGTTTCCTGATCACCAGCGATGAAGAAGGCCAGGCCACCGACGGTACCGTGGTCGTCTGCAATCAACTGAAGGCACGCGGCGAACAGCTCGACTATTGCCTCATCGGCGAGCCGACATCGACCAGGCAACTCGGCGACATGATCAAGAATGGCCGTCGCGGCTCCATGTCCGGCAAACTGACCGTCAAGGGCATTCAGGGCCACATCGCCTATCCACAACTGGCGCAAAACCCCATCCATCTGGCCGCACCGGCACTGACCGAGCTGACCGCCGAACAATGGGACGCAGGCAATGAACACTATCTGCCGACAGCATTGCAGATATCGAACATCCACGGCGGCACCGGCGCGTCGAATGTCATCCCCGGCGAAGTCGTGATTGATTTCAACTTCCGCTTTTCGACGGCGAGCACAGTCGAAGGTTTGCAGCGACATGTGCATACCATCCTCGACAGACATGGGTTTGACTACGACCTGAAGTGGACCGTCAGTGGCCTGCCTTTCCTGACGCCGCGCGGCGATCTAAGTAATGCGCTGTCATCAGCAATCAAAGCCGAAACCGGCCTCGACACCGAGCTATCGACTACCGGGGGAACATCGGATGGGCGCTTCATCGCGCAGATCTGCCCGCAAGTGATCGAGTTCGGACCGCCCGGCGACAGTATTCACAAGGTCAACGAATATATCGAAGTACGCTACATCGATTCCTTGAAGAACATTTATCGCCGCGTCCTGGAAAATCTGTTGCTGTAGTTGCCATCCGCGAACCAAACCGGATCTCATTCATGCATAGACCAGGAACATCGATCGTCATGCCCAATCATTTCGTTACCGTGCGCGATATCCTGCGTTACGCCATCACGCGCTTCAATACCGAAAAGCTGTTTTTCGGTCATGGTACTGATAATGCCTTCGACGAAGCTGCTTATCTGATCCTGCACACGCTCAAGCTGCCGTTGGATCGGCTCGACCCCTTCCTCGATGCGCGTCTGCTGCAAAGCGAGATCGACAAGCTGCTGCGCGTGATCACGCGCCGCACCGAAGACCGCGTGCCGGCCGCCTACATCACCAACGAAGCCTGGCTGGGCGGCTATCGTTTTTATGTCGACGAGCGCGTGATCGTGCCGCGTTCCTTCATCGCCGAACTGATTCCCGAACATTTTTCACCGTGGGTACAGGATCCGGCGCAGATCAGACGCGCGCTCGATCTGTGTACCGGCTCCGCCTGTTTGCCTGTCCTGCTGGCCGATGTTTTCCCGCAGGCGCAGATCGACGCAGTCGACATCTCGCCGCAAGCGTTGCAGGTGGCGCGCCGTAATGTCGACGATCATGCGCTGGGCGATCGCATCGATCTGGTCGAATCCGATCTCTACGCCAAACTGCCGGCGCGCAAATACGACCTGATCATCAGCAATCCACCGTATGTCAACGCGGAGTCGATGCAGAAACTGCCGCAGGAATACCTGCAAGAGCCGCGGATCGCGCTGGCCGGCGGCCAGGATGGCATGGATCTGGTACGCAGGATCATCGAGGACGCGGCGCAACGCCTGACGCCGAACGGCGTGCTGATCGTCGAGATCGGCAACGGGCGCACCGCCGCCGAAGCTGCTTTCCCCGAACTGGATCTGACCTGGATGACAACCAGCGCCGGCGACGATATGGTATTTCTGCTGACTGCCGCTCAGCTTCAGAGTCCGGTATGATTTTTATTCTTTGACATCAATGTCACGATGATTTGTTTGCGGCAGCTTTCCCTGGCCCGCGGCGTCAAACCGCTGCTGGAGAATGTCGATCTCACGCTCAACCCGGGCGACAAGATTGGCCTCATCGGCGCCAACGGCGCCGGTAAATCCAGCCTGTTCGCCATGCTGCGCGGCGAACTGCATGCCGACCAGGGCGACATCGATTATCCGGCCAAATGGCGCATGGCTTATGTAGCGCAGGAAACACCCGCGCTCGACCGCCCCGCCGTGGAATACGCGATCGATGGCGACGTTGCCCTGCGCCATCTGGAAGCGCAGCTGGCCGCTGCAGAAACCGAACTAGAAAGCGCCGAAAACGGCAACCGTATCGCCGAACTGCATGGCGTACTGGCCGATGCGAATGCTTACACCGCGCGTTCGCGCGCCGAGCAATTGCTGATTGGCCTTGGTTTCACGCTGGAGCAGATGTCGCGCCCGGTGGCGAGCTTCTCTGGTGGCTGGCGCATGCGGCTGAATCTGGCGCAAGCGCTAATGTGTCCATCCGATCTGCTGCTGCTCGACGAGCCGACCAATCACCTCGACCTCGATGCCATCATCTGGCTGGAAGACTGGCTCAAACGCTACACCGGCACCTTGATCATCATCTCTCATGATCGCGATTTTCTCGATGGTGTGGTGAACGTCATCGTGCATATCGACGAGCGTCAACTCAAACCCTATTCCGGCAACTACTCGGCCTTCGAACGCCAGCGCGCGGCCCGACTGGAACTGGCGGCGGGCATGCTCGAAAAACAGGCACGCCAGCGCGCCCATCTGCAATCCTTCATCGATCGTTTCAAAGCCAAGGCAAGCAAGGCGAGACAGGCGCAAAGCCGCATGAAAGCACTGTCGAAAATGGAAGAACTCGCCCCCTTGCGTGCGGCGGCAGAATTCTCATTCGAATTCCGCGAGCCGCTGTCAGCGCCAAATCCGCTGCTGGTCATGGACAAGGTTGATGCCGGTTATCGCAACCACGATCCCGCGACTGACGGGATCACGGAAGCAAGCATCGTCTCCGGCATCGAATTCTCGCTACAGCCCGGTCAGCGCATCGGTCTGCTTGGTGTCAACGGCGCTGGCAAATCGACATTGATCAAAACCATCGCCAACGAACTGAAACCACTCTCCGGCACGACCCGGTTCGGCAAGGGTCTGGTGATCGGCTACTTCGCCCAGCATCAGGTCGATATGTTGCGTCACGACGAGTCGCCGCTGCAACAGCTCGCGCGCATCGCACCGAAAGCGCGCGAGCAGGAATTGCGTAATTTCCTCGGCAGCTTCAACTTCAGCGGCAACATGGCCTCGTCGAGCATCGCGCCATTCTCCGGTGGCGAAAAAGCGCGTCTGGCACTGGCGCTGATCGTTTGGCGGCGTCCCAACCTGCTGCTGCTCGACGAACCAACCAATCATCTCGATCTGGAAACCCGCGAAGCCCTGAGCATGGCACTGGTGCAGTTCGAAGGCACACTCGTTCTAGTGTCCCATGATCGCTATCTGCTGCGCGCTACCACCGATCAATTCCTGATCGTCACCGACGGCAAACTATGCCCCTTCGACGGCGACCTCGATGACTACCACGACTGGCTGTTCAAGACCAGGCTGGCGACAGTCTCCCGACCCGGAACTGGGCCGGCGCCGCCGATCATCGCGCCCGATCGTCGCGAGCAAAAGCGTCTGGAAGCCGAACAGCGTCAACGCCTGGCGCTGCTGAAAAAGCCGATCGAATCGCGCATCAAACGGCTCGAAGAACAAATCGCCAGGTGCAGCGAGAAGAGAGATGTCATCGAGACCCGTCTGGCCGATCCGGCCGTCTATGGCAGCGCCGACAAAAAAGAACTGAAAACGCTGCTCGCCGACCAGGCTTACTGCGCCAGGGAGTTGGCGCAACTCGAAGAAGACTGGCTGGAGCAGCAAGAAGCGCTGGAACAGATACCCGTTTGATGGTCCTGATGTTTGAAAAACGATAAAGAAACCCGGAAGCCCGTCCGTTTTATACCTTCTATGGTAAATTTGAGAGGAATCTAATTATCGCGTACCACCATTTATAAGGTCGCGCCGATGCAGAAAAGCCAGGATTAAACATGATCGACGCGAACAATCAATTAGGCACCCCCGAATCGTCTGGACAGGTTGATGAGCGTCGTGCGCAACTGGTAGCGATCAAGCCACACTTCAAGAACTTCGATCAGGTGCTGTTCAAGGTGGTGAACTCGCTTGAGGAATTGGTGAACTGATGCGTACCACGTTGGCACCCCCTCATGGCAGCTTAACGGGGAGAAAAATATGAGCGATCAATACACGTATGCTCGCTTTTGGCGTTGCGCCTTGCAGGTGAACCCGGTTGGCTACAACAGTGCCTACCGTGGTAACGAGCACGGCATGAGCGAGGCTGACTACAACCAGGCGCTGCTTGCTAAGTGCCAGGAACTTGATATCAAGGTTGTCGGCCTGGCTGATCATGGCAGTGTGGATAGCGTAGATACGCTGCGCAATGTGTTGGCCCCCCACGGCATCGTCGTATTTCCCGGCTTCGAGATTGCTTCGACCGAAAAAATTCACATGGTTTGCCTGTTCCCAGAGGACACGACCAAAGACCAGTTGAACCGCTATCTTGGAAGTCTGCAACTGACCGACCCCGAAGAAAAGGTACGGCCCTCAAGGCTCGGTTGTATTCATTTGGCTGAAACGATCAAAAGGTTAGGTGGTTTCTGGTACGCGGCGCACGCAACACAAGCGAGTGGCATTTTGTTCCAAAAATCGGTGCATACCTGGCAACGAAGCGATTTGGTCAAGGCAGCGCAAATCCCAGGCTCGATTGATGATTTGCCGCTAGAATACAAGAACATCGTTCTGAATGCAGACCCTAACTGGAAGCGAGAACGTCCTATTGCGGTTATTAACGCCAAGGATGTCGCCAAGCCCACAGACCTGGATGATGCCAGCGCGACTTGCTGGATCAAGATGACGAGGCCGACCTTTGATGCCTTCAAGGTCGCTTTCCTTGACCCGGAATCACGCATCCGCCTAGACTCGCAAAAACCAGAAGTGACAGCGGGCGAGATCGTGTCTATGATCATCTCGGGCGGGTATCTCGATGGTGTAGAGATTGCATTTTCCCGGCACCTAAACACGGTGATTGGTGGGCGCGGGACGGGCAAATCGACATTGTTAGAATGCTTACGTTACGTGCTGGATATCCTTCCAAAGGGCAAGCAGGCGCAAAAGCTTCATCTTGAGATCATCAAGGAAAACTTGGGCAAAGCTTCAGGGCGAATCGAGGTAGAGATCGTTTCTTCCTCGCAGCATGGCAAGCGCTACCGCGTTTCTCGCCGTTATGGCGAAATGGCTATTGTGTGTGAGGTGGCGTTCGACGGAAGTAGTAATGTCTCGACCCTGCAACCACGCGATCTATTGCTGGGGATCGATATTTACGGCCAGAATGAAATCTACGAGTTGGCACAGGATGAGCACAGCCGGATTCAGTTGTTGGACCGCTTTCTACCCAATGATGGCGAGTACGCTAGGCACAACGCCATTTTGAAGAAGCGCTTGCAAGAAAACCAGCAGAAACTGGTCAAGACGTTGGGTGAGGTCGATGACCTGAAGGCCCAGATTGCACGCCTGCCCAAACTGGTTGAGCAACTTCAAGGCTTCCAGGCGCTGGGAATTCAGGAAAAACTTGCTAAGACGTCGTTGTTTGCCCGTGAGCGGCAGATTGTCGAGCGCACCCATGAAGAAATCCGGCACTTAAGCGATGGCGTGGCGAGCCTTCGGGACAATTTTCCCGACTTAACGTTTATCAGCGACAAAGCTCTGGAGGGATTGCCCAATGCTGCGTTGCTCAGCCCAGCGAGGGCAATTCTGGACAAGCTGCGCCAGAGCTTTGAACGTCACTGTGCCGAATTGACAAGCGAATTGGCAAGCGGTAAGCAGCAATTGGCGACTCAGCTTGACTTGTGGCAGCAGTCAATTACGCAAGGTGAGGCAGAGCTTGAAAAAGCTTTGCGTAGCCTTCCGGTGACAGCTGGGAAAAACGGCCAGGAAGTAGGAACATCCTATCAGCGGCTGCTACAAGACATCGAGCGCATCAAGCCGCTCGAAACCCGTGTTACTAATCACGATAAGCTGCTTGAGTCGCAACAGCAGGAGCTTCGAAATCTACTTGCGGAGTTGTCTGATCTTCGCGGTCAGCGCACTAAGAACTTGCAGACTGCCACCAATAAGTTGAATCGTCGCCTGGAAGGAAAATTGAAGGTAGAAGTGGTGGCCGGGGCAGATCGAGCGCCGCTTAAGACTTTTCTGCTGGATAGCAAACTTGAGGGCGTAGGAGAAAAGCGGCTGTCGTGGATAGATGAGCGAGATACCATTAGCCCATCAGCGTTGGCGCAAGCTATCCGCAAAGGCTCGGCAGAGCTTCAAGCCAATTGGGGACTAATGCCGTTGGTCGCGGATGCTTTGACGAGATTGCCCGCGTCTCGCCTGATGGAACTGGATGCGCTGGAACTCGATCACCGGGTAGATATCTTCCTGAATGTGTCACATGGCCAGGCGGAGGCTAATTTCCGGCCACTGAACAAGCTATCGACAGGCCAGCAATGCACAGCAATCTTGCACATGTTGCTATTGGAAAATGTCGATCCGCTCATCATGGATCAGCCCGAAGACAATCTGGACAACGCTTTTATTGCCGAACGCATCGTCCACGAACTGCGCGTGGCGAAAACCCGTCGTCAATTTCTATTCGCCACACACAATGCCAACATCCCCGTATTCGGTGACGCCGAGTGGATCGGTGTATTCACGGCTGTTGAAAATCATGGGGCGTTGAGCTTTGATGCCCAAGGTTCGATAGATGTACCAGTTATACGCGACCAGGTGGCGAACATCCTCGAAGGCGGGCGAGATGCGTTTATCCAACGCAAAGAAAAATATGAGTTTTGAGGTGATGGCTTATGTTGAAATCTGAATTGCTGGAAATCATCATCAACCGCGAGAATTCTGGAGTGGAGTTCAAACGCGATGACCTGCGTCCGGAGCAACTGGCGAAAGAGATTGTCGCGCTGCTTAATTTTCAGGGCGGCAAATTACTTTTGGGTGTGGAAGATGATGGCACCATCAGCGGCATTCAACGTGCTGATCTGGAAACCTGGGTGATGGATACTGTATTTGGTCGATATGTGCATCCGCTGGCCATGCCGTTCTATGAAGAAGTGGTGTTCGAAGATGCTAAGCGTGTGGCAGTCATTTCGCTCACTCAGGGTACTGCCAAGCCCTATGTGGTGCGCAACAACAATCGTGAGGAAATTTACGTTCGTGTTGGCAGCACATCACGCCTGGCAACCCGAGAGCAGCAAGCTCGGTTGTTTGAAAGTGGTGGGATGCTGCACGCCGAGGTTTTACCTGTATCCGGCAGCAACCTGGATGATCTGGATCAAGCGCGCCTTCGTGATTACCTAGTCAACGTCGCGGGCGATCAGATGGCACCGCAATCCGCCGAAGATTGGGAGCAGCGGTTGACCGGTTTGGGCTTCATGGCTGGCCGTCCTGACGGTCCTGCTGTATGTACAATTGCCGGCTTGGTACTTTTTGGACGCAGCCCGCGCCGTTGTCTGCGCTACGCGGGGGTTCGCTGGATGTCATTTGCTGGCGATACGAAGAATTACCAAGCGCAGGACGACACCATACTTGATGGTTCTCTGGTTGCCTTGTGGGAAGGCAGGCCAGGGGCAGGGCGTAACATCGTGGAAGATGGACTGCTGGAACGCCTGATTGATCGAATGCGCCCGTTTATCTCCGAAGAGGCAAGCGAGATTAACGAGGGGCTGCGCCGGGAATCAAGTTACCGTTACTCCTTCGATGCAGTCCGTGAAGCACTACTCAATGCACTTGTTCACCGCGACTGGACCCGCTCGATAGAAGTTGAGGTAGTCAACTACTCGGATCGTCTCGAAGTGACCAGCCCCGGTGCGTTACAAAATTCGATGACCGTCGAGAAAATGTTGGCTGGACAGCGATCGCCACGCAATCCGATCATTGTGGAAATCATGCGCGACTATGGCTACGTTGATGCTCGCGGAATGGGTGTGCGCCGCAAAATTGTTCCTTTGACAAAGGACTACGCAGGTAAGGATGCCGAGTTTGTATTGACTGACGACTACCTGAATGTGTCGATTCCTGCTCGCCACACGCCGGATGATATAAGATGATCAAGGTAAGGTATACAACAGTTTGTCATGTTCGCTGGCTTACCTGCCGCCGATCTCTATGAAGACGCTACCATGACATCATGAATACGATCGACACCAGCGCAACCGCCACCCCGGCCCACCGATCCAGAATCTTGGTCGTAGATGATGACATCCGGCTGCGCGACCTGCTGTGCCGCTATCTGACTGAGCAGGGTTTCAACGTGGTGACGGCTGAAAACGCGCAGGCGATGAATAAGCTATGGATGCGCGAACGCTACGATCTGCTGGTGCTGGATCTGATGCTGCCGGGCGAAGACGGACTGGCGATCTGCCGCCGTCTGCGCGGCGCCGGCGACCACACGCCGATCATCATGCTGACTGCCAAAGGTGAAGATGTGGATCGCATCATCGGCCTGGAAATGGGCGCCGATGACTATCTGCCAAAACCATTCAATCCGCGTGAACTGGTTGCACGCATCAACGCTGTATTGCGCCGCAAAGGCCCCGATGAATTACCCGGCGCGCCATCAGAATCGCCGCAATCTTTCGAATTCGGCGCATTCGTGCTCGACCTCGGCACCCGCACGCTGAAGAAAGAAGGCGAAACCGTCCCGCTGACGACAGGCGAATTTTCCGTTCTCAAGGTATTCGCCCGCAATGCCCGCCAGCCGCTGTCGCGTGAAAAACTGATGGAAATGGCACGCGGGCGCGAGTATGAAGTCTTCGACCGCAGTCTCGATGTGCAGGTCTCACGTTTGCGCAAACTGATCGAGCCTGATCCGGCCAATCCCCTGTATATTCAAACGGTCTGGGGCCTGGGCTATGTCTTCATTCCCGAAGGCAAACCGCGCTGAACGCGCAACACGGCACCTGCAACACCACCACATGAACGATCAAATGCGCCAACGATGGTTCGGCAATGGGCTGTTCTGGCGTACCTTCATCCTGTTGAGTTTTCTGATTACCGCCAGCATGGTGGCAGCATGGGTGGCCAGTTTCCGCATGGCAGAGCGTGGCCCGCGCACTGAACAGCTGGCGGCGCAGATCGTTTCCATGGCCACCATCACACGCGCCGCGTTGACGCACTCCGCGCCGGAAATGCAGCGCGAGCTGCTGCTCGAACTCGCCAGCAACGAAGGCATTCGTATTTACCCGCTGGAAAAATCGGACAAAATCGCGCCACCCGGCAACTCTCCTGCTCTGCCCGGGCTGGAATACTACGTCAGGCAGTCGATGGGCGACAACACCCGGTTTTCCTCCAGAGTTAACGGCATCGATGGATTCTGGATCAGCTTCAACATCGACGAAGACGCATACTGGCTGATGCTCGACCGTGGCCGTCTGAATCACACCTCCAGCCTGCAATGGCTGGGCTGGGCATCGATTGCAATGGCGCTCTCGCTGATCGGCGCGGTGTTCATCTCGACGCTGATCAATCAGCCGCTGGTGCGCCTGACGGCCGCCACGCGCGCGATCGCCAAGGGTCAGCAGCCCGATCTGCTGCCAGAGTCCGGTCCGACCGAAATCCGGGAAGCCAACCGCAGCTTCAACCAGATGGTCAATGATCTCAATCGTATCGAATCCGATCGCGCCGTCATTCTTGCCGGCATTTCACACGATTTGCGCACACCGCTGGCGCGCATGCAGCTTGAAGTCGAAATGGCTCAGTTGCCGGATGAAGCGCGCGACGGCATGCATTCCGATCTGGCGCAAATGGATGCTATCATCGGCCAGTTCCTCGATTATGCCAAACCTTTCGACAGCAGCAGTTTCATTCCGGTCGATTTGTCCAGCCTGCTGGAAGACGCCGCCAATCATGCCAAACGCCTGAACGATGTGCGCGTGAACACGACGATCGTGCCGGGCATCAGCATCGTGGGCAACACCGTCGAACTCAAGCGCCTCATCAGCAACCTGACCGAGAACGCCCGCCGCTATGGCAAAACGCCGGGCACCGACGGCACCGACATCGATATCCTGTGCAAGCCCGAGGGCCATCGCATCAAGGTCGAAATCACCGATCACGGCGTCGGCGCGCCGGAGAGCAAACTGGAGCATTTACTGCGCCCCTTCACCCGCCTCGATACCGCGCGCGGTCAGGCCAACAGTTCCGGCCTGGGCCTGGCCATCGTCAACCGGATCGTGATTCGCCACAACGGCAGACTGCATCTGCGCAATCGCGAGGGCGGCGGGCTGATCGTACAGATGATCTTCCCTCGACACAATGCTCATCCGGGCAGACATGCAGGCTGAGTCAGCAGCGACGTCCGTGACCATGCTGCTGCTGACAGCGGCATTGACCAGACCTGAATGCTTCGGGAGGGACTATTCGCCGATACCGCGGATCTTTTGCAGGGCCTCGTCGATACGCTCGACCGCTACCGCTTTCAGACCTTCGATCTCTTGCCTGGGCGCGTTCGCCTTGGGAATCATGGCTATCGAAAACCCCAGTTTGGCGGCTTCACGCAGGCGCTCCTGACCGCGCGGCGCTGGACGGATCTCACCGGCCAGGCCGACTTCGCCAAACACCACCAGGCCGCGCGGCAGCGGCCTGTCACGCATGGATGAATCGATCGCCAGCAACACCGCAAGATCGGCAGCCGGCTCAGTGATCCTGACACCGCCGACAGCATTGATGAAGACATCCTGATCGAACGCCGCGATGCCGGCGTGACGATGCAGCACCGCCAGCAACATGGCCAGCCGGTTCTGCTCCAGACCGACCGAAAGGCGACGCGCATTGGGCACATGGGAATGATCGACCAGAGCCTGGATTTCCACCAGCAAAGGACGTGTGCCTTCCTGCGTCACCATGACACAAGAGCCGGGCACCTGACTGTCATGCTGCGACAGAAACAGTGCCGAGGGATTGGCAACGCCTTTCAGACCCTTTTCCGTCATCGCGAACACGCCCAGCTCATTGACCGCGCCGAAACGATTCTTGAATGCCCGCACCAGACGGAAACTGGAATGCGTGTCGCCTTCGAAATACAGCACCGTGTCGACGATATGCTCCAGCACGCGCGGCCCCGCCAGCACGCCCTCCTTGGTGACGTGGCCGACCATGATGATGGTGGTGTCGGCAGTCTTGGCCGCGCGCGTGAGCTGCGCCGCGCATTCGCGCACCTGAGCCACGGAACCCGGCGCAGACGTCAATGCATCGGAATAGATCGTCTGGATCGAATCGATCACCGCCACATCAGGCTGGTGTCCGGCCAGGGAACCGAGAATTTTTTCCAGTTGAATTTCGGCCTGTAATTTGAGACCCCCGGCATCGAGTGCCAGGCGCTTCGCGCGCAAAGCGATCTGCGCGCCAGACTCTTCGCCGCTCACATACAGCACCTGCCTGCATCTGGAGATATGCGCCAACGCCTGCAGCAACAGCGTCGACTTGCCGATTCCCGGGTCACCGCCGATCAGCACCACGCCGCCCGGCACCAGACCGCCGCCGAGCACGCGATCAAACTCTGCAATCCCGGTACCGAAACGCGGTACGTCGATCGCCTCGATATCGACTAACGACAGGACCGGCGCCGTGTGTGCCAGCCCCTGGTGCTGACTGGAATAACGATGCGTCCCGCCTGCTTCGATCAATGTTTCCATCAATGTGTTCCACTGACCGCAGGCCAGGCATCGTCCCGCCCATTTATTGCTGATGCCGCCGCATTCGGTACAGGCGTAACTGGTTCTGGTCTTTGCCATCTCAGCCCTTTTCCCGGACAGTCACACGCGGCGCCAGGGCGCACATCAATTCGTAGCCTATCGTGCCGGCAGCAGCAGCCACTTCGTCGATCGGCAAGTTCTCCCCCCACAGGATCACCTGGCTGCCGATACCGGCGCGCGGGATCGGCGTGAGGTCTACCGCCAGCATGTCCATCGACACGCGCCCGACCGTGCCGGTCCGAACGCCATCGACCATCACAGGCGTAGCGTCGGGCGCATGGCGCGGATAGCCGTCGGCATAACCGCAGGCAACCACGCCAATCTTCATCGGCCTGTCCGCGACGAAACGACTGCCATAACCAACGGCGTCGCCGGAACTGATGTCCTGGACGCCAATGATCCGGCTTTCCAGCGTCATCGCCGGACGCAGGCCGAACTCTGCCGCAGCGCGAGTACCGGGCGTGCTGCCATACAGCATCACACCGGGACGCACCCAATCGAACGCCAGTTCCTCATGCAGCAGGTCAGCCGCCGAGTTGGATACGCTGCGCGCGCCTGCCAGCCCTGCGGTGGCGGTTTTGAAGCGCCTGACCTGCTCCGCCAGCGGCAGATCTGGATTGCCCTCATCATCGGCATTGGCAAAGTGCGTCATGCAAGTCATGCTGCGCACGCAGGCCAGTCTGCCCAGCCGGGTATACGCGGCACGATAGGCTTCCGGTTTGAAACCCAGGCGATTCATACCGCTGTTCATTTTCAGGTGAACATCGAACTGTGCTTCGATCCCGATGTTCTCCAACATCCCGATCTGCTCATGGCAATGCACGACACACTGCAACTGCTGCTCGGCCATGACGGCAATATCGCCGGCATCAAAAAAACCTTCCAGCAGCAAAATCGGCTTTTGCCAGCCAAGCCGGCGCAGGTGCGTGGCATAATCGATTTCCACCAGCGCCAGTCCATCGGCATCTGCAAAAGCGCGCACCGCACGGTCCAGGCCATGTCCATATGCCTGCGCCTTGACGACGGCCCATATCCTGGCGTGCGGCGCATGCGATCTGGCGATCGCGAGGTTGTGCCGCAGCGCCGACATGTCGATGGTGGCAACAATGGGTCTAGGCATACAAGCTCAGTGACAGAGAAATACGGTTAAAACCGCTGCTTCAAAAACGGTATCCATTTTACCGGCTCTTATCGCTGCCGCCCTGTCTTTTCATGGTATAAAGCAAGCCGGAGATAATTTGTCACATCTTGGATACGGATGAATCGCGGCTTTTACACCATCATGGCGGCGCAGTTTTTTTCGTCGCTTGCCGACAATGCCCTACTGATCACAGCTATTGCACTACTTACGGAAATGCAATCTCCGGCATGGATGACGCCGCTGCTGAAATTAGTCTTTGTTCTGTCTTATGTGCTGCTGGCCGCCTTCGTCGGCGCTTTTGCGGACGCTTTTCCCAAAGGCAGGGTGATGTTCATCACCAATCTGATCAAGATAAGCGGCTGCGCACTGATGTTCTTTACGGTCCATCCCCTGGCCGCCTATGCCATCGTGGGCCTCGGCGCTGCGGCGTATTCGCCGGCCAAATACGGCATCCTGACGGAACTGCTGCCGCCGGAGAAACTGGTCATCGCCAATGGCTGGATCGAGGGGTTGACGGTCGGTTCCATCATCCTCGGTACGGTGCTGGGCGGCGCGCTGGTCAATCCGCATGTCGCCTCGGCGCTATTGTCCTTCGATGTACCACTACTCGATCTGGACATCGATACGCCGGTCAAAGCAGCGCTCCTCGTCATCACCCTCGTCTACATCATCGCCGCCATCTTCAATCTCCGCATCCCTGACACCGGCGCCCGTTACGCCCATCAGCAGCGTAATCCCATCAAGCTGATTGCCGATTTTTCCCGCTGTTTCAGCGTATTGTGGAAAGACAGGCTGGGCCAGATTTCGCTCGCTGTCACCACGCTGTTCTGGGGCGCCGGCGCGACATTGCAATTCATCGTGCTGCAATGGGCGGAGAAATCCCTGCACATGCCGCTGGACAGGGCCGCCATCCTGCAAGGCATCGTCGCGCTTGGCGTGGCGCTCGGCGCGGTCGGCGCGGCCCGCTTCGTTCCCTTGAAAAAGTCGCTGACGGTGATGCCGCTCGGCATCATCATGGGTCTTATCGTCATGGTGATGACAACCGTCACTTCGATCTGGATCGCCTATCCGCTACTGATCGTGATCGGCGTACTATCTGGTTATTTCGTCGTGCCGATGAACGCTCTGCTGCAACATCGCGGCCATGTACTCATGAGCGCCGGCCACTCGATTGCCGTGCAGAATTTCAATGAAAATCTATCGGTCCTGACCATGCTGGCGTTCTATGCGATGCTGGTGATGCTTGATCTGGATGTCAATATCGTGATCATCTTTTTCGGCCTGCTCGTTGCCGGCACCATGTATCTGATCATGCGCCGCCATGCCGCGAACCAGCGTGACCGGGATGCACTGGCATTGATCGGCGAGCATAAGCAGCACTGATGGCATGGCACATGCGCTCTTGCGTTTTCAGTGCGTGGCGTCGGCATAAGCAGTCATGGCAAGACAGAGATCGGCCCAGCTCTTGCGCTTGTCGCCAGGCTGCCGCAACAGATAGGCCGGATGATAAGTGACGATTAGCGGCCAATCCCGGTAGCGATGAACCGTGCCGCGTAATTTCGATACCGGCGTAGCCGGATCAAGTTCCAGCAGCGACAGTGCGGCAGTCTTGCCCAACGCCACCAGGATTGTCGGCTGTATCAAATCGATCTGACGTTGTAGGTAGGGCATGCACGATGCCGTCTCCTGCGGCGACGGTGGCCGGTCTTTGCCTTTGTCATCAGTGGGACGGCATTTGACGATGTTGGCGATGTAAGCATTGTCACCGCGTCTGAGACCCATCGCCACCAGCATGTTATCAAGCAGCTTGCCGGCTGCGCCGACGAAAGGCTCACCCTGTATATCTTCATTGCGGCCCGGACCTTCGCCGATGAAAAGCCATTTCGCCTTTTCGTCGCCAACGCCGAAGGCAGTTTTTTTGCGGCCCCGGCACAAGCTGCATTGCCGGCAACCGGCGACTGTTTCCTTGAGCCTGTCCCAGTCCATGGCAGCGATAGCGGAAGGAATGTCCACCATTGCTGCGCCGTCTTCCTGTGCCGATGCCGCCTGTGACACAGGCGCTACCGGGTCCGGGATCGCCAGCCGCCCGGCTTCGGACACTGTCTGCGGCGGCACAGCGGCGGCATCTGCCTGCGCCGAATCAACGGCCGACTGTCGCCGGACCCAAACAGGGCTAATGCCGATTTCTTCCAGGATCCTGACCGAAGCGGCCGATGGCTGTTGACTCATAGCGGTAAACTCATCACGATCGCGTCTTCGCGCGTATGTTGATCGACAGGATAATAATTTTTACGGCGTCCAATTTCGACAAAGCCATGACATCTGTAGACATGCAGCGCGCGCAGATTCGATACCCGCACTTCCAGCAACATGATCTTCATCTGACGCCGACGCGCCAGATCGACGGCGTGGCACAGCAGCAAATGTCCGAAACCTTCACCCTGCACCTCCTCAGCCACGCTGAGGTTGAGCAGATGCGCTTCGTCCATGGCTTTCATCATCAAAAAATAAGCAAGCAGCCGGCCTGCGGCATCGCGCATGGTTAGTGCCTGGTAGCCGCTGCGCAGAGCATCCTGAAAACTGCCGCGTGTCCAGGGGTGAGCATGAACCCTATCCTCGATCAGCATGAGTTCGTCCAGGTCGGCCATCTGCATGGTAGCAAACGCCAGCTTGCCGAACCTGTTTTCCAGTTCGCGCAATAGTGCGTCCAGACTCACCCCGCACCTTTGACAGCGTCGCGCACCCGCCGCTCCGCAGTGGTCAACGCGACCTTGTTGCGCACATACAGCGGCTGCGCTTCCTGCGGTGAAACAGTATTGCCCTGCGCAAAAGCGCGGCGACCCAGCGTGGCGACCTGCGCCGCGTGCGGCATCACCTGCTCCAGCCCGGCAGCGGTAAAAATCTGCATCGCGACATCCTGCGTATAGATAGTCAGGCCATTACCGCACGCCTGCGCGGTGCTTTGCGGCAACACATCACGCGCAGCGGACAAGGTCGGCATGATCACCGGCTGCCAGCCATGCGTACCGTGGCGATACTGCGCCCAATACACTTCTCCCATACGCGCGTCGAGGATCGCCAGTACCTCCTCAGATCCGACGGTTTCCAAGCAAGCCTGCGCCATCGCTTCCAGCGTGACCACCGGCACCACCGGTAAATCGCTGCCGAAAGCCAATCCCTGCGCCACGCCGCAAGCCGTGCGCACCCCGGTAAACGAACCTGGGCCGATGCCAAGCGCAATCGCGTCGCACTGCGACAGCGTTATGCCGGCCTGCGCCAGCAGTTGCTGCACCATCGGCAAAATGCTTGCGGCATGCATCTGCACACCCAACGATTCTTGGACGATCAGGGCATCGTCATGCAGCAAAGCTGCCGAGGCAAGCTCAGTAGAGGTTTCAATGGCAAGAATAATAGACATCCTACTATTCTACCGCGCAGAATTTATTTTCCCATCCGGAGTAAAATGAGCGCCTTATGTCCTATCAGATTTTTTCCGGCAGTAACCGTGAAGAGCTCGCCGCCGCCCTGCGCAGCGACAAATGGATCGTTGCCTGCCTGTGCGCCAGCTGGTGCAACAGTTGCCGCGACTATGCAGTCCATTTTGCTGCCTGGGCCGAACGTCACCCGCAACACCACTTCGTTTGGATCGATATAGAAGACCAGGCTGACCTGGTTGGCGATCTGGACATCGACAGCTTCCCCACCTTGCTGATGCAGCATGGCGCGACGATCAGTTTCTTCGGCACCATGGAACCCGATACCCATCAAGCCGAACGCCTGCTGCAAACCTTGTCATCGAGAAGCGCGGCCGATCTCGGCCGCGAAGCGCAAAGCACCAGAGAACACCGGATCTGGCAGGAATACGACCTGCGGCAGCGTCTCGACGCCCTCCCGGACGCCGCCGGGGCTGCCTGAACCGGGGGACCGTCTGCGTGCGGTCCTGCCAAGACCATTCCGCGCCTTTTTACTTGTTATTTCCGGCCCCGGCATGTAGAGTTGCGAACTTGTTTCCTCACGATATTTATCGCGATTGCGGCAAGTAAATCAGCAGCATCAGGAATACTCAGTCACACAATCCAGACTCACCTTCCCATGGCTTTATACGTTCACAAATACGGCGGCACTTCAATGGGTTCGACAGAGCGCATCAGAAACGTCGCCCAGCGCATTGCCAAGTGGCACGACGCAAGCCACCAGATCGTTGTCGTTCCTTCCGCAATGTCTGGCGAAACCAACCGTTTGCTAGGCCTCGCCAGGGAAATCATGGCCCATCCGGACCGGCGCGAACTGGATATGCTGGCCGCCACCGGTGAACAGGTTTCCTCCGCCCTGCTGGCCATGGCGCTGCAAGCCATCGGCAAAGAGGCGGTCTCCTACGCCGGCTGGCAAGTGCCGATCAAGACCGATTCATCCTTCACCAAAGCGCGCATTCGCTCGATCGACGACGCCAGGATCCGCAAAGACCTCGATGCCGGCAGGATCGTCATCATTACCGGCTTCCAGGGTGTGGATGTCGACGGCAACATCACGACGCTGGGCCGTGGCGGCTCCGACACCTCGGCCGTGGCGGTGGCCGCGGCAGTCAAGGCTGCCGAATGCCTGATCTACACCGACGTCGATGGCATCTACACGACCGACCCGCGCGTGGTCGATGAAGCGCGCCGCCTCGACACCGTGACATTTGAAGAAATGCTGGAAATGGCGTCTCTGGGATCCAAGGTCCTGCAAATCCGTTCAGTGGAATTTGCTGGCAACTACAAGGTGCCAACCCGCGTCCTGTCATCGCTGACCGACCCATTGATGCCGCTGGAAGAAGAAACCAGATCCGGCACCCTGATTTCGTTTGAGGAAGACACCAAGATGGAACAAGCAACCATTACCGGCATCGCATTCAGCCGCGATGAAGCCAAAATCACCGTGCTCGGCGTACCCGATCACCCAGGCATCGCTTACCAGATCCTCAGCCCGATCGCCGATGCCAACATCGAAGTAGACATGATCATCCAGAATCAGTCGGTCGAAGGCAAAACCGACTTCACCTTCACCGTGCCGCGCGCCGAATACGCCAGGTCCATCGAAGTACTCGACACCGGCATCAAGACCCACATCGGCACCACCGGTATCGTCGGTGACACCAGGGTATCCAAGGTTTCCGTGGTTGGCGTCGGCATGCGCAGCCATGTCGGCATCGCCTCGCAAATGTTCCGCACCTTGTCGGAAGAAGGCGTCAACATCCAGATGATCTCCACATCTGAAATTAAGATCTCGGTCCTGATCGACGAAAAATACATGGAACTGGCAATACGCGCATTGCATAAAGCCTTCGATCTGGAAAATAGCAGAGTTTCATTGACCAAATCCGCATGAAAAGATATCATGCGGAACTTCTCTGCTGGTACAGCGCAACAGCGTGATATCAGCATGGAGACGTGGCCGAGTGGTCGAAGGCACTTCCCTGCTAAGGAAGCATATGGGCTTAAACCTGTATCGAGGGTTCGAATCCCTCCGTCTCCGCCAATTATCCCCCCTGCGTCCCGGATTCACCCGCGTGCCGCCGCCGATCCGCCGCATCGCTCTTGCCTTGTTCATCCTCTGGGCATATGGTCTTGTTTCTGCAATGACTTGCGTACTTCTCCAATCGCCAGCCGCACCTGATCCGGCGCCGTGCCGCCGATGTGGTTGCGCGCGGCGACGGAGCCTTCCAGCGTCAGGACGCCGAAGATGTCGTTTTCGATCAGCGGCGAAAACGCGCGCAGTTCGTCCAGCGTCAGGTCCGACAGATCACAGTTGCGGTCGACGCAGACGCGTATGGCATGGGCGACGGCTTCATGGGCGTCGCGGAACGGCAGACCCTTTCTGACCAGATAGTCAGCCAGGTCAGTGGCGGTAGCATAGCCTTGCAACGCAGCGGCGCGCATGGCCTGCGGATTGACGGTGATGCCGTGTGCCATGTCGGCGAAAATGCGCAGTGTGTCGGTGAGCGTGTCGACGGTATCGAACAGCGGCTCCTTGTCTTCCTGATTATCCTTGTTGTAGGCCAGCGGCTGGCCCTTCATCAGGGTCAGCAGGGCGATCAGATGACCGTTGACACGGCCGGTTTTGCCGCGCGCCAGTTCGGGAACGTCCGGGTTCTTCTTTTGCGGCATGATCGATGAGCCGGTGCAGAAACGGTCGGCGATGTCGATGAAAGCCAGGCGCGGGTTCATCCAGATCACCAGTTCTTCGGACATGCGCGAGATATGGGTCATGACCAGCGCGGCGGCGGCGCAGAATTCGATCGCGAAGTCGCGGTCGGAGACGGCGTCCAGCGAGTTGCGGCAGACATCATCGAAGCCCAGCGTCCTGGCTACGCGCAGACGGTCGATCGGGAAGGTCGTGCCGGCCAGCGCGGCGGCGCCCAGCGGCAGACGGTTGATGCGTTTGCGGGCGTCAGCCATGCGCTCGGCGTCACGGCTGAACATTTCGACGTAAGCGAGGATGTGGTGGCCGAAGGTGACCGGCTGCGCCACCTGCATGTGCGTGAAGCCGGGCAGGATCGTATCGGTATGCCGTTCGGCGAGATCGACCAGCGCTGTGCGCAGCGCACGCAGCAGGCCATCGATGTCGTCGATGGCGGCGCGCAGGTACAGGCGGATGTCCGTTGCAACCTGGTCGTTGCGCGAGCGGCCGGTATGCAGGCGCTTGCCGGCGTCGCCGACCAGTTCTGTCAAGCGTTTTTCGATATTCAGATGGACGTCTTCGAGATCGGGTAGCCAGGCGAACCGGCCATCGTCGATTTCGCTCTTGATCTGCGCCATGCCGCGCTGGATATCGGCGTAATCCTGGGCGTTGATGATATTCTGATGCGCCAGCATTTCAGCGTGCGCAAGCGAGCCTTCGATGTCGAATGGCGCCAGGCGTTTGTCGAAAAAAACGGAAGCTGTATAACGCTTCACCAGTTCCGAAACGGGTTCAGAAAAGCGCGCCGACCAGGCTTCGCTTTTTTTTGAGAGTTGTGTGGTCATCATGTGGCCCCGGAGAATTTGCGATTATAGCGGATGAGATGTGCATCATGCCGCGCGCGGTGCGACCCTGCCTGTAAGTTCAGTATATTCCGTAATCGCGATCAGCCGGTATTGCGCAGGCCGGCGGCAATGCCGTTGATGGTCAGGTGAATGCCGCGCTGCACCTGTTCTTCGATCTGCCTGCCGGCCGCCACTGCACTGCGGCGGCGACTGATCAGTTCGACCTGCAAGTGATTGAGCGGATCGAGATAGGCGAAGCGGTTCTTGATCGAGCGCGCCAGCAGCGGATTGCCTGCCAGGCGTTCCTGGTTACCGCTGATGGTACTGAGCAGGCGGCTGCTGCGTTCATGCTCGTCCACGATGCGTCCGAAAATCGCAGCGCGCAGTGCGTGGTCGCTGACCAGCCCGGCATAACGCGAGGCCACTGCCAGGTCGGTCTTAGACAGTACCATGTCCATATTCGACAGCAGCGCGGCAAAGAATGGCCATTCCTGATACATCGCGCGTAACGTAGCCAGCCGTTTGGCGCGTCCCTTACTGCCGCCGAGCCAGCCGGAAATGGCGCTGCCGAAACCGTACCAGCCCGGGAGCAGCAGACGGCACTGCCCCCAGGAGAAACCCCAGGGGATGGCGCGCAGATCTTCGATACGGCGCATCGATTTGCGCGAAGCCGGGCGCGAACCGATATTGAGTTCGGCGATCTCGATGACCGGCGTGGCGGCGAAGAAGTAATCAGTGAAGCCTGGGGTTTCGTAGACCAGATTGCGGTAAGCCTGATAGGCGCGCTCCGATAGGTCTTCCATGATCTGTTCGAATTCGGCCAGCTTGCGTGTTGCCTTGGCGTCAGCGGCATGCGGCATGAGGCTGGCTTCCAGCGTCGCCGCGACCAGCAGCTCCAGATGGCGGCGACCGATTTCCGGGTTGGAAAATTTGGAGGCAATGATTTCGCCCTGCTCGGTCAGGCGGATCTGGCCGTTGACGGTGCCCGGCGGTTGCGCCAGGATGGCCTGATAGCTTGGACCGCCGCCGCGGCCGACGGTGCCGCCGCGGCCGTGGAACAGACGTAGCCTGACGTCGGCGCGGTTGAACAGTTCGATCAGACGGTTTGCCGATTTGCATAACTCCCAGTTGGAGGTGAGGAAGCCGCCGTCCTTATTGGAATCGGAATAACCGAGCATGATTTCCTGCAGCCTGCCTTGCCGGGCGATCAGCGGCGCCACTTGCGGCAGCGCCAGCCACTGCGCCATGATGCCGGCGGCGCGGCGCAGGTCGGGGATGGTTTCGAACAAGGGGACAACCATCAGTTCCAGTTCCGTCATCTGCTGGTTCGCGTCAGCATGCAGCAGACCGGTTTCTTTTTGTAGCAGCAAGACTTCCAGCAGGTCGGACAGGGTTTCGGTGTGCGAGATGATGTAGTTGCGGATGGCGCGCGCACCGTAGCGGCGGCAGATTTCATGCGCCATGCGCAGGGTGGCCAATTCGGAGATGGTTTCGTCCGAATAGTGCAGCCAGGGTGAGTGAAGCAGGCGCGGCCTGGACAGTTCGGCCAGCAGCAAAGTGATTTTCTTTTCCTCGGATAAAGCGGCGTAGGATGGCTCGGCTTGCGCGCTGGCGAACAGTTCGTCCAGCACGCGCTCGTGGACATCCGAGCTTTGGCGCATGTCCAGCGTAGCGAGGTGGAAACCGAAGATTTCAACCGAACGTTTCAATATCGCCAGGCGCGGCTTGACCAGCGCGCCACCGTGGTGAGCCTTGAGCGAGTCAACCAGCACTTGCAGTTCGCCGATATACTCTTCCGGACTGTCGTAAGGCGCGGCGGCGCCGACTTCCTGGCGCAGGAAGTTGACGACGCCGAGTGCGCGGGCGGTCGCTGCCAGACGCGCATACACGCCGATCAGCGCGCGCCGGTAAGGCTCATCGGCACGATGGCTGGAAGTATCGGGCGAGGTATCGGCGAGCGCCAGCAATGCGGCGCTGGCGGCGACCATGAAGGTCGAGATCGACAGCTCGGCACCAAGCGCGTAGACTTCGTCGAGGTAAAAGTCGAAGATCGTCGTCGACTGGCGTTGCAGCGCGCGCTGCATGGTGCCGGCGCTGACGTTGGGATTGCCGTCGCGGTCGCCGCCGATCCAGCTACCCATCTGCATGAACGGCGGCAGTTCTGCCGGTGCGGCGTGAGAGGAGAACTGCGTATTGATTTCTTCTTCGATGTCGTCATACAGCGCCGGCAGCGCGCGCAGGAAGGTGATGCGATAGTAAGACAGCGCATTGTCGATTTCGTCGGCAACGGTGAGCCTGGTAAAGCGCAGCATGCGGGTTTGCCACAGTGTGGCGATGCGCGCATGCAGCAGCGCGGTATTGTCGCGCAATTCTTTCGGGGTCAATGGATTGTCGCGCAGGGCCAGCAGGCGGGCGATTTCGCATTCGGCATCGAGAATACTCTTGCGCTGCACTTCAGTCGGGTGGGCGGTCAGCACCGGCGAAATCAATGCTGTGCCAAGGAAGTCACGCACGGCGCCGCCGGAGACGCCGGCGGCGTTCAGACGTGACAGGGCGTAGGCCACGCTGCCCGGCTGTGACGCCGAGCCTGCCAGCAGATGGGCGCGACGGCGGCGGTTGCGGTGCTGGTCTTCGGCAATATTGGCCAGGTGCGAGAAATACGAGAATGCGCGCACCACCGAGTTGGTCTGGTCGCGCGTCAGTTTCTTGAGCAGCCTGTCGAGTTCGACGCCGGCGCGGGCGTCGGATTCGCGGCGAAAGCGCACAGCAGTCTGGCGTATGGTTTCGACTATCTCAAAGACAGCATCGCCTTCCTGGTCACGCAGCACTTCGCCGAGCAGACGGCCGAGCAGGCGAATGTCTTCTTTCAGCGGGGCGTCCTTGTCGGCGGACTTGATAGTACGTTTTTCGGGGAGGCTGGCGATGGCGCGAGCGAGGGGGGAAAGGTGTGATTTACTTGCCATGATCAACTATTGCCACTGTTCACAGAGGAGAAAATCGGGCGTGCCGGCACAAACTGTCAATAGTGCTGCGTGCTAGAATTCAGTTCGTTTGTTGGCCTCACTTTTATGTTTTTATGCGCCGCTCATCTTCACGGATGACCCGGCGGCTACCGGAAGAACTGTCTTGAAAGAATTTCCTCCCGCCAAGCTGGTCATCGCTTCGCGCGAAAGCCGCCTCGCCATGTGGCAATCGGAGTATGTGCGCGACCGCTTAGTGGCATTATATCCGCAGTGCAGTATCAGTATCCTCGGCATGACCACGCGCGGCGACCAGATTCTTGATCGCACCTTGTCCAGAGTCGGCGGCAAAGGGCTGTTCGTCAAGGAACTCGAAGTCGCCATGGAGGAAGGGCGCGCCGATTGCGCAGTGCACTCCCTCAAGGATATGCCGATGGCCTTGCCTGCGGGCTATACGCTGGCGGCCATCCTGGAGCGGGAAGACCCGCGTGACGCCTTTGTCTCCAATGCTTACACTACGCTGGAGGCATTGCCGGCCGGCGTCGTGATCGGCACCAGCAGCCTGCGCCGTCAGGCGCTGATCGCGGCGCGCTATCCTCAGCTGGTGATCAAATCCCTGCGCGGCAATCTCGATACCCGACTGGGCAAGCTCGACCGTGGCGAATATGCTGCCATCATTCTGGCCGCAGCCGGCCTCAAACGCTTGGGTCTTGGGCATCGCATCCGCGCCGTACTCGATCCTGAACAGAGTCTGCCGGCTCCCGGTCAAGGCGCGTTGGCCATTGAAATCCTGTCCCATCGCGAAGATTTGCAACGCGCCCTGGCGCCGCTGAACCATAGTGAGAGCGCGCTGACCGCGGCAGCGGAGCGCGCAGTGTCGCGCGCTTTCGGCGGCAGTTGCC
>JBAPMF010000078.1:0-6464 GCA_049278475.1 Herbaspirillum sp. | reverse complement strand
TGTCATCAGGGCGGCGCCGATGCGGCGCAGCATGCTGTGCGCAGAGGCAATGGAAGTGGCGCTGGTCATGCCGTTTGACGCTACATCGTCAGAATTGGTAGATAAGGTTGAAGCCGGCGGCGGGCGTTCTGTTGCGGCTTGCCAGGTTCGATGAAATTCTTATGATGGTTCCAATGCCTTCAGCCGTTGAACTTCCAACTATTTCTGCTTCAACGATAGTGGTTAGCATGATTAAATCGCATGAGAGAATCAATGCACGAAAGGTAAAGGTTCTGAAATGTCATCAATTTCCCCCGCACGACTACAAGCCACTAGCTTTTGTTTTGGCTTAATTCCATGTTCTATATAAAGACCTTCTGCCCCGACAAAAACCTCGACATAGATTGCTGTATGCCCAAACCGCTCAATGACCATTTCGAGTAACTTGCTGCCTATGCCTTGCTTTTGCCACGTAGGATGAACACATAGTTCGGCAATCCATGAACAGATTTTATTGTCACTAAAAATCCTAGCTATTCCGACTAACTGCCCATCACTGCTGGAAGCGAAAAAGCAAAAAGAACCGGGGCTAAAAAATGCTGTTTTATACCCTTCGTCTTCTTTATAAGAAGAGGCAAAGCCATATCCAACGCTTTCATAGAGGTCCGCTAAAGCACCAAAATTAATCTGCTCTGTATCCATTGTAAAAATAAGACCATTTTTATCATTAACCATACTATTGCTTTCCGCATCAAAAAGAGTGTAATCACTCCTTCAAAAAATAAAAAATAATCATGGAAAACCGGATCAGCCGGCCAGCGCGCGCATAGTCGCCTTGAGCTGCGTCACTCTTGCATTCAAATCGGGCATGCCGGCGGTGATGCGTAACCTGTCCTGACCATGAAGCTTGATGTGACGATTCTTTTGCACCAGTTCGATGATACGCATGGCATCGACCGGCGGATTCGGCACGAATTGCAGCACTGCCGACTCGGCATGCGCGTCGATCTTGATGATACCCAGCGGCCTGGCGGCAATGCGCAGACGATGCGTTTCCACCAATGCCCTGGCTGCTTCGGGCAGCTTGCCGAAACGGTCGATCAATTCTTCCTGCAAAGTATCGATGGCTTCCTGCGACGCGCCATTGGCAAAACGCTTATACAGCGAGAGACGCTCGCGGACATCGCCGCAATAATCGCCCGGCAGTAAGGCCGGTACGTGCAGATTGATTTCGGTCGTGCTCGCCAGGGGCGCAGCCAGATCGGGTTCTTTGCCGCTCTTCAACGCACGCACGGCTTCGTTGAGCATATCGGAATACATCTGGAACCCGATCTCGTGCATCTCGCCCGACTGATGGTCGCCGAGCACTTCGCCAGCGCCGCGGATTTCGAGATCGTGCATGGCGAGATAGAAGCCACTGCCCAGTTCTTCCATCTGCTGGATCGCTTCCAGACGGCGCTGCGCCTGCCTGGTCAGACCCTTGACGTCATTGACCAGCAGATAGGCGTAAGCCTGATGGTGTGAGCGACCAACACGGCCGCGCAACTGGTGCAACTGCGCCAGGCCGAACCGGTCGGCGCGATGCATGATGATGGTGTTGACGGTCGGCACGTCAATGCCGGTTTCGATAATCGTCGTACAGAGCAGGATATTGGAACGCTGCGCAACGAAATCGCGCATGACTTTTTCCAGATCGCGCTCGTGCATCTGGCCGTGCGCGATGACTACGCGCGCTTCCGGCAGCAAGGCTTCGAGCATGGCTTTGCGGTTTTCGATAGTCTCCACTTCATTGTGCAGAAAATAGACCTGCCCGCCGCGTTTCAGCTCGCGTAAACAAGCTTCGCGAATGGTCGATTCGTCTTCAGCGCGCACGAAGGTTTTGATCGCCAGCCGCTTTTGCGGCGCGGTGGCAATGATGGAGAAATCGCGCAAACCTTCCAGCGCCATGCCCAGCGTGCGCGGGATCGGCGTCGCGGTCAGCGTCAAAACATCGACTTCAGCGCGCAAGGATTTGAGCGTTTCCTTCTGGCGCACGCCGAAACGATGTTCTTCATCGATGATGACCAGGCCGAGCCGTGAGAATTTGATGTTGCCGGACAACAGCTTGTGCGTACCGATGACAATATCGAGCGTGCCGTCAGCCATGCCCTCGATGGCTTGCGTGACCTCCTTGCCAGTGCGAAAACGCGACAGCTCGGCGATGCGCACCGGCCAGCCGGCAAAACGATCCGCAAACGTCTGCGCATGCTGCTCCGCCAGCAGGGTCGTTGGCGCCAGAATCGCCACCTGCCTGCCGCCCATGACGGCGACAAAAGCCGCGCGCAAGGCGACTTCCGTTTTACCGAAGCCGACATCGCCGCAGATCAGTCTATCCATCGGCTTGCCGCTGGTCATGTCGCCAATGACGGCGCGGATGGCAGCATCCTGATCGGGTGTTTCTTCAAAACCGAAACTGTCGGCGAAGGCTTCGTAATCGTGCGCGGAATAATGAAACGCATGCCCCTGGCGCGCGGCGCGGCGCGCATAGAGATCGAGCAATTCGGCGGCCGTATCGCGCACCTGCCGGGCAGCCTTGCGCCTGGCTTTCTCCCACTGGCCGGAGCCAAGCGCATGCAGCGGCGCATCCTCCGGCGCTGCGCCTGAGTAGCGCGAGATCACATGCAATTGCGACACCGGCACATAGAGTCTGGTTTCTCTGGCGTATTCGAGATGCAGAAACTCGGTTTCGCCCTCGCCCAGATCCATACTGAGCAAACCCATGTAGCGGCCAATACCGTGATAGGCATGCACCACCGGGTCGCCAATCTTGAGTTCGGACAGATCGCGCACCATGTGCTCGACCTGCGTGACTGCTTCCTGCTTCCTGTGGCCAGCGCGGCGACCGGAGCCGGCGTACAGTTCCGTCTCGGTGATGAAACTCAAGGCGGCGCCGGTCAGCTCGAAACCGGCATGCAAAGGGGCGATGCCCAGCATCAACGACGCATTACCGGCGATGAAGCTGTCGTAGCCATCACACAATGCCGGATGCAGATCGTATTCCCTGAAATACTGCTGCAAGGTTTCGCGACGGCCATTCGACTCGGCGCACAGCATCACACGATGACCTGTCTTGAACAAATAAGCGCGCAGCCTGGCCAGCGGGTCTTCGCTGTGACGGTTGACGGCGACGTCGGGAAGCGGCGCGGACCAGGCAGACGGCGCGTCATCGCCTTGCAGCACCAGACGACCATATGGTTTCACCAATGTGAAAAAATCTTCATCGGTCAAGAAGACCTGCTCCGGCACCAGCACCGGACGTTCGCGATCGGCCTCGAGAAAATGATGGCGCGCGCGCGTGTCGTTCCAGAAACGCTTGATGGCCTGATCGATGTCGCCAACCGTGGCGAACAGGCTGTCATGGGGCAGGTACTGGAACAAAGTCGCGGTCTGCTCGAAGAACAGCGGCAGATAGTACTCGATCCCGGCCGAGGCAATGCCGTTGCCGATATCTTTATAGATGGCCGAGCGCGAGGGATCGCCCTCAAAGACTTCGCGCCAGCGGCCACGAAAAGCGGTACGCGCCGCCTCATCCATCGGGAATTCACGGCCCGGTAACAGCCGTACTTCATGCACGGGATACAACGAACGCTGGGTATCGGCGTCGAAAGTGCGCATGGTGTCGATGGTATCGCCGAACAAATCGAGCCGATATGGCAAGGCGGAACCCATGGGAAAGATATCGATCAGGCCGCCACGCACGGAATACTCGCCCGGCGACATGACTTGCGTCACATGGGCGTAGCCGGCCAGCGTGAGCTGCGACTTCAGGCGTGCTTCGTCAAGCCTCTGGCCGTGCTTGAAGAAAAAGGTATAGGCGGCCAGAAATTCCGGCGGCGCCATGCGCAGCAAGGCCGTCGTGGCCGGAACGATGAGCAGGTCACATTGCCCGTTTTGTACTTCGTACAAAGTCGCCAGACGCTCCGACACCAGATCCTGATGCGGAGAGAAAGCATCATAAGGCAGCGTTTCCCAATCCGGCAGCAGATGGCAACGCAACCATCCGTCATCGCCAGCGGCGCCCTGAAACCACGGAATTTCCACCAGCAGGCGCTGCGCATCGGTGGCGTTGGCCGTCACAACGGTCAACATGCGCTGGTCAGCCTTCAGCGCCATAGCAGCTTGCGCCAGCAGACAGGCATCGGCGGAACCATGCACGGCAGGAGGAACGAAACGCAGGCCCGGCCTGGGAAGGGATGTTTTCAGATCAAAAGACATTGGCTGGACTGGGAGACGTGCCGAAGCAGGCAAAATACGGCAAAATACGGCTGAACAACTGTCAAAAATTCAGCCGCACATTATAAACGAAGCCCTCGACAGACAAGGCTGCGCCGCAAAACGCCGCCGGCAGGTATCCCCTGCTTTCACTGCACACACCTTGCATGAACACACCCGCACCACGCTGTTTCACTCTGATCCCCGCCGCCGGCGTCGGCGCGCGCCTGACCGGCGCCATGCCCAAACAATATATGCCGCTGGCGGGCAAACCGATGCTGCAATATGCGCTCGACACTTTCGCCGCCAGCGCCGCAATCGCGCACACCTTCGTCGTGGTCAGCGCGGCAGATGCTTATATCGACGGTTTCCTTGCCGCTCAACGCCAACTGACAGGCAAAGTCAGCGTCATGCGCTGCGGCGGCGGCACACGCCAGGAAAGTGTGCGCAACGGCTTGCAAGCGATCCGCGAACACGCCAGCGACGACGACTGGATACTGGTGCATGACGCCGCGCGTCCGGGCCTCGATGCCGCGCTGCTCGACAGACTGATCGCTGCCTTGCGGGACGATGCCGTCGGCGGTCTGCTGGCCTTGCCAGTGGTCGATACGCTCAAACGCTGCACCGGAAAAAAAACGATGCGCGTGCAGGAAACCGTGCCGCGCGATGCGCTGTGGGCGGCACAGACGCCGCAGATGTTTCGCTACGCCCTGCTGCATCGCGCCCTGAAAGAAGCACAGGCGCAAGGATGCGCCAGCGACATCACCGATGAAGCCAGCGCCATTGAAATGCTGGGACTGCAACCAAAACTGGTGCAGGGCAACCCGCGCAATTTCAAGGTCACACTGCCGCACGATATCGCGCTGGCCGCATCCTTTCTGCAAGGACAAAAATGACGTTTCCCTTTCGTATCGGCCAGGGCTATGACTGCCACGCCCTCGTCACCGGCCACAAATTGATCATCGGCGGCGTCGATATCCCACACCAGAGCGGCCTGCTTGGCCATTCGGACGCCGACGTATTGCTGCACGCCATTACCGACGCCCTGTTCGGCGCTGCCGGCCTGGGCGACATCGGACGGCACTTTCCCGATACCGACGCGCAATTCAAGGGCGCCGATTCGCGCGTCCTGCTACGCGCAGCGGTCAAACGACTGACCATCGCAGGTTACGCCATCGGTAATCTCGACGCCACCATCATCGCCCAGGCCCCCAGGATGGGGCCTCATATACCGCAAATGACTGCCAACATCGCCGCTGACCTGGGCATTCCCGCCGGGCAGGTCAACATCAAGGCAAAAACCAATGAAAAACTCGGCTGGCTGGGGCGTGAGGAAGGCATCGCTGCTGAAGCTGTGGTGCTGGTGCATAAGTCATCTGCAAATTAAATTGCTCCGGCACAGTCAAAAAAACGCTTGTATCGAGAATTTAATCGGTATAATCGGGCGATCGTTGAGATTCGAGTTGGTAGTGCGGTATCACAAGTCTGTCATTCCTCTCCAGGTTTAAACGATATTAACGGGGAAGACCCACTTTAAAACCCACTTTAATTTATTTAGGAATCAACATGGCAACTGGTATCGTAAAATGGTTCAACGACTCGAAAGGCTTCGGTTTCATCACTCCTGACGAAGGCGGCGAAGATCTGTTCGCGCACTTCTCGGCGATTCAGTCGAACGGCTTCAAGTCCCTGAAAGAAAATCAGCGCGTTTCTTTCGAAGTGTCTACCGGCCCCAAGGGCAAGCAAGCTTCAAACATCCAGGAAATCTGACAAGCTGAAAAAAATCCCCGACATGTCGGGGATTTTTTTCGCCTGCGCGCTGTAAAGCATTCATCCAGATCACTTCAACCCGTACCACACACCGAAATGGGTGTTAATGGGTGCGTTTTTGGTTGACTCTGAAGTGCTGCAAAAGATTATTTTTTCTTTTTAATCGCTGTTTCAACTTCCTCTGGCATCAGTTTCAGCGTGCTGGCAATCTCTCTGTTGTCATATTTTTCTTCAGCAAGACATTGATGAATATTTCACGTTCTTGTTTAAGAGCTAGCTGAATCTTTTCTTTAGCTATCGCTTTTGCTTCTTTCGCTTCTTCTTTCGCCGCTTTTTTTTGCATTTTTCATTACCGCAAACCGGTAAACATGCATCGGTTCGACGATGGTGGCTTTGCCACTGCCCAGGCTGACCAGTTCGATATAGAGGATGTAGTCGGCGATATCCAGGCCGACGATCCAGAA
>JBAPMF010000077.1:0-26439 GCA_049278475.1 Herbaspirillum sp. | reverse complement strand
GGCGCAACGCAGCCAGCGGCGTTGTGTTAGCGACTCTTAATGTATCGGATAGCTGCGGAAGTGATCGCCCGCTTCGCCATCATCATCGCCATGATCGTGATGATGATGGCCGTGCGGGCTGTGTACGTGCTGATGCCGCACTTCTTCTTCAGTCGCAGCGCGCACTGCCACCACGTTCAGCTCAAAGCGTAATGCGATACCAGCCAGCGGATGATTGCCGTCGAGAACTACCTTGTCGTCAGCAATCTCGGTGACGGTGAAAATCACCGCGCCCTGCCCGTCGTCGTCCGGTGAGCCTTCGATCTGCATACCGGTTTCGATCGGCGATGGCAGCCGGCTCTTCGATTCGATCTTGACCAGATCGGCATCGTATTCGCCAAAGGCATCAATGGGTTCGACCTGTATCGTCACGCTGTAGCCGGCTTCCTTGCCGTCCAGCGCTTCTTCGATCTTCGGCAGCGTGTCTTCGTAACCGCCGTGCAGATAGACCATCGGCTCGCGGCCTGCTTCGATCAGCTCGCCCTGCGCATCAGATAATTTGTAGTTCACAGAAACGACGGTATTTTTTGCAATCTTCACGTATGCCACTTCTCCTGTATCCGCCTCATCGGCCATTGCAGACCGGAAGAAACACCGGTCGGGACCACTTCGCAACGCGCATTATATCCGCCCATCTGCGCGCCATCGAAAAGACCAGGGCCGCGGCAGGAGCGGCGGAATCTATAATATCGCCATGAAACACTCCCTGCCCCTACTCGGCGACATCAGTCCCACCACTTTTCTGCGCGATTACTGGCACAAAAAGCCCTTGCTGATTCGCCAGGCCATCCCCGGTTTCCAGCCTCTGCTGTCACGCCAGGCCTTGTTCGATCTGGCCATGCGCGGCGATGTCGAATCGCGCCTGATCCGGCAGAATAGCGACCGCTGGCAAATGAAACACGGCCCACTGACCAGACTGCCGTCGCTGAAACAAAAATGGACCATGCTGGTCCAGGGCGTGAATCTGCACGACGATGCCGCCGATGCGCTGCTGCGCCGGTTCCGCTTCATCCCCGACGCGCGTCTGGACGATCTGATGATCAGCTATGCCAGCGATGGCGGCGGCGTTGGTCCGCATTTCGATTCGTATGACGTCTTCCTGCTACAGGCATATGGTCAACGCCGCTGGCGCATCAGCGCGCAACAGGACTTGTCGCTGGTGGATGGCATACCGCTGAAGATTCTCAAGAATTTCAACAGCGAACAGGAGTTCATACTGGAGCCGGGCGACATGCTCTACCTGCCGCCGCACTATGCGCACGACGGCGTCGCCGTGAGTGAATGCATGACTTACTCCATCGGATTCCGGGCGCCGGCATTCCAGGAATTAAGCGAAGCCTTTCTGCAATTCATGGCCGACTCCATCGACCTGCCGGGTCGTTATGCCGATCCACAGCTGACGCCCGCCGGACATCCCGCCAAACTGCCGGCTCAGTTGCTATCGCGCGTGACCGAAGAGATCAATAAAATGCGCTTCACCGACGACGACATCAGCATCTTCCTCGGTGAATATCTATCAGCGCCGAAAGCCTCGGTGTTCTTCGATCCAGCCGGAAAACCGCTGACGCCGGTGCGCTTCATACAGGCCGCCAACCAGCGCGGCGTCAAACTTTTCAGGAAAACCCGGATGCTCTATCACGGCAAGCACGTGTTCATCAACGGCGCATCATTTGTCACGGAGCGCGCCGACAAAGCACTGCTGGGCATGCTCGCCGATGAACGCCGGCTCGACAAAACCGCACTGCAACACGCTTCAAAAGATGTGCTGGAAACCTTCCACAACTGGTATCAGGATGGCTGGCTGGAGTTGTCTTGATCAGCCTGAAAATCCGGGATCATTCTGCGCCTGTCGACATCGCCAGAAGCCTGCATGAACAAGCGGACGACTGTTTGACACGCGTCCCGGCAAGATGGCGGATTTTTGCAGGAAGGAATATTTCGTATGCCATTCTCCGAAAAAGTATCTATAATCACGGGCTGGAAAGCTTTCGTTATTTAGCAAACAGGCGAGATGGCGAAAACGTCCTGTAGAGCGATAATTACCGGTAATTATTCATCGCGAAATTTTGATTATTATTGAAGGAATATTCATGAAAAAAATTCTGTTGTTCGCAACTTTAGCTGTTGCTCTGGTCGCTTGCGGTAAAAAAGAAGAAGCTCTGCCTACACCAGTTACTCAACCTGCTGCTGATGCAGCAGCACCGGCAGCCGAAGCTCCTGCGGCTGATACAGCAGCGCCCGCAGCCGAAGCTCCCGCTGCTGATGCAGCAGCGCCGGCAGCTGAAGCTCCCGCTGCTGGTGCAGCAGCGCCGGCAGCCAATGCCAAGCCTGCCGAAACAGGCGCAGGAGAATAATCGAACAGTATCCAGTCCTGAAACAGGTTAACAGAAGCAATCATTGCTCACTGGCCGATTCGAGACGCCCGATGAACTTCATCGGGCGTTTTGCATTTGACGAACTGCATACCTTCAAGCTCATACCCAAGCCCTGGATCGTCGGGCGCTGCTTTGCCTGGTTGGACAAGAACCACCGCCTTTGGAAGAATTGCGCACGCAAACTCGACACCAGCCTGCGCTTCGTTCTTCTCACTTTCCTGGCCCTACTGCCCGGAAGACTTTGAACACGTTCTAAGGAGCTTCAGCTGTGGCATTGAAACTGCCGACATGGACAAGAAAAATCGTTCAGCAGTCGAAAAAACAGGAACATCCGGCGACTGCCGGTTTCGGGACCGGATGGTCTATGCAGCGCTATCAGTCTATGTGTCTGCGGTTTACCGGCAAGTGTCCGTTACGCGTGCAAATGCGCATTCTTTTGTCATTACTGACCCTCTCGCTGATCTCGACGCTTTTCTTCTTGTGGCTGGGATCCAAACACTATATTCACGCCAGCTTGCAGATGCAGATTACAAGCGATCTTCTCATGCACTCGCAGCGCATCGGCAAGATTGCGCCAAACGCCATCCGGGGTCATCCTGAAGTCTTCAATCAGCTCAGAGAAAGCCACAGGGAATTCAGTCATGGCCTCAATATACTGACGCAGGGCGGCGCCTATCAGGGATATGCGATTCGCAAACCCGAGCCGGAAATGCGTGCAGTACTGACCGACATTCAGAATATCTGGGATCGTAGCGACAAGGCGGCCAGCACCATCATTCAGATGCAACCCGAGTTGCTCAACTTCGGCGCGACCCAGGCGCAGCTGCGCTTGCTGTTTCCCAATCTGCTGAGCCTGGGAGAACAGATCTGGATGTTGCAGTCGTATGGCGGCAATTCCTCACACGAAGTAGCCGTTGCCGGGCAGCTGGTGATGCTGACGCTGCATCTGGGACGCGGCGCCAGCGAGTTTCTGACCCTAGAGGGTATCAATCAAAACACCGCTTTCTCGCTCAGCAAAGACATCAGCGCCTTTCGTGACATCGTTGATGGATTTCTCAACGGCAGCGAGATTCAAGGGCTGAGTGCGGTGCATGACAAAAATGTGCGCGACAGACTCAATGCGCTAAAAAAAGTATTCGGCGAATACCAGCGGCTGTTTTCCGGCATCCTGGATAACCTGCAAGATTTCATTGCTGCTAAACAGTCCGAGCAGATGCTTTTCCTTGAGAGCGAGGCGCTCAGGCGGCATCTGAGCATATTGCAAAACGATTACCGTTCGGCTCAGGAGACACGCTCCTGGACCTTCTGGATGATGTTACTGTCGATGCTGACTGCCCAGATCTGCAGTATCGGCATTGCGCGGATAAAACTGCAAAGCAGTCGTCGTAGTGCTGATAAGGCAGCACTACGGTACCAGGAAGCCGAAGCGCAACGGCGGCATGCCCAGCAGCGGGAGGAGTGCGCAACGCATATCAACACCGCCAATCAGGCTGCCATTCTGCATCTGATGCATGAGTTACAGAAAATCGTCGATGGCGATCTGACGGTGCGCGCAACAGTGTCGGAAGGCATCATCACCGGCGAGATTGCCGGTTCCGTGAACCGCACGGTGGAAGCATTTCACGAATTGGTCAACCAGGTGATGCAGACAGCTTCGCAGGTGGCGCAAGCCTCCATTCAGGCGCGGGAAACAGCGCAGGAACTGAGCAATGCAGGGCAGATACAGGCGCGCCATATCCTCGACGCCGGGGAATCCATGCTGGAGATGTCGACCCAGATCACCGATGTTTCTATTTCTTCTAGCCTGTTCGCCGATGTCGCGCGACATTCCGTGGCGGTGGCCGAGTGCGGCGTCAAGGCGGTGGCAGACACCGTCAAAGGCATGCATGAAATTCATGGACAGATTCAGGAGATCTGCAAACGCACCAGATATCTTGGAGAGTCGTCGCAAGAGATCAGCGACATCATCGAACTGGTTTCCGATATGACCGAACAGGCCAATGTACTGGCCATCAATGCTTCCATCCAAGCTGCATCCGCAGGTGAAGCCGGGCGCGGTTTTTCGGTCGTGGCAGAAGAGGCCCAGCGGCTGGCCGAACGTTCCGGGACCGCCATCCGGCAGATTGGCGCGCTGGTGCGCATCATTCAATCGGATGCCTTCGATGTCGCCGCTGCCATGGAAAAATCCAGCGCCAATGTAGTAGCAGTCACCAGACTGTCGGATAGCGCCGCCGTTTCCTTGTGCGACATACGCAATATGTCGGGCAAGTTCGAGGAACTAGTTCAGGACATTTCACTGGCGACTGACCGGCAAGTCATTGCAGCCAACAGCGTGGCGCAAAATATCCAAAGCCTTCTTGGCGAGAACCACATGATTGAACAGCGCCGCGAAAAGGGACTGTCATTATTTGACGAATTGCATGATCTGGCTGGACTGCTCAAGAATTCGGTATCCCGTTTTCGAGTCATGATTTCTTGATTAGAGCACACGCCCTAACGCAACCGATTGTTCAGATGAGTACAGATTTCAACATCGATCCCCCGCCTGGCGAGCAGGCTTTACAGACTGCTGATGGTCCGGAAGACGAGATCGTTCCCGACTTGCTGGAGGTTTTTCTGGAAGAAGGCCGCGATCTTTTGCCGCAAATCGGCGAAAGCCTGCACAAGCTGCAACAATCGCCGGACGATCATGTATTGATTCAGTATCTCCTGCGGCCCTTGCACACCATCAAAGGCAGCGCTCGCATGGCCGGCGCAATGCGTCTGGGGCAGCATATGCACGATCTGGAAAGCCGCATCGGCGAGATGCTGCGCGACGGCCTGTCTTCCGCCGTGCTGATCGATGAATTGCTGGCGCATTACGACCATGGTCTGCACCTGTTTGAGGCATTGCAAGCATCGCCATTGCCTACTACGTCGGAAACAGCGCTTGCCACCTACCCGGACGCGCCGATGTCAACGCCCTTACCGGCATCGATAGGCGAGCTTTTTGTGCCAGATGATGCCGGGATGGTCAAGAGCGCCGCCCTGCCACCGCTGGTGCGCATACGCGCGCAAGTGCTTGATAACCTGCTCAATCAGGTTGGCGAAATTGCCATTTCCCATTCCGGCTTGACTTCCGAAGTCAAACTCCTGCGTCAGTACCTCGATGAACTCGACAGCAATGCCGTTCGTTTCGGCGCCCAGCTACGTGAGGTAGAGATTCAGACTGAAACCCAGATGACCGCCTCCGATCAGCAGCAAGCGCAAAACCGGCATGTCGATCCACCCAAATCCGATCGTTTCACCCATCTGCAGGAACTGGCAGCCATACTGGCCGAAGGCGTCAATGACGTTTCTTCCCTGCAAAAGAATTTACTGGGGGTGGTTGAACACGTGCAAAATGGCCTGGCGCAGCAGGCCCGGTGCATACGGGAAATGCAGCGGGAACTGATGCAGGTGCGCATGGTACAGTTCCGCAGGGTGGAAGAGCGTCTGCACCGGCTGGTGCGCCAGATGGCCAGGGAAACCGGCAAGAAACTGGTGCTGGAGATCAACGGCGGCACGGTGGAGCTGGAGCGCAGTATTCTGGAAAAAATGGCCGGGCCGCTCGAGCATTTATTGCGTAATGCCGCCGTCCACGGCATCGAACAGGCCGACCAGCGTCGCGCTGCCGGTAAGAAGATACCCGGACGCTTGACGCTGGAAGTCAGGCAGGAAGGCCATCAAATCATGATCCGCCTGTCTGACGACGGACAAGGGCTGAATTTGGCGCGGATTCACGAAAAGGCCGTTCATTTGGGACTGGTCGATACGAACCAGCGTCTGTCAAATGCTGAACTGGGCAGCCTCATCTTTCAGCCGGGGTTTTCCACCAGCGCGGATGTCACCATGATTGCCGGACGCGGTGTCGGCATGGACGCAGTTAGCGCCGACGTGGCTTCGCTAAACGGCCGTATCAGTATCCATACTGTGTCGGGAAAAGGCGTGACCTTCACCATTCACTTGCCGCTTTCGCTGGTGGTGATGCAGGTAGTGCTGCTGGAATTGGACGGACAGATTTACGGTATTCCTTCCTTGCTGGTCGAGCAGATGGTGCAAATGCAAGTGGATGAACGAGCCAGGATATTTCACGATGGCAGCATGAATTGGCAAGGCAGCAGGCTGCCGCTGTATTATCTGTCGGTCTTGCTGGGGGAGGACAAAGGTGTACCGCTGCAACAGACCTTGCCGATCCTGATCATCAAGAGAGGTCACGACTTCATCGCCCTCCTGGTGGATCGCATTATCGGCAATCGCGAAGTCGTGACCAGAAACATCGGACCGCAACTGGCGCACATGCACGGTGTCGTCGGCGCCACCGTACTCGACAACGGCAACATCGTTCTGGTCCTCAATCCCATCCAGTTGGCACAGCACCACAACCATCAAAAAATCCTTCGGTGGGAGGATACTCCGGTTACCGGCAGCGGCGCGGCGCAAAAAACGATCCTGGTGGTTGATGATTCACTGACGGTCAGGCACGTCATGCAACGCCTGCTAACGCGCGAGGGCTACCATGTCGTGCTCGCAACCGATGGCATCAACGCTCTGCATCAATTGCGGAACGCGCATCCGGATATCGCGCTGGTCGACATCGAGATGCCGCGCATGAATGGCTTCGATCTGACGCGCCATATTCGCAGCATGGAAAACACTGCTGTGTTACCAATCATCATGATTACCTCGCGCACGGCCGCCAGGCATCGTGAACGCGCCATGGAACTGGGTGTCAACGCCTATCTGGGCAAGCCCTGTCAGGATGAGGTTTTGCTGAAATGCATACGCGACCTGATCGGAATGAACAGTTGAACTTCCAAAGAAAAACGGGTTAGCGGTTTCTCACTAACCCGTTGATTTCATTGGCGGAGCGGACGGGGCTCGAACCCGCGACCCCCGGCGTGACAGGCCGGTATTCTAACCAACTGAACTACCACTCCAAAAATCGTACAGAATTCACTTACGTAGTTTGAGTCACGCAGTTTGAATCGATACCAGGTATGGTAGGTGCTGAGAGGCTCGAACTCCCGACCCGCGCCTTGTAAGGGCGCTGCTCTACCAACTGAGCTAAGCACCCGCACCTCAAGCCCAAACTATCGACCACTGAAAGACGGACAGTATAACGCATCTCTCCGAATCTTGCCAAGACTGAATTGAGTCAGACGCAATGTAAGCAGCTGTTCAGGATCTACAATCAGTGCTTCACGATGCTGGAGTCGGCAGCCCCATCATCCTTCGGCGCAACCGGCGACGCCGCCGCTTCTTCTTCACTCAAGGCAAGCGGCTGACGCTCGAGCGCGATTTCCAGAACCTTGTCGATCCAGCGCACCGGTACGATTTCCAGCCTATTTTTCACGTTGTCGGGAATCTCGCTCAGATCCTTGACGTTTTGCTCAGGTATCAACACCGTCTTGATGCCGCCGCGATGCGCCGCCAGCAGCTTTTCCTTCAGGCCACCTATCGGCAAGACTTCACCGCGCAGGGTAATTTCTCCCGTCATTGCCACATCGGCGCGTACCGGAATCCCGGTAAACACCGACACCAGTGCTGTCGTCATCGCGATACCAGCCGATGGACCATCTTTTGGCGTAGCGCCTTCCGGTACGTGAATGTGAATGTCATTCTTCTCAAACACTGCACTCTTGATACCGAATTTGCGTGCGCGGCTGCGCACGACGGTACGCGCAGCTTCGATCGATTCCTTCATCACGTCGCCCAACGTGCCGGTGCGAATCACGTTACCCTTGCCGGCTATCGTCACCGCCTCGATGGTCAGCAAATCACCTCCTACCTCAGTCCATGCCAGGCCTATGACCTGACCGACCTGATTGTCTTTTTCTGCGACGCCGAAATCGAAACGACGCACGCCCAAGAATTTATCCAGGTTACGTGAAGTAATGGCGACTTTCTTCTCCTGCTTTTTGAGCAGCAGTATCTTCACGACCTTGCGGCAAATTTTGGAAATTTCGCGTTCCAGCGAACGCACGCCGGCTTCGCGGGTGTAATACCGAATGATGTCACGAATCGCCGATCCCCCCACGCTGATTTCACCTTCCTTCAGGCCATTGTTTCTGGTCTGCTTCGGCAGCAGATAGCGTTGCGCGATGCTGATCTTTTCATCTTCGGTATAGCCGGACAGGCGAATCACTTCCATCCGGTCGAGCAAGGCTGGCGGGATATTGAAAGAATTCGACGTCGCCACGAACATCACATCCGACAAGTCGAAATCGACTTCGATGTAATGATCGGAGAAAGTGTGGTTCTGCTCCGGATCCAGTACTTCCAGCAGCGCCGACGATGGATCGCCACGGAAATCCATACCGAGCTTGTCGATTTCATCGAGCAGGAACAGCGGATTACGCACGCCGACCTTGGTCAAGCTTTGCAAAATCTTGCCCGGCATGGAACCGATGTAGGTACGGCGATGACCTCGAATCTCGGCTTCATCGCGCACGCCGCCCAACGCCATGCGCACGAACTTACGGTTCGTGGCGCGCGCGATAGACTGACCCAGCGAAGTCTTGCCCACGCCCGGAGGACCGACGAAACACAGAATCGGCGCCTTGAGCTTGTCGACACGCTGTTGCACAGCAAGGTATTCCAGGATGCGTTCCTTGACCTTGTCAAGGCCGTAATGATCGCCTTCCAGAATTTCCTCAGCATGCGTCAACTCGTTGTTGACCCTGGATTTTTTCTTCCAGGGCAAACCGACCAGTGTGTCGATGTAATTGCGCACGACCGTAGCTTCGGCCGACATCGGCGACATCAGCTTGAGCTTTTTCAACTCGGATTGCGCCTTGTCCAGAGCTTCCTTGGACATCTTGGCGGCGATGATTTTCTTTTCCAGATCTTCCAGGTCGGCACCGTCTTCGCCCTCGCCCAGTTCCTTCTGGATGGCTTTGACCTGTTCATTCAGGTAGTACTCGCGTTGCGACTTTTCCATCTGGCGCTTGACGCGGCCACGAATGCGCTTCTCGACCTGCAGGATGTCCAGTTCGCCTTCCAGCTGACCAAGCAAATGCTCGTAACGCTTGGCGACGTTGAAAATTTCCAGGATGACCTGCTTTTGCTCGAGCTTGAGCGGCAGATGCGCGGCAATGGTATCGGCCAGGCGGCCAGCATCATCGATGCCGGCCAGCGAACTCAGAATCTCGGGTGGAATCTTCTTGTTCAATTTGACGTACTGATCGAACTGCTGGACGATAGTGCGGCGCATGGCTTCAACCTCCGCTGCGTCGCCCAGGCTGGACTCAACCGGTGTCAGGTCGGCGACGAAATGGCTGTCCAGCTCGCTGATGTGATGGATGCGCGCGCGCTGCGCGCCTTCGACGAGAACCTTGACAGTACCATCGGGTAATTTCAGCATTTGCAGGATATTGGCGACGCAACCGATTTCATAGATGTCGTCTGCCGACGGCTCATCCTTGGCGGCGGCTTTCTGGGCTGCGAGCATGATGCTCCTGCCCGGCTCCATTGCTGCTTCCAGCGCCTTGATCGACTTTGGGCGACCAACGAATAAAGGGATCACCATATGCGGGAAGACAACAACATCCCGCAACGGCAACAAAGGCAATTGCGCTTGTTCTGTGAGAGTAGTAGTCGTCATGGCGAGTCTTGTCAAAAATTACTGTTAATGATGTTGGCACGAGCCGCTGGAACGCAAGCCAAAATGAAAACAAAAATTTGCGCCTTGCATCCAAACGATCGGAAGATCCCCGGCGAGATCAGGCGCCTGAAACCCTGGGTTGATCATGGTAGATCAACAATGGCCTGGCGTTGTTGACAATCGTATTTTCATCGATGACTACCTTGGCCACGTTTTGCTGGCCGGGCAGCTCATACATGACATCCAGCAAGGTCTGCTCGAGAATGGAGCGCAGACCGCGCGCACCGGTCTTGCGCGCCAGCGCCTTTCTGGCGATTGCCTGCAAGGCAGCGGGACGGATTTCCAGCTCCGCCCCTTCCATTTGCAGCAGCTTGGCATATTGCTTGATCAGCGCGCTCTTCGGTTCCAGCAAAATCTGGATCAGCGCTGCTTCATCCAGTTCGCTGAGCGTGGCGATCACAGGCAAGCGCCCAACCAATTCCGGAATCAGACCGAATTTGACCAGATCGTCCGGTTCCGCATGCGACAGCATCGCGCCGGCCGTTTCCTGCGACCGGGTTCTGACGCTGGCGCCAAAGCCGATGCCGCTCTTTTCGGAACGTTCGGAAATGATCTTCGCGAGGCCATCGAACGCGCCGCCGCAAATGAACAGAATGTTGGTCGTGTCGATCTGCACGAAGTCCTGGTTGGGATGCTTGCGTCCACCCTGCGGCGGCACCGATGCCATGGTGCCTTCGATCAGCTTCAACAGCGCCTGCTGCACACCTTCGCCGGAAACGTCACGGGTAATCGACGGACTATCGGATTTACGCGAGATCTTGTCGATTTCGTCGATGTAAACAATACCCTTCTGCGCCTTCTCGACTTCATAGTTGCAGCTTTGCAGCAGCTTCTGAATGATGTTCTCGACGTCTTCACCGACATAACCGGCTTCGGTCAGCGTGGTCGCATCGGCAATCACGAACGGCACATTCAGCATGCGCGCGAGTGTCTGCGCCAACAGCGTCTTGCCCGAACCAGTCGGACCGACCAGCAGAATATTACTCTTGGTGAGTTCGACGTCGTCCTTCTTGCCGAGATGCTTCAGACGCTTGTAGTGATTATACACGGCGACCGACAGGATACGCTTGGCGGTCTGCTGGCCGATCACGTACTGATCCAGCAATTCCGAAATCTCCTGCGGCGTCGGCAGACTGGATCTGGCGTCAGCAACCGGTTCGATACTGGAAGCCTCATCGCGAATGATATCGTTGCACAGACCGATACATTCGTCACAAATGAAAACCAATGGTCCTGCAATCAGTTTCTTGACTTCATGCTGGCTTTTGCTGCAAAACGAGCAATACAGCAACTTGTCACCACTGGAAGATTTTTTTTCGGACATAGAAAAGACAAATGTGAATGAAATCCGGCCTGATCATACCCACGATTCCATGATGCGCCACAGAATCACCCTGTTTGGCAACTTCCGGCATACCTGAAAATGCCTGTTTCTCCATATGGGGTCATAGCCCAAAAAAAACAAATGCCTGAACCCGGAATCCGGGTATTACGCACGCTTTTCCAGTACCCGATCGATCAGGCCATAGGCGACTGCATCCTCTGCCGACATGAAATTGTCGCGATCGGTATCCTTGCCGACCTGATCGGTCGTGCGGCCTGTCTTTTCGGCAAGAATGGCGTTCAGACGTTCGCGCAGATACAGAATTTCACGCGCCTGGATTTCGATGTCCGACGCCTGGCCTTGCGCGCCGCCCAAAGGCTGATGAATCATGATGCGCGAGTTCGGCAGCGAAAAACGCTTGCCCCTAGCCCCGGCAGCTAGCAGGAAAGCGCCCATCGATGCCGCCAGACCGGTACACAGCGTGGAAACATCCGGCTTGATGAATTGCATCGTGTCGAAAATCGCCATGCCGGCCGATACCGAACCGCCGGGAGAGTTGATGTAAAGTGAAATCTCCTTATCCGGATTTTCGCTTTCCAGAAACAGCAACTGCGCCACCACCAGATTGGCGTTCGCATCATTGACCGGACCGACCAGGAAAATGATGCGCTCCTTCAACAGGCGCGAATAAATATCATACGCACGCTCGCCGCGACCACTTTGTTCGATCACCATCGGCACCATGCCGAGCATTGCTGTATCCAGTGCGGACTGCTTGAGTAAACCTGTCATGTGTGTATTCCTCATGCATCAAGTCGATATCACCGGCCGGACTGCGCTTGCGCCTGATTGTCCATCAAGACGTCAAACGGGACCGGTTTTTCGGAAACCCTGGCGTTATTCAATACGTAACTGACGACGTTTTCTTCCAGAACCAGCGCTTTGACTCCGGCAAGACGGTCACGGTCGCTGAAATAATACTTCAGCACCTGCTGCGGATCTTCGTAGCTTTGCGCAAAATCTTCGACTTGCGCCTTGACCTGTTCTTCGGTGGCTTCCAGGCCGTTGGCTTTGACGATTTCCGTCAGGATCAGGCCCAGGCGGGTACGGCGCTCCGCCTGCGCGGCGAACAGTTCGCGCGGCAGTTGCGCGCGATCCATGCCGCGTTGCGCCATGTCTTCATGCGCCATCTCGAGCAGACGCTCGATGTCCTGCTCGATCAGCGCCTTCGGCACTTCCAGCTCGCTGGCCTTGATCAGGGCGTCCATGACATTGGCTTTGGTCATGGCCCTGGTGCGGGCGCTGACTTCACGCTCCAGATTGAGCAGAATGTCTGCGCGCATCCTGGCCAGATCGCCGCTTTCGACACCCAGCGACCGGGCGAATTCCGCATCGACTTCCGGCAGATGCGCCCATTCCAGCTGCTTCAGCGTCATGCTGAATTCAGCCGTTTTGCCGGCGACATCCCTGCCATGATAATCGGCAGGAAAAGTCAATGGGAACGTCCTGGACTCGCCGACCTTCAGACCGATGACCGCCGCTTCGAACTCAGGCAGCATACGGCCTTCGCCCAGCACGAACACGAAGTCTTCAGCCTTGCCGCCCTGGAACTCGATGCCATCGATTTTACCGACGAAATCGACGGTGGCGCGGTCGCCGTTCTGCGCGGATGGATCAGCGCCGCCGCCACCGTCACCGTGCGCGCTTTGCTCACCCTTGACATGATAATGCGCGCGTTGCCTGCGCAGGATGTCCAGCGTCTTGTCGATTTCAGCATCGGAAACGGCCGAAGTGATCTTCTCGATCTCTGCCGAGGACAAATCGCCGATCACGACTTCCGGGTAAACTTCAAATATTGCATCGAATGTCAGCGAGCCGTCTGTCACACCTTCGCCGGCCTTTGCTTCGATCTTCGGATGACCGGCGACACGCAGCTTGTTTTCGACAGCGGCGTCGTTGAATGCGCGACCGAGCCTGTCGCTGAGCACCTCGGTTTCGACCTGATGGCCAAACTGGGCGGCTACCATTTTCATCGGCACCTTACCTGGGCGAAAGCCTGGCGCCTTCGCTGTGCGAGCGCGCGCTTTCAGGCGTTTTTCAACTTCCTCCTGCACATCGACCATCGGGAATGTCAGAGTGATACGGCGTTCAAGTTTGCTCAGGGTTTCGACTGCAGTTGCCATGTGAATCGTCCAAAAATCAATAAATTCCATGGTGAGGCCCGCGAATGGTAACAATGTGAAAATCACCACTCTCAGTCTTGCCCAACCATGCCAAAGTTCGCTATTTTATACGGAAACCATGCGGTTACGCCAAAAGGCAATGCCGATCAGCACTTCCTTGCCGAGCGAACAAAAAAACCAAGGGGAATGCTGGTGCGAGAGAGGGGACTCGAACCCCTACACCATTGCTGGCGTCAGGACCTAAACCTGGTGCGTCTACCAATTTCGCCACCCTCGCTGAAAGGTGTATCATCGACCGGCCGAATTTTTCGGCTTTCCTGCTGGATGCCCGGGTTCTGTCGATACGGCAGCAGTTTTATTGCGGCCCGTCATTCTACGACAAGCCGGATGAGTTGTCTGTGATTTTTGTGCTATCAGCGCCCTTCCCCGCTCCAATGACAAAAACTGTCGTGCCGGCCTCGGCGCCGAGGTATTTTTATCGACCACCCACTGCATGACGATCGACCACTACGAAAACTTCCCCGTCGCCTCCCTCCTGCTGCCAGCCCATCTACGCCCTGCGGTCAAGGCAATCTATACCTTCGCACGCAGCGCCGATGACATTGCCGACGAAGGCGACGCCGAGCCGGCGCAACGACTGGCCGCCCTCGCCGCTTATGAACGGGAACTGGACGACATCGAGCTAAACCGACCGGGCCGACATCCACTTTTCACTTCGCTGGCGGCGGTCATCCGTCAATATCAGTTACCGCTATCGCCATTTCACGATCTGCTGTCTGCCTTCAAACAGGATGTACTCATCACACGTTATCAGAATTTTGAGGACTTGCTGGATTACTGCCGCCGCTCAGCCAATCCGATCGGCGTCCTGATGCTGCACCTGTATCAGGCCGTCACGCCCGACAATCTGCGCGATGCGGACGCCATCTGTTCGTCGCTGCAATTGATCAATTTCTGGCAAGACATTGCCATCGACTGGCGCAAACAACGCATCTATCTGCCGCAGGAAGACCTGCAACACTTCGGTGTCGATGAACGCGCCATCGCCGACGCCGTCAACAACGACGCCTGGCGATCGTTGATGCAGTTTGAAATCGACCGGGCCAGAAGCATGATGCTGTCGGCGCTGCCGCTGACGCGCAGGCTGCCGGGACGCATAGGCTGGGAGTTACGCATGATAACGCAGGGTGGCCTGCGCATCCTGCAACGGCTGGAACAGGCGGATGGCGACGTCTTCCGGCAACGGCCGACGCTGGGCGCGCGGGACTGGTGTCTGATGCTGTGGCGCGCGCTCATCATGTAGCTCATATGCTCGCCCACTGCCGGATCAGATTGTGATACACCCCGATCAAGGCGCGGCGTGCGTGCTCATCCGCATTGGTGGCATTAAGCTTCTGGATCGCCGCATCCATCTCGAACAGCATGGCCCGCCGGGTATCATCGTGCACCAGGCTTTCTACCCAGAAGAAGCACGCCACGCGCCGACCACGTGTGACCGGTGTCACATGATGCAAACTGGTGGCCGGGTAAAGAATCATATCGCCGGCCGCCAGCTTGACCCGGTGAGAGCCATAAGTGTCTTCAACCACCAGTTCGCCGCCATCGTACTCATCCGGCTCAGACAAAAACAATGTGGCCGACACGTCCGTGCGGATCTTGCGTCCCCCGCGCGGCGGGAAACGAATGCTGCCGTCGATATGCGGCCCGAAGCCCATACCCTCGGCGTAGCGGTTGAATAACGGCGGATAAATGGCATTGGGCAAAGCCGCGCTGACGAAAAGCGGATGCTTCTCCACCGCCGGCAGCACGACTTGCTGACACGCCCTGGCCACCTCGGAGCGTTCATCGATCTGCTCATTGGACTTGAGCGGCGCCCCCTGATAGCCGGCGGTGACACGACCATCGACCCAGGCAGCGCCGGCCTCGTCGAGTATGCCGCGCAGCTGACGGACTGTTTCCTTCCCGAGTACTTCTGGAACATTGATCAACATGATGTCACCGGGTTTTCAGTACTTCACATTCAGGGCCAGAGTAGCCGAACGTCCCGGCGCGATGCTCGCATAATGGGAAGCGTAGGCCTGACTGTAGTAGGCCTTGTCAGTCAGATTCTGGACATTGAGCTGGAACGTCATATTCTTGTCGATGACGTAAGACGCCATCGCATCGAAGCGCGTGTAGCCCGGCACCCACTTGGTATTCATGGTGTTGCCATATACCCTGGAAGTGTAGAAAGCACCACTGCCCACCGTCAGTCTGGGCATGAGCAGGTAAGTACTCCACAGGCTGAAGCTGTTCCTGGGAATGTTGGCGAACTGCTTGCCGCTGGAGACGTTGACCACACCTCTGCTGAAACTGGTGGTATCGACGACGCGGCTGTTCATGAAGGTATAGCCGCCGAACACCTGCCACTCGGCAGTGACGTTGCCCGCAAAACCCAGCTCCATGCCATCGACCTTGTAATTGCCGGCCAGCCGGGTAGTGCCGTTGGCCGCGGTGATGCGGGCATTGGTCTTTTCGGTGCGGAAGATGGCGGCGGTCAGCGACAGCCTGTCGTCCATCACATCCCACTTGCTACCCAGCTCATAACTCCTGCTGCGCTCCGGCGCCAGATTCTGGTTGGCGGCGCTGATAGCGCCGTCGGAAGTACCGTCGTTGGCGTTCAGACCAGCCGGATCCGATGCAGTGCTGTAATTGACGTAAACACTGCCGTTGGCCGCAGGCTTGAACACCACGCCAGCCTGGTAGTTCAGAAATGACGATTTATTATGCAAATCGCTGGCTGCCACAACGGCGATGGCCGCGCCGGTCGGGCTGGCCGCAGCGCTGATGGCCGGATAAGCCGGGGTACGCGAGGACGAGCGATAGCTGTCGTAACGCAGACCGGCGTTGATCGACCATTGCTCGTTCATGCTGGCATGATCGAACAGATAAACCGAGTACGCGGTATTGACCGCCTCGGTGGGACGGTTGGCGCGACCGATGTATCCGCGCCACGGATCAGCCGGGTTCGGCTGGTACAGACTGGTGCAATCATAGTTCGACGCGGCGCCGGCTCCGCTGGCGCAGGCGGTGGCGCCGGTGGTTGCACGCACATGGTAGGAGTCACTGGTCGCTTCCGCGCGCGACATCTCAACACCCATCGAGAAATTGTGCTTGACCGAACCGGCCAGAAATTCACCGAACAGCTCGGTCTGGTTCTGCATACTCTCGACGTCACTGATGCGCGTGTTGGCACGACGCCAGACCAGGCCGTTGTAAGTGTTGCCCTGGCTGTCGTCGGGCTGGGTCCAGATATAGTCGTTGCTGGTCTTGCTGTAGCGGGTGGTATTGCGCAGATGCAGCCTGGCGCCGACATCGTGTTCCACGCGCACCGTCGCGATGTCTGCCTGCGTCTTGCGGAAATCGCGATCGGCCAGCCCGTAGAAATTGTTGCGATCAACCTGGTACGGACTGCCATTGCCATTACGCGCATCACTGGTCTTCGGATTGTTGTACGGGATGCCGCTGTCCGGCAGGCCATCCGTCTGCATGTGGTAATAGCTCAGGGTCACGCGGGTCGGCGTATTCAGGCCCAGCGTCAGGGACGGCGCGAAACCCCAGCGCTTGTCGTAGATGGCGTCGCGGCCTGCCACACCCGCATCATGGTACATCGCATTCAGGCGCACTGCGGCGTTGTCGCCCAGCAGGTAGTTGCCGTCGGCAGTCACGCGCCGGTAGTCGTCGGTGCCAATGGCCACGCTGCCGGCGCTGAACTGCTCCTGCATCGGCGCCTTGCTGACCAGGTTGACCGAGCCGCCGGTGGAGCCGCCACCGCCGTAAGCGGAACTGGCACCCTTGACCACTTCGACCGACTCGACATTGAAGATTTCACGCGATTGCGAACCCAGGTCACGCATGCCGTCCACATAAGTGCTGCTCTGCGCGTCAAAGCCGCGGATGAATGGATGGTCACCCACCGGGTTACCGCCTTCGCCGGCGCCGAAAGTGATGCCAGGCGTAGTACGCAGCGCCTCGACCAGGGCAGTGGAACCGGTCTGGTTGATCACTTCCGAATTGATCACGGTCACTGACTTCGGCAGATCCAGCAACGGCGCGGTGAATTTGCTGGACGACGCGTTATCGACCTTGACCGGGCTGCCGACGCTCCCGGTCACGCTGATTTCCGGCAGTGTCGCAGAGTCGGCACTGGCAGTCTGCGCGCAGGCATCCTGGAACAATGTGGGAACCGTGACGCTGGCGAGCAGCATCGCGGCGATGGGGGTAAATCGACGATCCATTGGGAGTCCTTCCGCCTTTATAACAAAATAAAAACGCTGTCGGCTGGCGGATAGAAGTCGCTGGCTAAACGTCCGGTGATGAAAGCATGCTTGCCGGGACCGATCCCGACGAGCGCGATGGTACATGATAATCTCAACAATAAAAACACTTCTGCCAGAACGTGTTTACGATCGGCGCCGAGACTGTAACCGATGGCGATCAAGCGTTGACGTTATTCATGAAGACTTCCTGTCGAGGGCTTTCTGCCAAGGCTTTCGGGCAAGGCCACACCCGGTTCGGGCGATAAGGCCGTTGCTCGCGCCGCCCGTTCGCGGGCCACCTGCACAGCGTGATGCAGCTGCGCCTGCAAGACCTTCACATCGGGGATATGAGCCAGATACTCCGCCACCCGGATGTTGGAAGCCCCCAGGTCCATCAACTCCACCTGCGCGGTATCTGTGGCCGCGCACAGAATCAAACCGATGGGCGGTTCTTCACCCGATGCACGGTCGTGCCTGTCCAGCCAGCGCAAGTACAACTCCATCTGCCCCTTGTGCGCAGGCTGGAACTTCTCCAGCTTCAATTCCACCGCGACCAGTCGCTTCAGGTAGCGGTGATAGAACAGCAGATCGAGATAAAAATCGTCCGCACCGACGCTGATGCGCTTCTGCCGTGCCACGAAGGTGAAACCCACGCCCAGTTCCAGCAGGAAACGCTCCATCTCGCGCAGGATGGCATCTTCCAGATCGCGCTCGCTGTAATCGTGCGGCAAGCCCAGAAAGTCCAGCATATACGGGTCGCGAAACACGAGATCTGGCGTCATCTGACCACCCGCGCGCAAGTCGCTGATTTCCGCCTGCACCACGGCTTCGGGTTTCCTGGCGATGACCGTGCGCAGGTATAACTGGCTGCCGATACGCTCACGCAGGGTGCGCACGCTCCAGCGTTCCACACGGCACAGTTCGGCATAATACTCACGTTCCAGCGGCTACTCTAGCGACAACGTCGCAACAATTGCTTCGTCCGGGAACGCTTCGGCAAACTTGACCATGCGTGTCAACGCCGAATAGTTGAAGCCCTTGCCATAGTCCTGCACCAATTTTGCCGACAGTGTCGGCAAAATCTCCTCGCCGTACCCGGAACGCTGGTCGTTCAGCACCTCACGCCGGATGCGCTGGCCGACACGCCAATAGAGCATCGTCAACGTGGCGTTGGCCGTCTGCGCGACGTGCGTCCGTGCGGCTTCGATCAGGCTGCGTAGCTCCACGAGCAGGGTGACTGCTGGCTTGGCCGGTGTGGTTTTTCTGGACATATTTCTTCCTTCATTCATCGAATACGCCAGCATCGTCCGGATTCTTTCCAGCCTTCAGCATCTCAAATTCCTTCAGGAACTGGGTAACGACCTGCCTGGCTTCATCAGGAACCTCACGCTTTTCCACCAGTTCAGCCAATCGCTTCGCACAGGATGCGGTATCGAGATAACTTTCGAGCGAATTCGGATTGAGGCGCGGTTGAAGGCGTGCTGCCCTGTCCCCCATGGTATGGAATGTACTGTACTGAACAAGTTTCGGCAGCAGCGCCAGAAGTCCATCGTCAGACGCAGTAACACGGTCGCACCACGCACGCGCCTCCGCAACATCACCCCAGTGCCGCCAACTGGAAAGCAATCGTAGCAATTCTGGGCGATCCAGAAAGTCGGCCTCTTTTGAAAGCGTTCGCACTCTGGATATCCAGGTAGCTTTCAAGCTTGTCACCTCGCCAGCCGTCAGCTGAGTGGGTTCGCCGGAATTTTCTGCACTGGTGATTTCCTCATCCAGTGCTTGCAGGCACAATGACTGAACCGCGAGTGCGTTGCCTGCCTTGATCGCCTCATCAAGAATATCGGCCCGCTGATTAGCGGGCACCCGTTTCAGAAGGTAATAAACAAGCCGAGATGCCCGCGAGGTATTGCCGAAGTTGAATATCCCACGCGCGGGACCGTTCAGCAAATCGCCTACGTCGAATAGGGCCTGAATCACCGTCGGAATGTGTTCGTCTACGATGTCTTCGACGTGATCCACCAGACACTCGAGCAGGACACATGCTTTCGACAGGCCATCGGGGCGTTGCTCGTCCTTGGCATGAACGAGTGCGGCCCCAAAATCGGCAGCTGAATTGGCTGGCGCCAACAGCGCCATCATTTCACTTCGCGAAATGGCACCTTGTGGAACGGCCAGATGGAAATAAACCGGAAAAATCTCAGGGTGGCAGGCACGAAGCTTCCTACGCCACTGAGACAGCCAGTCATCGCTATGGATCATTTGCCCGATCTTTGGGAATATGCGCTTCAGCAACGCTTGTGTACTCTCCCGGCACCGCTCTGGAAGCTCTGCCGCCCATTGCCGATGAAAGGCCGCCTTGGCGCTCGGGTCTTCGTGACGCCCGCTATCATTGCTGTGGCCTGCGAATCGATCCTGATTCGTCCGAACCACAGCATACAGATCGGGCAGAAAAACCCGGATCGCCTCAAGTGCAATGAAGTCCACGGGATTGACCTCGTCGCGCACCGCAGGGTAAGTGACGGACAGCGTATTCGTGAAACGGACAACATCTCGCGGCACTTGAATCAGTGGGTCAATCCCATCGTGAAATACGTTTGCCCAATAATGCTGATCGAACAGACCACCCATGTCGCCCAACACCTGACGGAGGCGTTCGGACAACGCATTCTGCAAAGCCACACGATCGACCGGCGGCAACTCGAACGGCACCTGGATGATTTTTTCCAGATAGCGCTCGCCAGGCAAACCACTCTGCTGTTCGATGGCCTGTGCGGCGACTTCACGGTCGAAGGCCAGCAGGTAGACGACATTCGGAAAATCCGCCAACGCCTTAATGACGGTAAACAACTGCCGGGTTTCTTCCGGTGTGAGGCGATCGATGTCGTCGATGATGACCAGGACACGCTTCTTCGCTTCTCTCAGTATCTTGCTGATCTCAGCCTTGAGCGCAGGAACATCTTTCGGCTTGCACCAGATTCTGATGAGCTTCGCGACGAGCGTGCCTGCCTGACCGCCCACGGCTTCAGCAAGGTCACCCAGCAGACGCGCCAGCTTTTTGAATTTCTCGCTCTTGGTGGGAAGTACGACTTGGAGCTGACCAAGGAAGGCTCTGGCAAGATTTTCCTGCCCCGAGAACCACCAGGGGTTGAACGCAACGACGACGGGCCGGCTTTCATCGGGTTGTTGCTCGAGGTAGTGATTCACATAGCCGAGTACCGTGGACTTCCCGGAACCCCATGGGCCGTAAATGGCCAGTACCAAACCATCGCTGTCTTGGTAGCGACAGATGCTGTCAGCCAGATTCTCGGCAAACGGTGCATATCCGAACAGATCCTCTTTGGGATCAGTGCTGGGGCGATCAGCGGAGAGAAATATCATGAGCCAACTTCCACAAAGCGATAGCTGACAGAGCAGGGGCGCCGCCCATTACCATCCGCTTCAGTCAACGAAACCGGGCAATGCGGCTGATGTCATGGCGTGTGTACCTGCTTCTTCTCATCGCGCCCGGTCTGCGCGATGCTGACCGGCTTGCCTTTGAGCTTGCGCCAGACATAGAGAAAGTAACCCGACACGCCATACAGTACGAACAGGCCGAACAGCACCTTCGACGGAGCACTGGAGATCGCCACCAGCATCAGCACCACCAGCAAGGCCGCGATAAACGGCACCGGCTTGCGGAAATTGATGTCCTTGAAGCTGTAGAACGGCACATTGCTCACCATGGTGATGCCGGCGTACAGCGTGATGATCCAGGATACCCAGTCCAAATCCGCGCCGGCAAAACGCAGGTCATCCATCAGCCAGACGAAACCGGCGACCAATGCCGCCGCCGCCGGGCTGGGCAGGCCCTGGAAATAACGCCTGTCGATCACTGCGATGTTGGTATTGAAGCGTGCCAGACGCAACGCGGCGCCAACGCAATACACGAACGCCGCCAGCCAGCCCAGCTTGCCCATGCCGCGCAGCGACCATTCATAGACCACCAGCGCCGGCGCCGCACCGAACGACACCATATCGGACAAGCTGTCGTATTGCGCGCCGAATTCGCTCTGGGTGTTAGTCATGTGCGCCACGCGACCATCCAGGCCATCGAGCACCATGGCGACAAAAATGGCGATCGACGCCTGATCGAACTTCAGATTCATCGCCATGACGATGGCGTAAAAACCGCAGAACAAGGCCCCCGTGGTAAAAGCGTTCGGCAGCAGATAAATACCGCGGGAACGACGTGGACGAATGATGAGCGTACCGTCCTCATCTTCCAGCTGGAGCGGATATATCGGCGTTTTATGACCGCGCAGGGATTTCGGAAAAGGGATGTCCTTGTTTTTACGCTTGCGGAAAGTTGTCATGGTGGGTCTATCTCAATAAGCTGGTCATGCAGTGATCAGAATTCAGCCAGGATGGTTTCCGTCGCCGAGACTTTTTCACCCACGCTTACCTTCGGCGTCGCCGTCAGCGGCAGATACACATCGACGCGCGAGCCGAAACGGATAAAACCATAGCGCTGACCGCGCGCCAACCTCTCCCCTGCCTTGACATAGCACAGAATGCGGCGCGCAACCAGGCCGGCCACCTGCACGCAGGTCACGCTCTGGCCGTTGGCGGCAGTCATTACCAGGGCATTGCGTTCGTTTTCCAGAGACGCCTTGTCCAGATCGGCATTGACGAATCTGCCGGGGAAATATTGCATGGTTTCGATTTTGCCATCCACCGGCGCGCGGTTGGAATGAACATTGAAAACGTTCATGAACACGCTGATTTTCAGCGCTTCACGGTTGGCATACGGGTCATGGACCTGAGCGACCACGACAATACGGCCATCGGCCGGCGACAGCACGACATTCGGGTCTTGCGGAATGGCGCGCGGCGGGTCTCGAAAAAACTGTAGTACGAACAGGGCGATGATCCAGAATGGAATCGACCAGGCGCCCCCGAACACAGTGACGACGCTGGCGACGACAACGGCGATGCCCAGGAAAGGCCAGCCTTCGCGGGCAATAATGGGATGTGGATAAGGCTTAGGCAATGCTGCTCCGATTTTTGATCAGCGCGTATTCTATCGCGAATCCAGAGCGGACCGAGAATACCGGCGCCACGGCAGTCGCCGGCGCGCCAGCCGGAATGCGCGCCGCAGCAAGTTCATCACACGCCCTGGCCGGGTTCCTGCCAATCCAGCAGCAATACACACAGCCCTGACCGCGCCAGAGTGTACGCGCAAGCAACGCCGATGATGCCCGCCCCCACGATAGCGACATCGACCACGGCCTGGCGATCGGCACAGGAGTATTGCCGCTCATGCCGCTGCAGCACATTCATCTGGGCGCGATACCCCATGCGAAAGCATCGCGTCCGTCAATCAGCAATGTAGCATCGGCCGTCAGATAAGCACGCCTGGTAATGAAAGGACGAATACGCTCGCCCTCCCATTCATAACGTCCTTCGAAGCGGCTTCCGGTGATACTGGCCTGCACCCAAGTCTGGCCAGCGTCGAGCTTGCCGTCGGCGGCCAGACAGGCCAGTTTCGCGCTGGTGCCGGTTCCGCAGGGAGAACGATCGTAGGCCTTGCCCGGACACATGACGAAATTCCGGCTGTCGGCATGCAGGTCGTCGGCAAAAAGCTCGACATGGTCGATCAAGGCGCCGTTCTCTGCATGAATGCCCTGGTCTTTCAGAGCCTGCAACATCGTCCAGGTGTAATCGCTCAACAGTTCGACATTGTCGGGTGCGATCCGCTGACCATGATCGGCAACGAGAAAGAACCAATTGCCGCCCCAGGCGATATCGCCGACCACAGGTGCATAACCCGGCACATCGACGGCCACCTGCCTGCGATAACGATAGGACGGCACATTTCCCACTGTCACCGCTCCGTCTGCATGCAACACCACATCGACCAGTCCAACCAGCGTATCGATCCGGTGCGCGCCAGGAGCGATCAAGCCCAGGTGGTGCAAGGAAGCCACCAGCCCGATCGTGCCATGACCGCACATCCCCAGGTAACCGGCATTGTTGAAGAAAATGACACCGCACGTCGCGCCGGGCGTAACCGGTTTGCAGTACAAGGCGCCCACCAGCACTGCGTTGCCGCGCGGCTCGAGCAAGCAGGCGGCGGCGCCAGTGATCATGCTGATCGCGCAGCACGTCCCGCTTGTTGCGCATCGTGACGCCAGGCAGGTCTGGAAATCCCCGCATGATCAGGCGGGTAGGTTCACCTCCGGTATGAGAATCGATGACATGTACCCGTTGCATGTTCTGAAAACCCGTTCATCACACAATGCCGGCAGCCGGCACAGAGGCGCCGCCGGCCTGCACTGAGGATAGCTGCTCCTCGCTTTCCGAGTCATCCGACTCCAGGTCGAGCAGCTGCGACGGCAAACCGGTGACCGTCCCCCAGTAATAGATGAGCAGCGCGCAAGCGGCGATCGCCAGGGAGTCGAACGGATGAGCCAAGATGCCTGCCCCGCCATAAGTGCCGATGCCGGACAAGCCGATGAGGGCGACATACAGGCCAATCAGCCAGGCAGACGAACGTACCTGCTGCGCCAGGCTCACGCGCTGCGTGGGGACGATCCGGGCGCACAACAGATAGAGCGCGAACATCAGGATCTGCAACCCGAGCAGCCACGACACCGTCTTCCACCCCGACCAATAGATGATTAATGCAGCCGTGATAAAAGCCAGCGGACCGATCACGCTCACTGCCTTTACCCGAAACGGGCGCACCATGCCGGGCGCGCTACGGCGCAAGGCCGCCACCGAGATCGGCGCCACGGCATAGCTCAGGACCAGCGCGACAGACACGACATTGATCAGCGCCTCCCACGACGGAAACGGCAGTGTCCAAAAGATCGATAGGCCAAAGGTCAGCCACAGCGCCGGTCGCGGGATACCCGATGTTTCCTCCACACGCGTAAACACCTTGAAGAAAGTACCCGTTTGCGCCCAGCCATAGACCACGCGCGGCGTCGCGCTCATGAAGATATTGCCGCAGCCGACTGGCGAAACAATCGCATCCGCCACCACCAGATAAGCCAGCCATCCCACTCCCAGTACCATGGCCATGTCCCGATAGGGCAATGCCATCTCTTTCGACACAGCTGCCCAACCGTCTGCCAGCATCCCGGCAGGCACGCCCCCCAGAAACACCAGTTGCAGCAAGACATAAATGACCGTGGACAGCAGTATCGACAAAATCAGCGCGAAGGGAATGGTGCGCTGCGGGTTCCTCACTTCGCTGGCCACCGAAATAATAGGCGTCAGACCCAGGTAGGCAAAGATGACACCGCCAGCCGACACGGCCATGGCCACGCCGGACAAGCCGAAAGGAGCAAACCGTTCGAAGTTTTCGGGCTGGAAGAAAAAAAACAGCACGCAGATCACCAGCAGGGGCACCACGAACTTAAAGAGGCTGATGAAGTTATTCGCTCTAGCGAAGGTTTTGACGCTGTGATAGTTCAGGTAAAAGAACAGGCATAACAGCGCAAACTGGAACACCCAGCCCAATGTCGTCGGATCGCTCGAGCCAGTTCGGGTCAGACTCGGAAACCATGCTGCTGCGTACTGGCGCGAGGCGATCACCTCGATCGCAATCAGGCTGGAGAAAGCGATCAATGTGATCGACCCCATCAGATAGCCCAGCAATGGGCCATGCGAATACATGGGATAGCGCACGATACCGCCCGCGCGCGGCAACGCTGCACCCAACTCACAATAGACGATGCCCAGCAGCAATACCGCAAAACCACCCAGCAGCCAGGACAAGATGCCTGCCGGCCCCGCGATGGCAGACACGTGACTGGCCGCGAACAGCCACCCAGAACCAAAAGTAGCGCCTAAACCAATGAAGGTCAGATCGGTCAGCGACAACTGCCTTTTGAATTTGCCTGACATGAAGTCTCCTCATGTTCTACTGATGGAATGATGCATCGCCCCAGGTTTCGTCACGACAGGCAGCGAGGGACTATTTTTTCTTGTTGATCGCCTGTTCGATTTCCCCGGGCGGAATTTTCAGTATGTTGGCAATCTCTTTTGCTGTCATATTTTTGTCAGCAAGAAATTTGATTGACCTGCTGAGAGCCTGTCTGGCTGCTTTTTCAGCCTTCAGCGCCTCTTTTTCGGCTTCTTTCGCTTCTTCTTTAGCCGCTTTTTCAGCTTTGAGGGCCTGTTTGGCAGCGAGAAGCTCTTCTTTGACCTGAAAGGTTGGGACATATTTGAGGCTGGCAGCCAGCTTGTCCATCAGTCCAATCATATGGAAACTCAGACACTCCTTCGTCGAGATGATCAGATGATCTGCCATCGTGATACCCAGGATGCGGCCGACCTGGATCAGACGATCGGTTATATCCTTATCAGCTTCCGAAGGAGTGAGATTACCGCCAGGATGATTATGCACCGCAATCACCCGGCTTGCATTTTTCATTACCGCAAACCGGTAAACATGCATCGGTTCGACGATGGTGGCTTTGCCACTGCCCAGGCTGACCAGTTCGATATAGAGGATGTAGTCGGCGATATCCAGGCCGACGATCCAGAA